>CAYNKW010000128.1:0-1730 GCA_964397845.1 uncultured Anaerolineae bacterium
AACAATAGGCCAGGGCGTCCTCGTATGTACGCACCTCGCTATGGGTCATCTTTTTCTCCCCAAGAGCGTGTTTGAAAATTCAGGTGGGGCAACCCTTGCGAAGGTTTGGAGGCAGCTTTCAGGCGAAAGGTGTCCTCGTCTACCAAGAATTGCGCTGTTACCAGGGCTATTCACAACCTTCGCAAGGTATCTTCTCAAAAAGTAGGGGCAAAAGTCGCACCTTGCTCCGGCTGGATCGCCAGATCCAGCCGCCGGGCGACGGATTTGACAATCCGTCGCGAGCGTACACAGGCACAAAGCTCTCCCCACCCCCGTGTCCAAAAATCTTTCCCTTATGTAAGGTGCTTCGGGCTTCAGGGAGCCCGACATGCTTCTCATTGAGACTCAAACGGCCAGCTCTCTGATTCGTCTGGTGATTCCTTCTCCACTGTCTCTTCCATCACCGGTATGTGGAGCACGGCTTCTTCCTCTCCTGGTGCTTCCTCTGCCGGCTCATCAGCGTATGCCGCTTCGGGGGGCAACACGGGGATAGCTTCTTCCGCCGGAGTCTCCTCTGGCGCCTCGTAGCCCTGAGATACCGTTCCGCCAGCCTCGTAAAAACCAGCCAACACCGGACCACAAGCAAGGGGCATCCTGTGGCGCAAGGGCGGATCGGCCGTTTCCCATAACTGGCGCAATGCGTCCAGGTCACATTCAGAGACGACAAAGCTCTCCACGTTGGCTGCGCCCACCTCCTGAAGCACGCCAGAGCGCCGGCTCGTCAACTCCATGGGAGCCAACACCGCCGAACGACCAGCGTACTGGCCCGTTCCCAGATTACTGGCCCCCACCAGAAAACTGATAGCACCAAAAAGCTGGTTCTCCTGTAGCCGGGCGTGAAAAGCCTCGCGCACCTTCCGGTACAGGACGGGCCCCGGGCAAGCGGCCGGGACGACCAGCAGGTCTGCGTCCTGCACAGCCAGCGCACGGGCGGGCTCTGGATAGAGAGCATCGCTGCCAATGATCACGCCCAGGCGACCAAACTCTGTCGGCAGGACTGTTACGCGGTCGCCGGGGGAGCACAGCTCTTCATCTTGTCGCGCCAGAACCAGCTTTTCCTGGTAGCCAAGGATCCCGCCGTAAGGGTCGAACAGGTAGCAGACGTTGCGCACATCGTCCAGGTCTTCATCGTAGAGATAAACGCTGCCGCCGACGACGTACATGCCGTACTCGGCGGCTACTTTGGAGAAGAACCCGATGTACGAGTCGAACAACTCACCGTGCCGCTTGCGGAGCAAGCGGATCAGGCTGCCTCGCATGCCGCCGCCCAAAGCCCCGGCAGTGGTGCCAGCCACGCGCCCGAAGACCTTAGCCAGGGGTGAGGCCCGGCGTGCGCCTCCCCGATCTGCTCGCTTTAGCAACCCCCGCTTGACACCAGAAATGAGCGGATAAGCCAGCATCAGCCCAGAAAGCTCGGGGAACACTACGATGTCGGCGTGTTTGCTCTTGACCTGGCGCATAAATCGTTTAACGTCTGCTTTGTACGCCTCGGGGTCTTCATGCACCCGCATCTGCTGTTGTACCGTAGCAACGATCACCTTGTTCCTCATCATTTCCGCTCCTCATCTTGTTTTTTATTGCCACCCTACGCCACCTCATGAGTGTTCAGGGGGACGAATCAGCAGAGTCGTGCCCTTCCGCACCTTGTCGCGCCCTATTATACCCCATCTGAAAGCAATTGGGAAATGCTA
>CAYNKW010000128.1:1830-6020 GCA_964397845.1 uncultured Anaerolineae bacterium
AAGCCTATAGACAACACAGACACTTTGTGATAAAATAGTCAGCACGAAAGGAAACTCTATAGCGCACCTGGCATCAACGACTCCACAGAAAGGGATAGAGCTAACATGAGAGCCGATCTCAAGTGCCCCCATTGCGATGGTCAAGCCTTCACCGATTATGGCAATGGATTGATCGTCTGCCAACGGTGTCGCGCCCAGTTTGACCTGAACCAGCAGCAATGCCCGTACTGCGGCTCGCTCCTGGCCGAGGGCACCTTTGTCTGCCTGCAATGCGGCACCGATCGACGGGGCGACCTGGCGGAGAGGATCATCAAAGACCGCCTGATGACTCCGGAAAACCGGCGGCGCGAGCGGCTATCCCTGGCACAACAAGCACGGGACGAAGAAGAGGAAGAGGAAGCCGCTCTCAAGTGTCCCCACTGCGGCAGCAAAGCCTTCACCGACTATGGCGATGGACTGGTTGCCTGCCAGCGTTGCTACGTCCAGTTTGACCTGAACCAGCAGCAATGCCCGCACTGCGGCTCGCTCATGGCCGAAGGCACTTTTATCTGTCTGCAATGCGGCACCGATCTGCGGGGCGACCTGGCAAGGAGGATCATCGAAGACCGATTGATGACTCCGGAAGACCGGCGGCGTGGGCGACTTTCCACAGTACAACAGGAAAGAACCGACGTAGAAGAAGCCTCTCGCCAGCGATTAGAAGCCTGGTGGGAAGAGGAGCGGAAGCGGCGAGAAGTAGAACACCAGGAGCAGATCGCCCGGCAACGCCGCGAGCGCAATGTGTTGATTATCACTGTGGCCATCATTATCGCGATCATCCTTATCATTACAGCGATCAGCCTGATCGTCTTCTTGCCCTCTCAGTCTGACTCTACTCCCACCGCCTGGCTGATCCAACAGAACGTTCAGGAGGTTTTGAAATGAAGAGATTGATTGTAGCCATAACCCTTGGCGTGGGACTGCTGCTGGCCGTTCTGCTGCCCTTTCGCCAATCGAACGCCGCCATGCCGCCAGGTCCGGAGTTCCACCACACCTCTCCTCCACCGGCCTCATCGGAGCCTGCGTGGAAAAAGATAGGCTCAACGCTGGCATTGCTACTGGTGGCGGAAGAGCAGCAGATCACCTTCTCGCCCAGTACTCCTTTGGGACGCATCCAGGCCGAAATCCGGGCGGCGCAGGCTGTCCAGGTCAGCGTCCGCTTCGAGCATGAGTTGACTGCGGGCGAGGTCGCCGCCCTGGAGCAGGAACTGGGACTACAGTTCCATCGCCTGGATGGCCAACTGTGCCATGTTGCCGCCATCTACGGCGTCAGCGTGCCGCCAGGGCAGATGGCAGCCTTCTCGCGGAAGCCAAACGTGGTGCAGATCGAACTGCTCAACAAGCCGGTGGCTGCTCCGCCTCTGGATGTTAGCATCCCCCTCATCGGCGCCGACCAGGTGTGGGCCACCCAGGACTGGGCCGGGCAGGACATCCGCGGCCAGGGGATACGTGTCGCCAACTTTGACACGGGGGTGGACGTCTACCACCCCGACTTTTGGCGCGCCGACGGGGGAACGTATAATTGGATTGACGCCAACAGCAACAACCAATTCGATCCCTTCACCGACTATGTAGATCTGAGCGGCGACAGCTTTACACAAACCAATGAACTGCTCGGCTACTTTGACGCAACCGGCACCGCTGCTGCCTCGATCGGCACATCTGGAATTTTCGAGGCCGACGTAGACTGGCTGTACAACGATGCCAACAACGACGGCATTCGCAACCACGGCGTCCCTACCTACACTGAGAGCAGCCCTACCTTTGGCGAGCAGATCTTTCTGGCGAACGACACCAACCTCAACAACACGCTTGATGTAGGCGAGTCTCTCATCGCTCTGGGCAGCAGCAAGGTCTATGCTACGCTCGACTGGCAAGGTGCAACTCACCTACGGGGCGCGGATCTCATCACCTCGGATGCCGACACCAACGGCCATGGCACTGGCGTGGCCGGCGTGATGCTGGGCGGAAACGTCATCAATGTCACAGGCACCTACACCGTCCCCAACCGGCGTTTCATCGGCCTGGCTCCCGGCGCAGAGTTGCTCTCCGCAGACCAGAACAACAACCTCTGGACAACCTACGTCCCCTGGGCAGCCAACAACGGCGCCAACGTCATGCTCTATGAATTCGGCGCCTGGATCGGCGAGTTTTTGGACGGCAGTTCCAACCTGGAGCAAGCGATAGACGCGCAGGCAGCCAACGGCATCGTCCAGGTGGTGCCGGCCGGAAACCTGGCCGGGAGCAACAAGGAAGACTCCGAAACCATCCCCGCCGGTGGCTCTCACGTCTTCACCGCCACCATGCCGCCGCTGACTCTTCGATCCTGGGCTTACATGGCTTTCCTATGGCAAAATCCTGGCGTCAATGTGACGTACACGATCACCGCACCCTATGGCAGCAGCGTGACGCTGCCCGCTACCACGGGGAACAACTGGGGTTTGATACCCCTCAGCAGCGATACCATTTGGTACCGGCGACTGGACTCCAGCCGTGACACGGCCAAGTATGACATCTGGATCAATGCCTCCGGGGGGATTTTCAGCGGTAACTGGCTGGTCCAGGCTGACAACCCATCCGGCGCCCCACTGACTGTCTATGCCTACATTACCGACAACGCCTACCAGTGGGCTGGGGGGATGGTCTGGGCCAATCCCAACGAGACCAGGACCGTCTGTTGGCCTGCCACTGCCGATAGAGCCGTGACTGTCGGCTCGTACAGCACCCGTGCCGGGTTCGATACCGTCTCCGTGGGCGACCTGAGTTCTTTCAGCAGCCGGGGCTCGCGGGTGGATGGGGCGCGGGCCCTGGACATTGCCGCACCAGGCGGCCAATTTGAGGTAGTCGCCGCCGAGTCGAGAAGCAGCGGCGCCAGCGCCACCGGCAAGTACCAATGGTTTGGCGGCACCAGCGCAGCCGGGCCACACGTGGCCGGGACGGTGGCGCTGATGCTACAGAAGAACCCCACCCTCACACCCACTCAGGTCATCAGCATCATCCACGCCACCGCCATCACCGACACCTGGACTGAGGCGACCACCCACGGCGGCCCTACGCCCAACGACGGCTGGGGCTGGGGCAAACTGAACGTCGCCGGCGCCGTACAGAATACCCCCACGCCTTCCCCCGACTTTGCACTCGTTATCACGCCAACCTGGCAGCGGGTCACGGCGGGCCAGGCCACGATGTACACCGTCGGCCTGTCACCTACGTTTGGCTTCACCGCCCCGGTCACCCTGTCGGTGGGCGGACTGCCCTCCGCCGTGGTCGCTTCCTGGAGCAACAACACCATCACCTCCAGCATCACCAGCACCCTGCGGATCACCACTGCACTGGCGACACCACCGGGAGACCATAGGCTGCCCATTACCGGCACCGGCAGCGGCGTGACCCACACGACCCGGCCCACGCTGACGGTTCTGGCACCGGCTTTCTCCATCAGCAAGACCGCGGCCTCAAGCGTGGTGGCCGGTCTGCCACTAACCTATACCATCCGTGTTTCGAATACCGGCAACGTGACGGCCACCACACTGGTCATCACCGATGCGCTGCCCGGAGGGGCCAACTACGCCGGCTGTGAGGGGGGGACGTGCGGGGAGAGCGGCGGGACGGTCACCTGGAGCGGACTGACGGTGCCAGCGAACGACACGGCCGGGGTCACCTTCGTCGTCACTGCCTGCACAGGCCCGCTGGTCAACAGCGCCTACCGTGTGACCGGTTGCGCTGAAGGGATCAGCAGCCTGTGGGGAGCAACAGTCACGACAGTGGTGCAGGCGCCCAACCTGGTGGCGACCTTCACTCCCATCTCTGTCTCCGTTCCCCCCAACACGACGGTCGCCTTTACCGATACCAGTACTACAGACAGTGGCCCCATCGTAGACTGGAGGTGGAACTTTGGCGACGGGGGGACTGGCTCAGGTCAGGTCGTCAGCCACACCTATGCCGCCACCGGTGCCTACACGGTGGCCTTGACGGTGACCGACACCTGCGGCTATACCGGCAGCGTGCAGGTACCGGACGCGGTAAAGACTTATAGCCAGGTCTTCCTGCCCCTCGTGCTGCGTGGCTATCCGTAGCAGCCCTTGGGCATGATGTCTTTCTCTAAAACATTGAGTCACTTTCCTATGAAAATTGCCTTTTCCACCGGATCG
>CAYNKW010000128.1:6120-10831 GCA_964397845.1 uncultured Anaerolineae bacterium
AGTTCTGCCGGCGGCATACTGGCTGAGGACAGTTCGCATTGAAAGGAAAAACTTTGACACAACGAAATTCAATCACCAACAGATTCCACCTGTGCATCTTGGTCACATTGGCACTGGCTCTGATCTTCTGGGTGACCGGCTGTAAGCAGCCCAGCCCAGAGCCGACGAACACCGTAGCACTTCCCACGGAGAGCCCTTCGCCGGCGCCGACTGCCACATCCAGCACCCAGACGTCGCCCATCGCCACGCCTACGCCGGCCCCGACATCCACCGCCGTCCCATCGCCGACAGCTACGACCGAGACATCCCCCCTTCCCACGCCAGATGTGCCCCTCGGCAAGGCGGGCGACCTGGCCTTTGACGGCGACTCGGCCTACAACTTTGTGCTGGAGCAATGTGCGCTAGGCCCGCGCCCCACCGGCTCGGAGGCGGGCTGGGCCACCGGCGACTATCTCATCGCCCAACTCGAGGACATGGGCTGGGAGGTCGTCGTCCACGAGTTCACTTACCGTGACGTGAAAGGACGGAACATCATCGGCCAACGCGGCACCGGCCCTTCGGCTGGGCCCGGTCCTGAGCAGGACGAAGGGCTCAGGACAGGTCCGGTGGCGATGCTCGGCGCGCACTATGACACGCGCCCCTACGCCGACCATAACCCCGAAGGCGAGCGCGATCAATGGATCATGGGAGCGAACGACGGCGGCAGCGGCGTGGCGGTGCTGCTGGAACTGGCCCGCGTCCTGGAGGTGGAGAAAACGGGACACGAAATCTGGCTCGTCTTTTTCGACGCCGAGGATCGGGGCCGGCTGGATGGTTGGCCCTTCTCCGTCGGCGCCAGTGCGCTGGCTCACGATCTATCGCATATATCGCAATCGAACCTGCCAGAACTGACGTCCAGGCCCGAGTTCGTCATCGTCGTGGACATGGTAGGTGATGCCGACCAGCAACTCTACTACGAAGGGTTCTCGGATACCCAGTTGAGCGAGCGGCTATGGTCGTTAGCTCGCAACCTGGGCTACGAATCGGCCTTTGTGCCGAACGTCAAACACCACCTTATAGACGATCACCGCCCCTTCCTCGACATCGGCATCCCGGCAGTTGACATCATAGACTTTGACTATCCCTACTGGCACACCACCAAGGACACCGCCGACAAGGTGGCTCCCGCCAGTCTGGAGCGCGTGGGCAGAGTCCTGGAGTTGTTCCTGGAATCAGGGGGAAGCTGGCAATAATGGCAGTGAGAACAACAAAGGCCATCATAAGAGATAGAAAACTGGCCGCCTGGCTCAAAGACAACGAGGCTCATATCCTGCCTCGCTGGGTGCGAGAGGTGCGTGCTCTGGGCAGCGAAAAAGACCGCCTTTTGAGCACGCAACAGCTCAAACAGCATCACCTGTTGTCCTTCTACGACAATCTGGTAGAAGCAGCGAGGACGGGAATACTTGCGACGTTGCATACACTTCTCGAAGAGATGGTTTTTGAGCGCGTGCAGCAAGCGTACAACATTGACGAAGTTCTCCTCGTCCCGCAGCAACTACGAATTGCCGTCCGCGAGCACGCAGCCGCCACCGAGCCGCCGGACGAGGCCCTGGCCATCACTGGCGCGTTGGAGCCCTTGCTGGATCGATCCATCTCTGTCGTCGTGCGCAGCTTTACCGACCTCACTGAGGGCATCCTCAACGAGCGGCTAGCCGAAGCCAAGTTGATGGCGCAGAGTCTGCACAAAGCCAACGAGGAAGCCAACCGCTCGCTGATGCAGCTTCGCACCCTGTATAACGTCTCGCGAGAATTGGGCCGGACGGTTGAGACTGAACAAACGCTGAGTCTCATCGCCGAACACCTGGCCGCCGCAGCCAACATAGATCGTTGTGCCATCTGGCTGGCTGGGGAAAGCCGGACGCTTGTCGTTGCCGTGGCTCGTGGCAGCGCTGCAGAGCAACTGGAAGGTCTCGCCCTGTCACCTGCCAAACGCTCTTTCGTCTCGGAAGCCTTTCGGCGGTGCGAGCATCAATTGATAGAGGATCGCGCCGACGGCCGCCCGCTCAAAGACCCGCTGGGCGACCATTTCAAAATGCGCTCGGCGCTGGCCATGCCCCTCATCAGTGAAGGGAAAGCCATCGGTGTCATCACGGTGGATGGGCACTCCAGTGCCCATCCTTTCGACGTCTCGACCATTGACATGGTACGCTCAGTGGCCGAGCAGGCGGCCATCGCCATCAAAACCACCCGCCTTTACGACCAGCTCATCCGCCTGAACCAGGAATTGGAACAACGGGTGAAGCAACGCACCGAAGAATTGGAACGTGCCATGCGCGATCTAGAAGACCTGGACCACACCAAATCCGATTTCATCAGCATCGCGGCGCACGAACTAAAAACACCGCTGACGCTCATCCAGGGCTATACCAACATTCTGAAGGAATCCGTTGGCCAGCAGAACCCCCAGGACGTGGCGATGGTGCAGGGCATCAGCACCGGCATCGAGCGACTCAAGACCATCATCGAGGATATGATAGACGTCTCAATGATAGATACAGAGGTGTTGACCCTGTCTCTCACGCCAGCCTCGCCGGCTCGCGTGATCCGCCTGGCCCTGGTCGAATTAGAGGAAGCAATAGTCGAGCGGCAACATAGGGTCACTACGGCTGGCCTGGACGAACTTCCCCAGGTCGAATGTGACGCCCAGCGCCTGCATCAGGTGTTCGTCAACGTGATCGGCAATGCTATCAAATACACGCCCGATGGTGGACGCATAGACATCGCCGGACAACCGCTACCTGCCCAAGAAACGGGCAGCGTGGATTTTATCGAGATCACGGTCACGGACACTGGTATCGGTATTGACCCCGAACATCACGAGCGCATCTTTGAAAAGTTCTACCAGATCGGCAAAGTAGCCCTCCACTCGACTGGCAAGACCAAGTTCAAAGGGGGCGGCCCCGGTCTGGGTCTGGCCATCGCCAAAGGCGTCACCGAAACGCACGGCGGCAGAATATGGGTGGAAAGCGAAGGGTACGACGAAGAACGCTGTCCTGGCAGCACGGTTCACATCCTATTGCCTGTAAAAGCCATACGCGCCCTGAAAGACAAGCGCGTCAAACGGGCGCTGGGCATATAAAGATAAGTAGGAGGCCACCATGACCACCCCACTGGAAACGACCATCACCGCCGTCACCGTCTATCCCGACCGGGCCCGCGTGACCCACACGGGCCAGATGCACGTCGAGCCGGGCCAGCATCGCCTGGAGATCCAGGAACTGCCGCTGACCCTCTCGCCAGAGTCGGTGCGCGTCTCAGGACGGGGCACCGCCCGCGCCCGGCTGGGCGGCGTGGACGTGCGCCGCACCTTTTTCACCGAGACGCCCTCCGCCAGTGCTGCCGAATTGGAGCACCGCATCGAAGAGATCGGAGACAAAGAAACCGCCCTCGCCGACGAAGAGAGCGTGCTCAAAGCCAGTCTCGGCTTTCTCAACGGCCTGGCCGAACAGGGCGAAAGCTACGGCAAGGGCCTGGCTTATGGCAAATTTGGCCTGAAGGAAAGCGCCGAGTTGCTCGAGTTCCTCACACAGCACAGCATCGGGGCCCAGGATCGTCTGCGCGCCATCACCGTCGAGAAGCGCGAGCTGGCCCGCCAGAAGGCAAAACTACAGCGCGAGTTGGAACAAATCCGCAGCGCCCGCCCCCGCCAACGCTACACGGCGGGCGTCGAAGTCGAAACCTTAGCCGCCGGCGACCTGGACATCGAATTGACCTACGTCGTCAGCAACGCCAGTTGGACACCCCTCTACGATCTGCGGCTCACCGAGGGAGGCGAGGATGGCAAAGACGACGAGGCAGCCGTTGAAATCAGCTACCTGGCCCAGGTCACCCAACGCAGCGGCGAAGACTGGAGTGGCGTGAACCTGATACTCTCCACCGCCCGCCCGGCTCTCAGCGCCACGCTGCCAGAGTTGGATCCCTGGTACGTGAAAGCCTACACGCCGCCCCGGCCTATGGCCGCGCCCAGCCCCAAGATGGCACGAAGAAGAACAGCCAAGTTTGATGCAGAAGAAAAAGCAGGAGCCCCGCCCGAGGCCGAACTCGCTTTCTTTGCGAAGGCAGAGGAGCATCCTATGGAAGTAAAAATCGCCCAGGCGGAAGTCAGCCGGGAAGGCGCGGCTGTGACCTTTGCCGTCCCCCAATCCGTAGACGTCCCCTCCGACGGCTCCCCACACAAGACCTCCGTCGCCACCCTGTCGTTGTCACCAGAGTTGGACTACCTCACCGCTCCCAGGCTGGTGCCGGCCGCCTACCGCCGGGCCACGGTCACTAACGACACCGAGTTCGTCCTGCTGCCCGGTTCGGCCAACATCTTTTACGGCAACGAATTCGTCGGTACCACGGAATTGAAACACGTCGCGCCCAACGAGTCGTTCAAGGTCTTTCTCGGCGCCGACGAGCGGGTCAAAGTGGAACGAAAGCTGGTGACCCACCAGGTAGACAAGCGACTGATAGGCGACAAGCGCCGTCTGCGCTACGCCTACCAGATCGAGGTCAAGAACCTGCGCCGTCAGGCCGAAAAAATCATCATCCAGGATCAGGTGCCTGTCTCCAGCCACGAGGACATCAAAGTCCGGCCAGAGGAAATCCTGCCCAAGCCGGATAAGCAAACCGACCTGGGCATCCTGGAGTGGGAACTGGCCCTGCAGCCAGGACAAGAGACCAAACTCAC
>CAYNKW010000129.1:0-3262 GCA_964397845.1 uncultured Anaerolineae bacterium
AAAAAGATTCTCGTGACGGGCGCGTGTGGCCAGATCGGATCCGAGTTGACCCTGGCTCTCCGGGGACGGTACGGCAATGACAACGTGGTGGCGACTGGCCACAAGACAAAGCCCGGCGACGAACTGCGCGAGTCTGGCCCTTTCGAGTTCATTGACGTGACCAGAAGGGAAACCGTCGAGGCGGTCGTCGAGAAATACAAGGTTGACACCATCCATCACATGGCGGCCATTCTCTCGGCCGCCGGCGAGCAAAAGCCCCAACTGGCCTGGGACGTGAACATCAATGGGCTATACAATATCCTCGAGATCGCCCGCGAGCACGAGTTGGTGCGGGTGTTCTGTCCCAGTTCTATCGCTGCCTTTGGGCCGGAGACGCCCCGCGACGACACACCGCAGGAGACGGTGCTACGGCCAACGACGATGTACGGCGTCACCAAAGTGGCTGGCGAGCTGCTGTGTGACTATTACTTCCACCGCTTTGGGGTAGACGTGCGCGGGGTGCGCTATCCGGGCATCATCAGCAGCGAGACGCCGCCGGGCGGCGGCACCACCGACTATGCCGTGCACATCTTTTACGAGGCCATCAAGCACAAGCGTTATACCTGCTTTGTGCGAGAGGATACAGTGCTGCCGATGATGTACATGCCCGACTGCATCAAAGGCACCATTGACCTGATGGAAGCGGACCTCTCGCGACTCAGACACCACTCCGATTTCAACCTGGCGGCCATGAGCTTCTCGGCCGGGGAACTGGCGGCCGAGATCAAGAAGCACATCCCCGAATTCACGGTCGAGTATGAGCCCGACTACCGGCAGGCCATCGCCGACTCGTGGCCTCGATCCCTCGACGACAGCGCCGCCCGAGAGGAATGGGACTGGCAGCCGAGCTACGACCTGGCGGCCATGACGGCCGACATGCTGGAGAAGCTGGGCAAGCGACACGCAGAGAGCAAACTCTAAGCACCTATCCGAATTACACTACTTGAGGACTTTTTCATGGACGAACCCAAGCGCACCAATCGGTTGCTCATCTTTCTCGTACCTCTGGGCGCGGCCTTTGTGGCGGTGTTATTGCTGCTCAAAGGTCTCGGCGCGCCACTGCCGACGCCGGTCCCGCCCACGCCGACGCCCGACCCGGCGCAGGAGGTCGTGGCCCGCGTCGGCGAGCAGCACATCACCTTCGCCGACTGGGCCGTGGCCTTTTACCTGGACGCGCTCATGAGCCGTCTCTCCGGCCAGCCGGCCCCGGCCGCCAGCGAGACACTGGACAGGCTGGTCAACGACGCCCTCATCCTGGCCGCCGCCGCCAAAGAGGGGATCGCCGCCAGCGAAGCCGACGCCAAAGTACACATCACGCTCCTGTTGGCGAATTGGGGTCTGACCGAAGACCAGGTGGCGGCCGAAATGGCTGCCATCGGCCTCAATCGAGAGATCGGGGTCGAAGCCATCGCCCACCTACTCACCGTCGAACGCTACCTGGCTGAGGTGGTGTGGGCTGATGTGCCCGCCGAGGGGCAGGAAAATGCCCTGGCCGACTGGCTGCAGACCCATCGCGCCCGGGTCGGCGTCGAGATAGATACACGCGGTCTGCAACCTTCGCTGCCCGCGTCCATGCCTGTCCCCACGGCCACATCGTTGGCGGCGTCGCCCCTCGCCACGCCATCCCCACCACCTTCTACCACCCCCACCGTCACTCCATCTCCGCCGCCTTCCCCCACCCCTACTACTACGCCTGTGCTGGTTTCCCCTCTGCCTACGCCCACTACTCACACCGACTCGCCCACGGTGGGCCAGCCTGCCCCCGACTTTACCCTGCTTGACTACGATGGACGGCCAGTCAGCCTGAGCGATTATCGAGACCAGCGTCGGGTGGTCATTGTCTTTTTGCGCACCACCGGTTGAGGGAGCTGCTACAGGCAACTCGTCGAGTTGCAATCCGATTACCTCCGGTTTCAGGAACAGAACGCCGAAATTCTTGCCCTGGTGGTGGCGCCGCAAGAGAGAGTGCAAAGCACAGTCAAGCGCCTTAACCTTCCTTACCCTTTTCTGGCCGATGCCGACCACGCCGTCAGCAGCACCTACAGCGTCTATAATCTTCTCAACGACAACCTGGCCACGCCTTCGGTCTTTATTGTGGAGGAGGACGGCCTTGTCGTTTGGTCTTACGTAGGCCAGCATGCCAACGACCGGCCCACCGTTCAACAGATACTGGATCAACTTTCGATCCCTCCAAGTTGAAATGAGCTGCTCTATGACCCAATCTGGCGCTATCCGTCCTGCCCACCGCCGGCTCTGGAGCGGGCTATCCAGCGACGACCCCGCCGCCGAGGTCGGCGTTCTGGGTGTGCCTTTCGACGGCGCTACCAGTTATCGCAAGGGCGCATCCTTCGCCCCGGCAAGGATGCGCGAGATCACGCCCCACGTCACGGCTGGTACCGAGGAGGGACATCCCCTCGCTGGGCTGCGCGTCCGAGATTACGGCGATGTGTTTGTTGACCTAAATTGGGAGCGATACTTTGCCACCGTGGAGGCGCAGGCGGCTCGGGTGCTGCGGCATCCCTTTGCCCTGTTTCTGGGCGGCGATCACTCTGTCACCATCCCTTTGGTCACCGCTTTCAGCAAAGCCGTGACCGGCCGGTTCGGCGTCCTCCACTTTGATGCCCATCCCGACCTGATGGACGAATTCGAAGGCCACCGCTGGTCCCACGCCTGCACCGAGCGCCGCGTGCTAGAGTTGTCCAACGTCGAACCACGCCATCTGGTCCTCGTCGGCCTTCGTTCCTGGATAGGCGATGAACGGGTCTTTCTGGCCGAGCATCCCGAAATCAGAGTCCACACTGCCCGCGACGTTTATCGGCGTGGGATTGAGGCGGTGGCCAAAGACGTGGTCACCCAACTTCAGGGCGTGGACGCGGTCTACTTTACGCTGGACATTGACGGCCTCGATCCGGCCCACGCCCCAGGCACCGGCACGCCGGAAGCGGGTGGCCTCTCCACCCGCGAGTTGCTGGAGCTGCTACGGATTGTCTTTACCCGGCTGCCCGTCCGCGCCATGGACATCGTGGAGGTTGCCCCGCCGCTGGACTGTGCCAACATCACGGCCTTTGCGGCGGTCAAGGTGATTTACGAGGTCTTTGGATGGGTGAAAGAAAAACTTGAACAAGAGTGAACCATAGCACAGGACAAATAGGAGGAATCGCATGAGTACATTTAAGCCATTCGACATGGAACGCATGATGTCCAAATGGGAAAACATCGTGGA
>CAYNKW010000129.1:3362-10811 GCA_964397845.1 uncultured Anaerolineae bacterium
TGATGCTGCCCAACTATATGCAGATCTGGGGCCTCGCCCACAACTTTGGCTTGCGGGCGCGGGCCTTTCGTCTCAAAGAAGACCGTGGCTGGGCTCCCGACCTGGACGAGTTGAGCGAGGTCGTCTCAGAGAGGACAAAGCTTATTGCCGTTTGCAACCCAAACAACCCTACGGGCTATATTCTCACTGAGGCAGAGATGGAGGCCATCGTGGCCGCCGCCGAGGGGGTCGGGGCCTGGCTGCTGGCCGACGAGGTCTACAGCGGAGCGGAGCGGCTGACCGACACCCAGACGCCCTCTTTCTGGGGCCGGTACGACAGAGTGCTGGCTATGAACAGCCTGAGCAAAGCTTACGGTTTGCCGGGGCTGCGGATTGGCTGGGTGGTGGGGCCGGCGGACACGGTGGATGACATCTGGGCTCGCCATGAATATATCACCATCAGCACCACCATCCTGGCCAACAAACTGGCGGCCATCGCGCTGTCTCCCCAGGTGCGGCCCCGTCTCATCCGGCGAGCACGGAACTACATCCGCCAGGGTTTTCCCATTCTGGATGGATGGCAGGAAAGCCACGAGGGAACCTTTACCCTGGTCCCGCCCCAGGCGGCGGCCATCGCCTTTACACGTTATCATCTCGACGTCAACTCGACCGAATTGGTAGAGCGGTTGATGCACGAGAAGAGCGTGTTCATCGCTCCGGGGGACCACTTTGGCATGGATCACTACCTGCGGATCAGTTTTGGCCTGCCGCCCGGCTACCTCCGGGCAGGGCTGGATCGCATCCACGAGTTGATCGTCGAGTTGCAAGAGTGAGCCGTTATTGAGGCAGACACCCTTTTCGGTGCGCTGGCAGAAGCAGCGGAGGATGTCTTGACTTTGTTCTGTGGACTGTGGTAGAATGGATTCAAGACAGCCGTCTGCCTGGAACGAGAGGTGAGTGATGCCCAGTCCTTTCCCTGGCATAGATCCCTACCTGGAAGCGCCGTCCCTGTGGCCGGACGTGCACCAGCGCCTTATCACTTATATTGCTGACGTTCTCCAGCCGGCGGTGCGGCCGCGCTATCACGCCCGCATCGGCGAGCGCCTCTACGTCGTCGAGACGTACCACACCTTGTACCCCGACGTGGTGCTGGTAGGCCGCTCCGTCCGCGAGCCGTCGCCGCTGAGCATGGCTGCCACGAGAACCAAAACGACTGTCGTCGAGGCGGACACGCCGGTTCGGGTGGCCATCCCGCCCACGGAATACCGCGAGCCTTTCGTCGAAATCGTGCACACCGCCGGGGGTGAGGTAGTGACTGTCATCGAGGTGTTGAGCCCGGCCAACAAGTCGCCCGGCGAAGGGCACCGCCTCTACCGCCGCAAGCAGCAAGAGGTGCTGGACAGCCCGGCCCACTTGATCGAGATAGACCTGCTCTCTGAGGGGCTGCTCACGGTGGCCATCACGGAGGAGGCACGAACCGGTCTGGAAGCGCATCGCTACCTGGTTTGTGTGAACCGCAAGCCGGAACGCTACCAGTTTGAGCTGTACCCCGTTCCCTTGCAGCGGCGGCTGCCCCGCGTCAGCGTACCGCTCCGGGAGCCCGACCCGGACGTGGTGCTGGACTTGCAGGCGGTTTTTGCTCGCTGCTACGACAACGGCGGCTACGCGGATTTCATAGACTACCACCGGCCACCGCCTGTTTCCCTCTCTGACGAGGAATCGGCGTGGATGGAGGACCGGCTGAAAGAGAAGCCGCCGCGCCAGGCGTGACAAATAGCAAAAGGCTCCCGATTCGTCAAGAATCGGGAGCCTTTTTGTTCGACTGGCTGGCTTCTCACCGCTGGAACTGCTGCCGCGTGCGGCGCCGGGTGAGGAACCAGGTGCTGTAGGCGATCATCAGGAGGGCCAAGATCGTGTACGGCCCGATCCGGCCGCAGGCATAGTCGGTGCGGGTGGTGCAGAGGTTCGCCCAGGAAGAGGATTTCTCCAACTTTGTGTTGATGCAAGCCATGGAGTCAACACAACTGGGTAGATTGGCTCGGTCATGGCGGGTGGGATCGTTTTGGCCTTGTTGGCCTGACAAAGCCGCCGACTCTTGCCACCTCTGGTAACAATCCGCATCCCGACTTTCGCAGGTTAACGCTTGCGGGCCCTTTCTCCCAGAACTCGGTAGGCCTTTACGGGCCTGGATTTCCCTTTGACTGGTACAAGCCCCAGGGACTCTGTCTTGAACCAACCACGAACCTGCTGATAGGTGTGGTCGCTGATGACAATGGTACCGGGCTCTGCCTGAGTTTCCATACGCTGAGCAAGATTCACAGCATCTCCGAGAGCTGTAAACTCTGCACGTTGTTCTCCGCCAATTTCTCCCAATACCACGACGCCGGTATCAAGCCCAACCCGGGCTGCAAAGTCAATTCCTTCGCTTTGTTTGAGCGCATGGGCATATTCGGCCACATTGGCCTGGATTTCAAGGGCAGCACGTACCGCGCGGATGGCATCGTCTGGCTGCTCTGTAGGGATACCAAATAGGGCCATGACACTGTCCCCGCCAAAGTTCGCTACCTTTCCCCCGTGGCGGTCCACCACATCTACAAACATTTGCAGCGCAGGTTTCATAATGGCCAGGATCTCCTCGGGTATGTGCTGCTCGGTCATAGGTGTAAAGCCGACTACATCAGCAAAGAGCACGGTCGCCATCCGCCGGTCGCCTTCCTCGATAGCCGCAGCCAGGGTGGTGGCAATCTGCTGCTTGACAAAACGAGCGAACGCCTGTGAGACGAGCACGTGTCTGCCGTCGTATCGACGAACCAGACATTTACGTCCAAGGTCTTCCAAAGCTGTAGTTGAGGTTTCACTGTGCCCAGCCTCAAGAAGGCGAGCTAAAATACGCCGCTCTTCCTCGCTCAACCTGCGTGTAAAGTATTCAAAATGATATTTTAAATCCGCCTGTACGTGTTCTTCCAATTGCCTGCGTGCTTGCTCACCGAAAGAGGGATACTCGCGAGATAACTCGAAGGCGTAGAAGCAGGTGATCTGAAGGAAAAAGGGATGGGCTCCGGCCAAATCAAGGATGAAATCCTCTGTGCTCTTGGAAAACTCTACCCCTGCTGCCTGTGACGGCCTACGGATCATCTGGCGGGCATCATCTTCGCTGAAAAGGCCCAAGTGAATGGGCACAAAGACGTTGAAGAAATGTGAACCGACCTGTCCTTCTTCTATGAGAGCTAACAAAGGGGCCTGGGAAGCTGTAACGATACTATAATGGACGGTCAGACTTCTGAGGAAAGAAAAGAAGTCAGCGTCCAGGTTTGGGTTTTTGCCCAGACATTCGAATTCATCAATGAGGTAAACCAATTGCTGTCCAGGCTTAAACAACTCACGGACTGCCTGCTCGAATGAACGATAATCCACAACCTGGGGAATAGCCACCCTTCCCTTGTCAGTCTGAGCTACAATCTCCTGGAGCACGACGCGAAGAATGTCCGAGCTGGATAGGCCGCCCAACATCTCGCCGTCAATGTAGACGAAGAGCGATTGCTCCGAGGCAAAGCCGTTCTCGACTCTTACCGTTGAATCGGACAGATGGAACAGGAAGGACGTTTTGCCGATGCGACGCGGCCCAATCACCGAGACGCTTTGTCCCCCCTTGACCATCTGCAATGCGAGGGCTGTCTCCCGAGCACGGTCATAGAAAAATCTCGCCTCTTTGATAGGGCCACGATGGTAATAGGGATTCTCTCCAATCACTTCAACCTCCCGGAGACAGTGAACCCCGGCAAGCAGAGGCCGGGGGCGATCAGAAGATGTAGAGCGCAGAGAGGACGTTTAAGAAGATAGTAGAGTAGAGGTGGAGGTATATGGAACTGCCCGGACTATTCTTCTGCCAGGATTTGGAACATGTATCCTACCCCCCGCTTGTTGACGATACAGTCTGCTTTGTCTCCCAAAGCTCGACGGAGCTCTCTTATGGCTGATTTCAGCCGTCCATCGCCCAAGTACTCGTACTTCTGTTGTTCTTCTGGCGATGTCCACATCACTTCCCGGTCCAGTTCCTCGTTGCTCACTACCTGGCCTTGACGTTCCATCAAGTAGCTTAGGAGGTTAAATTGCGTTGCGCTCAGGGGCAGAGATTCCTCCCCTAACAGTGTACGCTGGTGGGTCAGAGTAAGGACAAATGGCTCAGCCTGCAGGAGGTTCTCCACCTCTTGACGGCGCACGAAATCACGGAACAGTGGCGAAAAGTACCTATACCGACCGTCCTCCTTGACAATCAGGCAGAGACAAGCCAGTGCCTCCAACTGCTCCCGGTATATCTCCTCGCTTTGCGTGAACGGCAGAGCAGCCAAGACATACCGCTCTTGTGGAGTGAGCTGTCTCCAATAGTATTCAAAGTGGGATACGACCTGACCACGCACAGTCTGAGCCAGGATGTGAAAGTCTTTGCTTTCCAGAGGGGCTCCCTTCGTAGCCTGGAGTTCCAAGGCCCAGTAGCCGGCCACCTGCAGAAAGAAAGGATGTCCCCCGCCCAGCCCAAGGATGCGGTTGATGGCTTCCGGGGGGAACATGGCTCCTGCTTTTGTCAGAGACTCCTCAATCAGTTCTCGACTCTCTGATTCGTCGAAAAGGCCCATCTTTAACAGGAGAAAGATGTTGAAGAAGGGGGAATGTTCAGTAAATGCCGGTAGCTGACGTTGGGAGACAGTGAGATGGGCGATGTCGAACTTGGTAGCCAGAGCTCGCAATCCACGGAGAAGCTCCGTGCCCCATTCTCGGTTTTCGCCCAAGAGCTCGAATTCGTCCAAGAGTAAAGCCAGTTTCAATTTCTGTTTGAATACCTTGCGGAGGACGCGTTCGAATTCCAGATAAGAGGTTGGGCGTTCGGGAATAGCGAGATGAACTCCATGTTGAGCGGCTCGACCCGCTATTTCTTCCAAAATCAAAGCATAGAACTCTTCCAGCTTTATGCTTCCTAAGCCCTCGCAGTTGAAATAAACAACGAGATGACGAGCCGGGTCAAGCCCATGCTGTTGCATCACCTCCGGTTGGGAGATATGGAAAAGCAACGAGGTCTTGCCGATCTTGCGGGGGCCGATCACCGCGACACTCTGACCTTTGCCTAGCATCTCTAGGGCCCGCTTGACCTCTTTTTTTCTATTGTAGAAATAAGCCGAATCGCGGATGGGACCGCGGTGGAAAAAGGGATTCGTCGTTCTATATGCATCTTTCGACATTATGTATTATCCCTATATATTATATAACATTGCCGTTACTCCATCAAAGGCCAATGGTGCCAACTGTGAAATTTGCGTAAAACTGGCTCAGAAACCTGGGGCTCGCATTGCCAGGATGGGAGAAAACCAGGCCCTTTCATCCCGTCCAAGCTGGTCGGCCACTGTGCTTCGCGCCCCGCGCAAGGCTTCGTCCAGCCTCTTCTCCTCATCCAGCCAGGCAGAGTAAAAACTCTGGGCCAGCAGTTGAGCCCCGTCGTCGCTCACCGGCCAACGAAAGCCAAGAACAGCAGGCACACCGCCCATTATCAACCCGTCCATCACGCCCAGGAAATCGTCGTCGAGAAGGGCCGCTGGGGGGGCAGTATGAGCTCCCCAGCAACAGCTCAGATAAACAAGATGTAATGGGGTTTTTTGAACAAGGATCTCCAGTTGAGAGGCTGTGAGCTTTTTGACTTTACTTTTTCCTTTCGCCCCTTCCCAAAAACAAAGAGCGCTTTCCTCCGGTGAATCTGGACTGTACGAACCATGACCGGCATAGTGGAAGAGCAAATAGCTTCCCCCTTCCAATTCATCTCGAACCCGCTTTTCGTTTGCCTCATCTGTTGAAAGCGAGCACACGTCAAAGCCATGTTTTCGAAGCAGCGTGCTTATCTTGCTAACTTCTTCTTCCACACCGGCGATTGGCAAAGTCAGAGTATTCCATGTGTTGGAGGCAACCACAAGGGCACGAGGACGCCTCCCCTGTGAGTCAAGCTGGCGAATAAGGGCGGTTGACAGGGGCTCTTTATCGAAGAAGCACCCACTCACCACACGATACATGGGGTACTTCAAACAAAGATTCCCTTCATCCTCGCTATGAAGCGCTTCAAAGGGTAAACGCATAAAATATCTGGGCGCGTGGAGAGCCAGAGAAAACGCGGCCTGCTGAACGTGGCCCACCGCCCGTTGATATCCCTTTTCGATCTCCGGCCGATTGAGGATGAGTCTCTCGAACAAATCACGTCCAATGTCCCTTACATAAAAGCGCCAGTCTTGCAGGCGTAAAGCGCCAATCGCGCGGCGATCCAGGCGATCTACGAGCCTCTGCTCTAGCATCCTCTCACTGTCTCCCTCGTACGAAAGGGAGCCAGTTATCCGCACACTCACCCAGCCGTGTTTATTGCAGGTGATACTTAACTGGCACATCCTTGGCTTAGAAGGTTTCTGAGCGGTCTCCTTTGGTGTCGGCATAGATACTGGAGTCTGTGAAACAAGTCCCACACCAGTCTGCTTTCGCACAAATTCAGCAAAGACCGAGGAAAAGATGTCACTGTTTTGGAGGATGCACTGTCTTTCCAGTCGTCGCCTTTGTTCATCATTGAGCTGGCTGACCCCCTCTTCGCACACCAGTCGTATGGATTCCTGTTCGTCTGCCTCCAAATGATCCCAGGTATAGCGGAAAAACCTTTCTGCATCCTCAGCGTATTGCCGTCGCGTGATTTCATAATCCTCCGTCGCTAGCTCCCCACGCCCTGTTTTTTGTTCGAAGAGATAATAACAAGCCAACTGCAGGAAAAAGGGGTGATATCCAGCTATCTCGAACACAAAAGCGAGGTCTTCTCCGGAAAAATAGTCCTCCTGCCCTATCATCTTTATTAGACCCAGGACCATCCTCTCAGCCTCATCAGGTTTCAGAAGGCCCAGAGGGACAGCATCAAAGTTGCTGAAAAACGGAGAATCCAACGCTGAACGATCACGGTATGTCAATTCATCTACCGGCATCTGGGAAGCAGTCACGTAAGCTACTTTAAATTCCTGGTTGAGATTTCTTAACAAAGAGAATAGCGCTTGATCCACATATTTGCTCGTCGCCAGATATTCGAACTCGTCGAAGAGAAAGGCTGGCTTGTATCCCTTCTCCTGGATCGTCATCATTGCTTCACGGAGTCCGCTGAAGCCGGATATGCTCTCGGCCCAGCCATCTGCTTTTCCTCGTTCCTCAAGTGCCCCTTTGGCCTTCTTCCATAGCCACTGGTAGAACTGCGGTTTGTCCAGGTCGCCCATACCCTGGCAGTCAATGTAGACAAAGAGATATTTCTCTCCCAGACCATATCTCTTTTGCACTTCTGGATTGCAGAGATGAAACAGCAGCGAAGTTTTACCTATGCGTCGCGGGCCGACGATAGAGACACACTGGCGGTGGCGCAACATCTCCAAAGCCCGCCGAGTTTCTGCTTTCCGCCCAAAGAAATAACGG
>CAYNKW010000130.1:0-10803 GCA_964397845.1 uncultured Anaerolineae bacterium
AAAGATAGACTTGGCATAATGGGCGAAAACTGGTATAATCGAGGGTAGAAGCCCCGCAGGGATGACGCTGTAGGGCGGACGGACAGGGGAATGATGAACGATCAACCGTATCGCATCCTGGTAGTAGACGACGACCCGGAAATCGTCAGCTATCTCACCGAGTTGCTGACCGTGCACGGCTATACCGTAGAGACGGCCTACACCGGTGAGGATGGCCTGGCAATCATGCGTGCCGGTAGCGCCAGCCTGCTCTCTTCCACGGGGATAGACCTTGTCATCCTTGACGTGCGCATCCCCGAACCCGATGGCTACGAGGTTTGCCGCCGCGCCAAGTCGGACGAGGTGCTGCGGCACATTCCCATTATCATGGTCACGGCCTTGGGCTCTAAGCAGAACGTGACGCGGGGCTTGGAAATCGGCGCTGACGACTATGTGGCTAAGCCCTTTTTCCCAGAAGAATTGCTGGCCCGTGTCAAGGCCATGCTGCGCATTCGCCAGATGGAGCGGGAAGTGCTGCGGCACAACCGCGAACTGGCTGCCCTCAACGCCATCGCCTCGGTCGTCAGCCGTTCGCTGGATCTGGCAGAAGTGTTGCCCGCCACCCTGGAAACCATCATGTCTCTCCTGGAGATGCGCGCCGGAGCGGTTTATTTGCTGGACAGCGAGCACGAGCAACTGGTAGTGCGAGCGCAACAAGGTTTCTCTACACCGGGGGCGCAAGTGTTGAGCCGGGCCTATTGGCGGGTGGGGCAAGGCATCGTCGGACGAGTGGCCGAGTTGGGGGAGCCGGTTCTCCTGGAAGACCTGGCGGGCATTGAACCGTGGGCCAGCATTGTGGCCGCCGAGACGGACGCAACAGATGGGACGAGCGACACAAGTCTCTCATTGCTCTGCGTGCCCTTGCCGGCCAAGAACCGCGTCCTCGGAGCCCTCGCTGTTCTCCGGACACGTTCACCCGGCTTTACCACGCCAGACCAGTCTTTGCTGGCAGCTATCGGGCAACAGATCGGCATCTCGGTAGAGAACGCTCGTCTCTACACCGAACTCTGTCAATTCGCCGAGGAACTGGGACGATCCCAGGCGCAGCTCGTCCAGGCAGAGAAGCTAGCGGCCATGGGTCGGCTGACAGCCTCCATTGCCCACGAACTCAACAACCCCTTGCAGGCCGTCCAGAACTGCCTGCACCTCACCCTGAAGCGCAAATTGGCCGAGGAGAAGCAGCATCACTACCTGACTCTGGCTCAAGAGGAAGTGGAGCGCCTCATAGACATTGTATTGCGAATGTTGGATTTTTACCGTCCCTCGCGCGGCCAGAGAGCGCCGACCGATATCAACGCCATCATCGAAAACGTGCTGGCTCTGACCGTTAAGAAGCTCCAGCAGGGCAACGTCACTGTGCACCGTCAATTGGCTCGCGACTTGCCGCCCATCGACGTGGTGGCCGATCAGATCAAGCAAGTCCTTCTCAACATGGTGATCAACGCCATCGAGGCCATGCCCCAAGGCGGCGAGTTGATCATCACCAGTCGTCTGGAACGCGGGAAAGGAGGGGGCAAGGCAGGCTGGCTGCGAGTCTCCTTCGCTGATAACGGGATGGGCCTGTCGCCAGAGGAACTGCAACACATTTTTGAGCCCTTTTACACCACCAAGTCGCGGGGCACCGGACTGGGGCTTTCGGTGAGTTACGGAATCGTAGAGCGGCACGGTGGGCATATAGACGTAAAGAGCATACCCGGCAAGGGCACGCTGTTCAGCGTCCGGCTGCCACTTACCTTCGCAGGGGGGGAAAGCAATGGCGAAATCGGCAAAGATTCTGGTAGTAGATGACGAACCAATCATTCGCGAAACACTGGTCGAGATGCTCGCCACTGAAGGTCAGGAGGTCGTGGCTGCCGCCAGCGGTGAGGAGGCTCTGGCCCTCCTCCAGAAAGAAACCTTTGACCTGATGCTCCTCGATTTGATCATGCCCGGCCTGGGTGGGCTTCAGGTGATGGAAAAAACCCGCAAGATAGCTCCTGGCACGATCATCATCATGCTCACTGCCCACGGTACTCTTTCCTCGGCCATCCAGGCCATGCGGCACGGCGCGCACGATTACCTCCTCAAACCAGCCAGCGCCCCCAAAATTATGGCCAGCGTCGAAGAAGGGCTGCGCCTACGGCAGGAGGCCCTGCGCAAGCAGGAACTGGTGCACCAGATGGAAAAGGCGATCAAGGAGTTGGCCAGCGGCGAGCTTGCCCCTCCGGGCACCGAGCCGGAACCAGAGCGACCAACTCGTTTCCTGCAGGCGCGCGACATTGTCGTTGATCTGCAAAGGCAGGTCGTGCTGGTGCGAGACGAGCCCGTCAACCTGACACCCACCGAATTGCGCCTGCTGACCACCCTCATGCAACACCCTGACGAGGTGATTGGTGCCCGCGAGTTGGTCGAGGAAGTGCAGGGTTACGAATGCGACGAGTTGGAAGCGCGGGCTATTATTCGGGTTCACATTCGCCGCCTGCGGAAAAAGATCGAAGAAATTCCCGAAGACCCGCACTATATCATCAACGTGCGAGGCGTCGGCTACATGTTCACTAGCGGAAGGTGACATGTCCAGGGCTCTTAAGGTAGTAATAGATTTGTTATCATACCGTAACCCTCACCCTATGTGTTTCGTGATATGATACTAGCGACACCGCACGGAATTCGGCATTGGGGGGTGAGGGAATGGAGAATGGACGTATCTACCGCGGCTCGAATTCTGATAGTTGAAGACGAAGAAAAAGTCGCCTTTTTTCTCAAAGAGAGTCTGTCGGGCCTCGAAAACGGATATGAAGTCGTCAGCACACCGTCGGCGGAAGAGGCACTGGCAGCCATAGATTCCTATGACTTTGACCTGGTCGTTGCCGATTTTCGCCTCCCTGGCCGGAACGGCCTGGAATTGATTAGCGAACTGTGCTCTTCTCGGCCGCACACCCGCACCATGCTCATCACGGCCTATGGCTCCGACGAATTGGAAGCTGCCGCCTATCGTCACAACGTCGCCCGCTATTTTGCCAAGCCCTTCCGACTGGACGAATTTGTGGAAGCAGTCCAGGAGATCCTCACCCCTTCCGAGCCAGTCATCTGACGCAATCCTTCCCGCGCTCTGCCGTGCAGCCGCCACCGGTGGCTGCGTTTTTTGTTGTCTGGAAGTGGGGTGCAGAAGTGAAATCAATGTATTACAGAACCGAGATGCTGTTCCCGCCTCGAGTTATCCCCAAGTTGAAAGATTTGCGAGGCAAGGAATGGCAAAAGTTAGTGGATAGAGTATCAGCTTTGCCCGAGATGCACCTGAACAAGCTAGCCTTCATGCTGATGATGATCCGGCTGAATGGCTGCCTGAAGTGCGCTGCGGACTCTTACCGGGCCCTGAGAGGCTGTGAACTGTGCGCGCGGCGGACCATCAGAAGGTTCGAAGGATCGGATCAGGATCTGATCAAGCAGTTTGAACCGGCGCGGAAAGACGTGCTGAAATATCTGGAATCGAAAGACATGGCCCTAAAGAAGGCTGCTTGACAAATGCTCCCTGCGATAGTAAAATGCAAGTAAACAGACACCTAACTCCTATGTCCACTCTGAAGAGGAAGTGACTGTGTGGCCTACGTAATCACCGGGCTGTGCATCCGCGATGGTTCCTGCGCCGAGGTTTGTCCCGTGGAATGTATCGTGAGCGGCGAGGAAAAGAATGGCTGGGACACCTACTACATTGACCCAGATGCCTGCATTGACTGCGGCGCGTGCGCACCCGAGTGTCCCGTAGACGCGATCTTTTATGAGGACGAAGTGCCGGAAGAGTACCAGGAAGCCATCGCCGAGAACCGCGCATTCTTTGAAGAGGGCCCTGGCTACGGCTAGAGCGAATACATGGCAGGGGGGCCAGCAGATATTTTGGCTGCCCCCCCTTCTTTCGACAGCAACAGAACGACTGACGGTCGGTCGGTACGGCCTGCCCCGTCTGCAAATTGATGTTCGACGACGCAGTCGGCAACATGGGCGTGACCGAAGTCATGGCCGTCAAAGACATTGCGCACCTGGCCGCAGGGGCGCTAGAGGATTGGAGAGTTGAGCAGTTAGTGGTAGATCGGTGAGCTGGTTGGGAGGTGATGAGACGTGGCGAGAGTAGAACTTAGACGCGGCGAATCGATAGATGGCCTGCTGAGGCGATTCAAGAAAGAGGTGATCAAGAGCGGCGTCTTGCGGAGCTTGAAGCGGAAGCGATGGTACGTCTCGCCCAGTGAGGCGCGACGCGAGGCCAGGAAGCGCGCTATCCGCCGAGCCAGACGGCGGCAATATCACCAGGACAGACCTGGCAGATAGAATAAGCAGAGCCAAGATGCTTTCGAAGACGATAGCTGGACAAGGCGATAACCGAAACAGACAAGGGGAAGCAAATGATGGCAACGACGGCAGAGGGGGAACGAGCCCCAGCACCGGCATTGACAGGGTTGGACGGACAGGTATGGGTGAGGTGCAAGTGCTACCGCTCGCCTGCTAACTCGGCGCGGACGATCTCCAATTGGTGAGGCTTGTCCACGTCCATGCCCATCTCGGCAAAGGGGGTAATAACCGCCCGCCCGCGCACGTTGAGCACCTTGCTCACGTGACGCTCGGCGTCGGCAACCGTCAGCCATCGCAGGGCGAAACGGATGAGAAATCCGAGTCCGACGAGCCGC
This sequence comes from uncultured Anaerolineae bacterium, assembly GCA_964397845.1. Taxonomy (GTDB): domain Bacteria; phylum Chloroflexota; class Anaerolineae; order CAYNKW01; family CAYNKW01; genus CAYNKW01. Next base: position 4,695 of record CAYNKW010000130.1, read on the forward strand.
ACCTGCTTCCAGAAGCTCTTGCGCGCGTCCATCAACTGGTCAATCAACGCCTGGTTGGAGTGAACCAGATCGGTGCGCGCCATTAGAATGTCGCCGCCACAATAGGCCCCGTCGCGCAACGGCACGAACGTCCGACCTGCTTGCGGGAAGCGCCGTGCCATCACCGATCGTTCGACGATGGTATAATAGATGTCGTGGTCGGTCTCGGCGCAAGTTTGGATAAACCAGTTCACCACGTCGGTGGTCAGAAGCGGGATATCGGCCGTAGAAAGAATGGCCAACCGGGCATCGGGATTCACTTGCCACAACTTTTCAAAGCCGGCCACGACGTTGTCGAACAAGCTGCCCCGCGCTGGCGTGTAAACCACCAGCACGCCCAGGTCAGGGTTCTCTTCTGGCGTCAATCCGACGATAACGAACCCCTCCACTTCCGGCGAACCAGCCAGCGCGTCTACCACGTATTGGATCATCAGCTTGCCGGCGATGGGCAGGAACGCCTTGTTAGCCACACCCGTCAGGGCATACAACGGGTCTTCCGGCCCCGCCCGTCCACCCGCCATGATGATGACGTGCATCTGCTACATCCTTTCCGGCCGATCAGTTCAGCGGCGTGATGTTGGAATGCTCACCGCTCGCTTCATCTCCTTCCCCCTCGTCTTGATTTGCCCTATCTCTGCCCATAGGAACCCCATCCCCGGCCAGAGGGATTGCCTCTTCAGGCCGATCTCCTCCCTGCTGCCACAAGAGAATCAGCCCCACCACGCCCACCGCCGCCAGCACGGCGTCCACCACCTGGCCGGCGCGCCACAGGCCCCAGTAGAGCGTCTCGTCGGCGCGGGTGAAACCCAGCAGCCAGTCGCCGCCAAAGGCGAGGAACAGGTAGGCGAAAGTGTTGAACCCCCACCGCGAACGGCGTCCCGACAGCAGAAGCAGGGCAAAGACGAGCAGGCTCCAGGCCGCGCCCACCGGCTGGGTGGCGAAACGCCGCGCGTAGACGCCGTACAGGTCCGGCAGATCGTAGGTCAGCGGACCATAGGAGACGACGCCATGGCCGACGCCAGACAGAAAACAGCCGATCCAGCCGAAAGCCGCGCCCAGCGCCAGGCCAGGAGCCAGCGAGTCGGTCAGCGCGAGCAGCGGGGGCGGCAGCCGCCGAGGGCCGCCGTCGCGAGGGCGAGGGGTGAGCCAGGTGCGCAGCGCGTGCCAGGCCAGCAGCGCGACGGCGCCGCCCAGAAACGCGCCATGCCAGGAAAGCCCGCCCTGCCACACCTGCCACACCTTCTCTGGGTGATAAGCGAAATACTCTCGCTGCGCCAGCACGTAGCCGGCCCGGCCGCCGGCCACGCCGCCGAGGACGCTCCAGAAAGCGGCGTCAACCACGGCTCCCGGATCGTCTATAGCGCTGCGCCGCCGGGTCTGCCACCAGGCTACGATCAGGCCCAGCAGCAGGCCCACATCCAGCAGCACAGTGTAGCTGTAGATGGGGTGCCCGCTTACGCGGAAAAGGACAGGATACATACTTGCCTCCTGAGGCTGAAAAGCGCCAACGCGGGAGAATCATACCATAAACCAGGGGATTAGTAAAGCAGGGCACAACAACAGCAATGTTTGAGAGGAGGAGAGCGTTACACAGTTGGGACATAAATACCCAAAAGAGGAAAAGTGTGGTATAATCTTAGAAACACTTCCCCCCTTTCTCCAACAACTTCAGACTAGTTCAGAACTGACACTTCCAAAAACAGAAACTCAACAATCTAGCGCACGGTGTCGTGCAAGGAGGAAAAGACGATGAAACTGTTACAAAGGTCGAACTTCTCGCTGATGCACCTCGCATCCCTGGTTTTTTGGGTCTGTCTGATACTGCTCATCCCCAGTGGACAGCACCCGGCCAGGGCGGCGCCACTCTCTGGCCCTCACGCCCAGGGCAATGGCTGCATCACCGGCCACGTCTACGAAACCGGCGGCATCACGCCCATAGAGGGTGCTGACGTCTACGCCGACGAGTTTGACACTGGTCAATGGGGACACGGCGCCACCACCCAGGCAGATGGTGGTTACACCATCACCGGGCTACCTTCGGGAGATTACAGGGTATCCTGCAGCAGTCAGCACCACGTGCGTGAGTATTACAAAGAAACCGAGCAACACCATTTAGCCACTCCCGTCACCGTTGTCGAGCCGGACACTACTTCCAACATTGACTTTACCCTCGATCCAGCCGGCACGGTCACCGGGCGGGTCACGGAAGAAGGCGGTGCGCCCATCGAAAACCTCTGGATCATCCCCATCCGCGTCTCGGACGGGGCCTGGCTTGCTGACTCCGGCACCGACGACTCCGGTTACTACACCTTGGCCGGAGTGCCTGCCACAGACGTCTACATCTATGCCTGCAGCAGTTGCGATGATCACCCTTACATAGACGAATACTATGACAATGCCCTGACCAAAGAAGATGCTACCGTGTTCAGCATCTCGGCCGGTGTCACCACCACCAACGTCAACTTTGCCCTGGCGATGGGCGGCACCCTCTCCGGGCACGTCTACGCAGCGGATGACATGACGCCCATAGCGGATGCGCACGTCCACCTCGACAATTGGGACATCGAGCACTGGGGGCGCGGCACCAATACCGGGGCCGACGGTAGCTACACCTTCAAGGGCCTGCCCTCCGGCGACTACCGGGTGAAGGCCGATGCCTACGACTATCTCAAGGAGTATTATCAGGACGCTTCTCGATGGGAATGGGCCGACCGGGTGACCGTGACCGCCCCCAGCACCACCAGCGGCATTGACTTCACCCTGGAGCAGGGCGACGCCTTCATAGAGGGCCACGTGCGCTACAAGGATGGCACACCTGTTCCAGATATCGAAGTCGGCGGCAACCGCTGGAACGGAAGTGGATGGACCAAAACCCGCACAGATGCCAGCGGCGCTTACACGCTCGCCGTTTCTGCCGGCACCTGGGCGTTGGAGGCGGGCCGCTGGGACTCGCCCGCTGGCGGCCACACGCTGACCTCCATCCCGCTGATTGCCATCGGCAGCGGCGAAACAGTCACCGACGTTGACATTGAGCTGTGGCCCAACGACGCCATCGTCACTGGCGTGGTGCGGGAGCAAGACGAGACACCCATCCCTTATGCCCAGGCCGGCCTCAAGGACGAGACCACCGGCCGGCACCTGGGCCGCGAGGTGACGGCTGACGCCAGCGGTACCTACACCCTGCCCGTGCCGGGCGGCACCTGGCGCATCAATGCCTGGCGCGAGAACTATCTCCAACCGCCGGACCAACAGATCACCATCAGTGCCGGGCAGACAATCAACAAAGATCTCTACCTGAACGGCCTAAACTCCAGCATCTCGGGCTATGTGCTCGATCAGAACGACGACCCGGTACCCAACGCGTGGATCTGGGGCCGGCATGCCAAGCAGCCGGGGGGCAGCGGCGTATACAGCGGGGCCGATGGCTCCTACACGCTGCCCGTCTACGCCGGCATCTGGCGCATACACGCCGAGCATCCTCCCAACTACACCACCTTGCAGGAGCGCACTGTCATGGTTACGGAAATCCAACACCTCACGGGTATCGACCTTCGTGTGAACAAGGCCACCGCCGTCGTGCAAGGCACGGTGCGCCTCGGCTCTTACAGCGGCCCGGCCATTGACGTGCCGGCCGGTACCCGCGTAGACAGCCGCGAACGGGGCGAGTGGATTCACTACCAAACCATCCAGGATACCGGCACCTACACCTCTGGCATCACCGCCGGTCAGTGGGATGTCTACGCCCACCTGGAGGGCTACACCTGCAAGGAATCTCGCCCTATCACGGCCAACGATGGCGACACCATCTATGTAGACGTGGTGCTGCTGCCCAACACGGCCATCATCAATGGTTCCATCACCGACCAGTATGGCTTTCCGGTGCCCAACGCCGAGGTTGCCATTTACGACCTCACCAGCGGCCGGCGTATGATCCCCTGGGGCCTGGCGGGGGGCGATTCTGTCGGGCAGTACGCCGTCGGCGTGGCGGCAGGCACCTGGCGTGTCTGCGTCTGGCGCGATGGCTACGACAGTCCCGACTGCCCCGAGATCACCATCGCCGGCGGGGAGACGCGCACTCTCAATTTTGTCCTCCAGTCACGGACCAGCGCCATAGACGGCGCCGTCACCGATCTGAACCCCGACCCGGCCGACAACGTACCGCTGGAGGGGGCCACCGTTCAACTGTGGGATCAATACGGCATCGCCCCGGTAAGCGACAACGACGGGCCGCTAACCGGAGACACGACCGACACCGAGGGACGATTCGACTTTAGTCTGGAGATACGCAATGCCCCTTACCTGGTGCGAGCCTTTAAGGAAGGCTATGCCTACGCCCAGGGACTGATCCACGCTCTGGGGGGACGGCACTCGGCCGGTACGATCCGGCTGCCGGCCCGGACCGGCGGCACGCTCTCCGGCCAGGTAACGGACAGTGGCAACCCGGTGGCCGATGCGGTGGTCGTCGTGCGTCAGGCCGGCAGCCAGAGCAGTGCCTTCACGCAGGATGGAGCCCTGGCCAGGACGACGACCGATGCCAGTGGCAACTACGCTTTCACTGTCCCCTTTGCGCCCGGTGACTATACCGTAGTAGTTAGCGCCATGGGCTACGACGAGGCCCTGGCAGCGGCGACTATTATCTCTGGGTCCAACACTGTCGCAGACCTGGTATTGACCTCTACTTCGATTCCGGCCTACGGTGTCGCCTATCTCACTACCAACGTGGCGGCGGCGATGGAACAGGGCCGCGATTATCCAGCCCTCTTACAGGTGCGTAACGTAGGTACGGAGACCTGGATCAGCTCCGGCGACGATCCGGTTCAATTCTACCACGAGTGGCGCGACAGTGGGGGGAACGTGATACAGGATTGGACGCTGGCCTGGCTGCCTTACGACGTCCCGCCGGGCCAGGTGGTCTTTCTCCCGGTTTCACTCTGGACACCAGGAGCGGGTGACTATACGTTAGAATGGGGTCCATGGCAGAGCGGCGATTGGCTGGGAGATTCGCAGACGTTCAGTCTGACCATGCCCATCGCTGCGCCCAGCCTGCCCAACCTTTACGTCCGAGAGGCCGACATCGCAACTGAGCCGCCGACGGTTCGCGAGGGGAACACCTTTGACGTGTTGGTCTTTGTGCGCAACGACTCTGACATTGACGCCAGCAAAGTGGACGTGGACCTCTATGCCGACAGCAGTCCCCTCGGCGCCGGACGCTACACACTCTCGTCGGTGCCACGACGCAGCACGGTGCTGCTAAGAGCGGCAGCCTACACGCCGTTGAGCCAGGGGTTGCACGCCATCTCTGTCCGGGTGGATCCAGACAACAACATCGCCGAAAGAAACGAGGGGGACAACACCGCCAGTAAGGTTATCCATGTCTTCCCATTCTCTTCCGACTCTATTGCTCCTGGTGGAAGCATCACGGTCAACAGCGGAGCATTGACCACCAAGGCGTCCTCGGTCAGTCTGGATTTGCCTGCCGAAGACAACCCTGGCGGCAGCGGTGTCCAGCAGATGTATGTCACCGAATTTGTCTTCGATGCCGCTGCCGGTCAGTGGCAAATCGTCCAAGAAAGCGGCTGGATCAGCTACGCAACGCACCTCGCCTGGACACTCTCACCGTCCGGCGGCGTCAAGCACTTTCAGGCGCGGTTTGCCGATGGAGACTGGAATATCTCCGAGGCTGCTCTGGCCTGGATCAACTACACCCCAGACTGCGACAGCATTGCGTTGGCCGAATGGAAACTATACCAGTGGTCGTTGACGCATGGCGACGTGATGACAGCCACCGTCACGCCATGCGGCGGCCAAGGTGACCCCGACCTGTATGTTTGGATCGGACCCAGTGGTGGCAGTCCGCACTATTACAGCAGCAACGCCGGGGTTGCGCCGGACGCCATCACGCTGGTGGCCCCTGAAACGACCGAGTACAATTTCTGGGTCTATGGCTTTGAGCCAACCACCTACAACTTTACGATGGCCTACATCGCCAGTGGCCTGGGTACCATGGCCCTGGGTGAAGGCACGCGCATCCTGAGCGAGGGCAAGGGCCTGCCAGAAGCGCCGCCTAGCA
>CAYNKW010000131.1:0-6390 GCA_964397845.1 uncultured Anaerolineae bacterium
CGGCTCAGGAGATTGGCTGATCGCTGAAGGCCCTCATCTTCTACCGCCAGACTCAGATCCACCAAGGCGAGAGCCGCAAGGCGCTGGGACAGATGCGCAACGTACCAGTCGTATCCCAGAAGATCAGAATCCATCACGACGACGTCCGGTCGACGGCCCAGGGCATGCTGAAAGTACCACAGAGCAAAAGTATAGGTGTCCCGCTGGCTCAGGATGACGGCCTTTGGCGGGGCTTGCACGAGGATGACTGCCTCAAAGTTGTCGGCAGCCTGGTCGTCGCTCAGATCCAGAGCGGGAAATCTGCAGGCCGCTGCAGCCAGCGGAAGGGCGATCGCCAGCACAGCCCCCAGGTGGACTGCACTGTGCATCCGTTCCGCCAGGGCCGAGACGAGCCAGTTCACGCCTATCCCGAGCCACAGACCCAGGCAGACCAGCGCGGGCACCAGATAGAGGTACGAATCGGCGGTGTTATACCCGATGGCAAAGAAGGAACACAGGATCACCGTCGTGCCAGTGGCGCCAAAGAGGGGCCCATCCGTTGTCCATAGCACCGCTGCGCCCAGCGTTGTCACCATCAAGCCGACCCAGCCAAACTGCTGCGTCAGCAGGCCGGTCCAACTCAGCAGGCGTGCAGGGAGGTAGTCCAGGGGAAGCGAAAAGACGAATGGGCGGTACGGCGTGCCAGAGATCACCCACCAGAATCGCTCCCAGGTCCGGGGGTCTCCCCAATTGATCGGCGGATCAGCGGCGGCGCGGAGGGGAAGGTACAGGTAGACGGCCAGACCCAGAACGATCCCGACGGCGCCAGGCCCAAATCGGCGCAGCCGCCACAGGAGGAGCAATACCAGCGGAGCGCAAAAGAGGGCCGTAGGGTGGTTGCCCAGACCCAGCCCCCATAGTCCTCCAGTCAGCAGCGTCAGCAAGACAACCTGGAGTGGGGTTCGGCGAATTCCGGGCTTCACCAGGGTCGCTAAAGCCAGTAGAAATGCCGTTGAAAGCCCGTTAAGAGCATGGACCTCGGTGACCGTGGCCTGGGACCACAAGAGGGGAGAGAAGGCCAGCGCCAGCCCAGCGCCGATCGCGCTAGCCCGACTGCTCTTTGCTTGTGCCAGCGACCAGGTCAGAAGCGCAGCCGTCGCTGCCGCACAGATGGCGGAAAAGAGGTTGGTCCGCGTGGCGATCTCCCCCGCCGGCAAGTGAGTGAAAAGATGGGCCAGCAGGACGTAGGTGGGATAGCCAGGTGGGTGCGGGATGCCCAGGGTTCGAGCGGCAGCGGCCAGTTCTCCGCCGTCACCACTGTCATGAGCCCAGGTTAGACCTGGGGCAAGGGTTGCCAGGTAAAAACCCAGCCCAATCAGGCCCACCGCCGCCGCACACAGAACCGCGCTGCGCCCTCCGGTCAGTAAGCACCCCGTCCAGAGACGACAGCGGCCAGCGTGCGTGCCAGAATACAAACGTCCTTCCATAAAGAGTACTCCAGGATGTAGTCCAGCTCAAGCCGAACGCGGTCATCCAGGCTGAGGTCCGCCCGCCCATTGACCTGCATGGGACCAGTCATACCCGGCCTGATAGCCAGCCGCTGGCGGTGCCAGTTGTTGTAAAGACGGGCCACCCAGGTTTCTTCGGGCCGCGGACCAACCAGACTCATCTCCCCCTTGAGCACGTTCCACAGTTGTGGCAATTCGTCCAGGCTAGAGCGTCGCAGGAAGCGCCCCACCCGGGTGACCCTCGGATCGTCGCGGAGTTTGAAATCTGGCGAGGGTGCAGACCACGAATCTATCAGGCCAGGCAGCATCCCCGCTGCGCCTTCCACCATCGTCCGCAACTTGATCATTCGGAAAGGCCGTCCATTTTCCCCAACACGCTGCTGAAAGAAAAAGGCCGGCCCCGGCGAGTCCACTTTGATCGCCACCGCCAGCAGCGTCAGCAGCGGAGCCGTGAGAACCAGGCCGATCAGGCTGCCAGCGATGTCCACTGTCCGCTTGATCGCTCGGTTTAGCCCGCTGATAGGTGGCCGGCGGGAGCTGATCCTGCGGGAGAAGCGCAGAAAGCCCGCCGCCAGCCCGGTCCCCAGCGCCAGTGCTCGTACGAGGAGGAGAAGGGGTGCCACAACAGCCACGACCAGATCCCGAGGAGCCACACGGAACAAGAAGGGGATAGCCGTGAGAACAAAGAGCACCGCAATGGTCAGAGCCGACCAGCGAGCCAGTACCCAGAACGGGGCCAGCAAGAGGAGAAGACCCAGCAAGCCCACCAGTCCAATCTGTACTTTGAGCACCTGGGGCGTATGGGAATCCCGCACCGCCCGCTCCGGGTGCCAGCGAAGAAGGAGAACCTTCCAATAGCCGATGCCGAACTTTCGCCGCCAGTATTCGCTCAGGGAGGTGTCATGGCGGTGGTATACGGCGGCCCTGGGGGCAAACACCAGCCGGTACCCCTTTCGGGCCAGGCGAAAGGACAATTCCTGATCCTCCACCGAGGCTGTCGGGAAGAGAGTATCAAAGCCACCGTTGGCAAAAAAGACGTCCCGCCGGTAAGCCGCCGAGTAGGTGTCTACGAAGTCAATGCAATCCTGGCGAGACAGCCGGACGTACTTGTCCTCGTACTCCCGTTGCACAAAGCGGGCCACCAGTTCCTTCTGCCGCGTTCGATAGACCCCCTTGGCGCCCGCCACTTCTGGGTCACAAAAGGGTTCCGTCATCCACTCGATCCAGTCCGAGGCTGGCTCGCAATCGGCGTCGGTGAAGAGCAAGATCTCCCCCCGCGCCGCCTGCGCGCCCCGGTTGCGCGCCACGGCAGGGCCGGCGTTCGGCTGGCGGAACAAGCGCACCCCGTGTCGCCGGGCGATCTCTGTCGTCCGGTCGGTCGAGCCATCGTCCACGACAACGATCTCGTATTGGTCGGAGGGCAGGGACTGGGCCTGCAACGCCGCCAGGCAGTCCCCCAGCGTGTCCTCCCCGTTGTAGACCGGGACAATCACCGAAATCACAGATCTCTCCTACGCGCTCCAGCGGCGCACCACCAGGATGACAGCCCCTGGCACAATCTGGGGCAGGTAGACAATGAGGTGGAGAACCGTCGCGTAAGCCAGGCCAGATGAGCGATTTACCCCCAAGGCCGCCAGGCCCAGGACGGTGAGGGCGTGAAACACGCCCAACCGGCCCGGTGAGGAGGGCGGAGCAACGCCAAGATGCAGCAAGACCAGAAGCAGCAACGCAGCCTCGACGGAAAGGCGCAGGTCAAAGGCATGGAACAAAAGATAGTTGGTTCCCGCAGCCAGTGTCCAAATCGCCGCCGACCAAACGCAGGCGACCGCTGCCATCCGGAGCTCACGCAGGGCCGCCAGGCCCATCAGAACACGCTGCAGCGCTGCGCCCAATCGCTCGCCGATCTCCCACGGCAGGCGCTGACCCCATCGCTCGACCCAGGCCAGAATTCTCTGCTCCGGCCAGGCCAGCACCAGGAGGAGGAATAGGATGCCCCCTACCGTCATCCCAAGCAGGGAGACATCCAGCCACGGGGGCAGGGGAACAAAGACCGCAGCCAAGCCGCCGCAGATCAGGAGAAACAACACATCAAAGGCCTTCTCTGCTGCGACGGTACCCAGAGCGGTGGCTTTGCTGGTCCTCCCCTCTGAGCCAATCATCTGAGCACGGACTATGTCTCCGACGCGGGCAGGGAAAAGCGCGTTGAACAGTTGGCCGATCAACAGCGCCCTGCCCAGTGGGAAAAGGTCTGGTCTATACGTTGCCGGGAATAGCCAGCGCCAACGACTGATTTTGGCCACCGTTGTCAGCAAGACCGCCAGGAAAGCCAGGGCAACCCAGAGCGGCTCTGCCTGCGTCAGTCCGGCCCATACCTGCTCCAACTCGACTTGCTGGGCAGCCACCGCTAACAGAACCAGACCCAGGATCAACCCCAGGATCGGCCGCCAGAGAGGTCTGATCTTCAGACGTGCGTGCTTTGGCAGAAAAGATGCCATTACCTTCATGATTGCCCAGTTATGAGGTTGTGTTGTATCAATGGTAGATAGAACTCGCTGACAGCAAGAATCTTGACCGCCAGATCTGTGGCCAGGTTATCCACTACAATTTCTATAGATCCATCGGGCTGGGCGACAAAGGATTCCAGGCCAACGATTTGTTCTGTTGGGTCGGGTTGATAGGCATCCCACCACTGGACAAAGTACCTATCCCCTGCCTGAAATCCTGGGATCGTCAGCGTTGCTGAGACAGATGGGATCGGCACACCATCGACCACATTTTTCCAGGTGTGATCGGCGTTATCTATCCATAAAAGCATCCTATTAGCATCTCGCACTCCCCACACCCGCAGATTACCGATTAGGTTGGTCAAGCTAATTTGTTCATTGCCGGTAAGGTCTGTGCCTATTTCCCAATAGTTGCCGTTATTGACGGGTTCTACTCGCATAAAATTCTCGTAGGCGGCAAACATTTTGAAAAGGTCAAAGCTATCGTTTGGAAATTGGTTGTCGTTGTAAGGAACGAAAAGACGCGGATACCATTCACCGTCGCATGTGTATCCCAACATGCCTACGTGAGACCAAAGTTTTTTGTGATAGTACGTTCCTTGGGGGTCGGTGAGTATATCTTGGTGTTGTCCTTCATCAAATCCCCAAACGCCACCCTCGCCCCTGACAATAGGTTTGTGGTAATCATATGATTCTTCGTATTCTTGAAATCGGTTGTGACATTCTCTCACATAGGCTGCCGAGTCATACCAGATGTTGCTTACCACTTCAGGATTTGTGTCTTCTTCGCTGGCATACCAATGCTTATCGGAATAATCTATTAACTGGCCCTTTTCCGGATCGGTCCAGAAACTCGATACCCAATAGCCCCAAAAAGAGTTGGACATCAAAATATGTCTTGGGGACATCTTATGAACATATTCGGCCACGGCAAAGCCAGCTTCATAACTTTCTCCAGATAGATGGTTCTCATTGGCAAGTTCAAGGGAATGAAGTGCTGGCGAATAAGACCAACGAGCAATAAAGTAACGAGTGTAAGCCCTTTGATACCAGCGTGAGGCTTGACCTTCAGCAGAGTAAAAATTCCTACTGTACTGAGCCGGATCACCAACCGAACCATCTGCCAGGAATCGATTGAGTACATGATCGTTTTTATGAAAAAGGGTAAGTTTATGGTAAACACCGTATTGTTCAGACACCCTCAAGATTTCGTCAAGCTTGGCAGCGGCTCGTTGATCAACGTAGTTATAAGTATCTGGGTCAGAGCGGGTCAGGAGATTAGGACCCCAATCGCCGTTACCAGTCTCATCTCGCTGGAATTGGATTGAGTGGATTCTTATTTTCCCCTCTTGCTCGTTGTTATAGGGAGGTGGAGCACCTGAGGAAACATATAAACCGCGCAGGGCAATGGATAATGTAGTATCGCTTGTGTTGCTTACCTCTATCAAGTAGTCATGCCACCCATCCTGCTTGTAATTGCAGATATCGCCATGAGATTCATGATATGTACTGGTACTGGAGCAAATATCAATTGTTCCGCCACTAATGTTACCAATCTGAGCGCGAACAACTTTTTCCCCGACCACCTTGGCGCTAAAACCTAGTCTGTAACTCGACCCTGAAACAGCAGGAATTCCCTGGGTAGAGTAGTAATAGGGTCGGTAACTGAATTTCTTGCCTGCCAGAGTATCTACATCGTCTGTCTTTAGCCCACCATCACCAAAGTTCCAATTGATTCTTATTGTATCTGCATAAGGAGCGACAAGAAAATTGGCTCCTTCACCGGTAGGAAACCAGCGAACAAACCTAATGCCATTTTCACCCATGTTTTGGATGTTGGCTCTTATTTCAGCTAAACTATTGAACGGACTGCCCTGTTCCACGTTGACAAGTGGCGTTACAAATGGCGTACCATCGGAAAACTCAAAAAACCTGTAATCAGTTGAGCTTACTCTAATAAAACCTCTTCTGTCCGAGCCGGCACAAACAAACTGATAAACTGCGCTTTCAGATGATCCACCGGCGTCTGTAGCCTGGATCTTGTATTTCCAAGTGCCTTCTGTTTCTGGGGTAAACCGGCAGCGCCATTCAGCATTCCCCACTGGAAGTAGGGCCGCATTATCCCCACTACCCACTTCTTCTACAGGTTGATAGTAAAAGCAGGGCAGGATCCTGGCATTGCTCCAATTCGTTTCTCCCGGCGGCAACAGTAAAGTATTAACCGTAATGCCGGTAGAGCCCTCCACACCAGGGGGCGTGTTTTCGTCGTAAGGAAAATAGGGATTGGTGGCTGTAGTGTTAGTAATGTCAAAAGAGATTTCCAACTTTTCGTACTGAGGAATTTGACCATTGGGATAGTCAGCCAGGTTGGTCGTGATGTCCCCCTCAGGTATAGTCGG
>CAYNKW010000131.1:6490-10652 GCA_964397845.1 uncultured Anaerolineae bacterium
GACCATTGGGATAGTCAGCCAGGTTGGTCGTGATGTCCCCCTCAGGTATAGTCGGCCCAGATGCAGGAATGCCCTTTGCCAAGGCCTCAATTGCCGTTGGCGAGGCGGTGGCCACGTCCTCGACCGGACCTATTGTCAAGATCCACAAAACAAGCACTCCTATAATAAGGGCTTGCCATAGGAGCTTCCACATCCTCCATTCTTTCCTGGCGACACCTTTCACTGTTTCCTCCGGCTCAGCACCAACGCTACGACGACCAGCACGATCAGCAGCAGGATAGCAGACCATGGAAGCCACGATGCCCAGCGACTGGTAGGTATACTGGGTGGCGTGAGTGTCGGTGCCGGCGGAATGCTCGTGGGGGATGGGAGCGGCATTGCCGTGTGGGTTGAAGTTGCTGCCGGCATAGGTGTCGCGGTTGGCAAAGGCGTCGAGGTGGGAGGTACCGGCGTCGGCAAGGGGGACGAGGTCGTCGTGGTTGTCGGCGGTATCGGTGTGGGGGATGGGAGAGGCATGCCTGTCCGGGTCGAGGTCGCCGGTGGCAGCTCCGTCCCTGCTGGCGAAGGAGTGGGAGTGGTCGGCACAAGTATCGGCGAAGCAGCCTGGGTCAGTGTGGGCGAAGGTAGGGGCAGCGTGACCGTGGGAGACGGCGGAGACACCGTAGGCCTGGCGGTCGGTGGCGGGAGCGGCGAGACTGGCGGCGGAGGCGATTTGGGAGCAGCGGGGTCGGGCGTCGGTGAGCGGGTGGGGACAGTCTGGCGGTGCGCATCCTGGGCCGGCGTAGCCCACACGCTATGGGCGAGCGAACCCAGGACGATCACGCCACTGATGAAAAGAGTCAGAGCCGTTTTGCCACGGCCAAGGGGCAGATATCTACTCATCCAGCACCTTCTTTCGTAGAGTTCCTCACCGGCCATCGCTGTCCTCAGGCGGCACATAGTGCGCGAAAGCGGCCCCCAGGGGCATGATGGCCTTGGTCTCAGGATTGAACAAATTGCCAGTAGGGTAAACGGTATCGGCCAGGCTATACCAGGCCCACCACTGGACCAGGTGGTTGTCGTCCTGGGGATAGCCCACTTTTTCGTCTGTGGCGGTCAGAAAAAAGTCGAACGTGGCATACATGAATGCCTGGACTCGCGCCTCGTCAAAGCCATAGTCCGGCGGCATGAGTATTCCGTACTCAGAGATAACCAGAGGCCGGTCTCGCTGTCCACGTTCGGCCATCCACCGCCGGAAGTTCAGAACCTGGCTCTCAAAAGCCTCCAGATCGTCGTGATCTTTAATCTCATACAGCACACCGACTGAAGCGTCCATACCCGGCGGGATGTCCACGCCCCACGAGTCTCGCTCCTCGCGCAGCACAAAATTGTGGACATTCCAGATGTCCACCGGCATCGGCTCCCCATGGTGGGTCTGATAGGCCAAGAGGACTCGATCCAGATAGAGCAGGCGTAGAGGCGTGGGCTGAGCGACCCCGCCGATGGCCACCCGGCAGGTGGGGTCGGCAGACTTGAGAAGGTGGTAAAGCTCGTGGTACAGCTCGGCGTATCGCTCGGGCGTCGTGTTGTCCTGCCAGAGTACATCTGGCTCGTTGCCGATGAGCCAGACCGAGCCGGGATTGGCTTCAGCAGCGGCGCAGATCGCCATCGGGCCGGGCCTATAGCCTTCTTCGGAGACACGGATCATTTGCCAAAAGGCTACGCCGTCTGGACGGTGTGGGTCGACCTCCACCCACCAGTTCAGGTACCAGCCAATACCGAGTTGCTCAACGGCATAGTCGGTGATGGGGCCGGCAGCGCCAGTCGGAACGCCGACGCCGAATCGCTCGCGTCCCGGGGGCAGGGCGGCCGACAGGGATGCCAGGGAGGAGGGTATAGCAGGGACATCCTGGTCTGCTTCCATCCCGGCTGTTCTTCCCACAGATGTCGGCACCAGGGGTTCCGGCGAAGGGGTGGAGGTTGGCGAGGAGCTGACGCTCTCTCCCCGAACAAGTCCACAGCCCGCGCAACCTAAAACGACCAGAGCGATCAGCGGAGCCAGGACCAGGAACCTTCTTCCTGCCTCTCCCAAAGCAAACGTGCCAGGTAGTAGAGGATGAAATGTCTCCCTAGAATTGAACATAACTTGAGCGATCCTTAGTGAACATTGAGGGTCTGTACTTGTGCACATCGCCTTCTTCTTCTTCGATGGTTCGCATCAGTCGTTCAGCGTAACCGTTCTGCAAGGCCGTACACATCATCGCTGCCATGGTTGCCTGAGGACGAAAGACGCCAAAGCACGCAGTGGACAGCGACCCATCTCACGGTTCTGCGCCCAGGTCAACAGAGATAGGCGTGGACGGTCAATGGCTGGTTAGGCCAGTCGTTCTGTCGCCCGCAATAACCGGCCACTAAGCTATCGCTGGAAAGCCATAACGCACCAAGACTGGGAAAGCATGGGTATATCTGATCAAACGGTCTCATAACAGTAGGGTTTGGTATTTGAGAGCTATGACCAATACTTCTCTACTAATTCCGTAGCCTTTTCAGCACCGCGATATTCTCTGATTTTGGAACGAAGACTTTGAGTGTTATTTAGATACCCGTTATTATGGAGTAATTTATTGACTTCTCCATTTAGTTCTTCAGCGGTCAAATCGTATCTATTTTGAACTAAAAACGTAAAAGTACCATATCCCCATTCAGCTTCTATTCGTTTATAGCTTTCTCTGCTTAGCTTGACAACGAGACCACAGCCCAACTGCTCGAGCCTTCTTCCATTCCCCTCCTGTTCTGAATGGAAAGGTATCGTAATTGTTGGCTTCCCGCAGGCAATGGATTCCATCATAGTGCCATATCCTCCATGAAAGATTACCAGGTCAGCTTTGGATACCAAAAGCCTTCCTGGAACCCATTTAAAGAATCTAATATTTTTTGGTGGATTAGCAAGATCTGGTGAATCGAATTTGCTACTTGTTGAAACAACCGCCTGAATCGGTTTATCAGCAAATGCCTCGGCAATAGTGGAAAAGAATAACTTGTTACCTACGGGTCCCGCTCCACCTCCGATAGTTATATAAATGAAAGGTTGACGACCATCAATTTCTCGCAACCAGGATGGGACTTTGTTATTCCTTCTCGAAATGGTCAACTCTCCTACATGTACTGTCTTTCCATCTTTTGGAATGGGTTCTATTTCAGGGATACTGGGAACAATGAATAATTCCCCCTGCAATAAATCCTCTGCTCTTTTGATTGGCCATAAACCCATTCTCATCAGCAAAGGGTTGAAAAGCGCAGAAGAATTAGGCGGGATCATGCCTTCGGGCTCGTTTTTCCACCAGATGAGCTTAGCCGTTTTCGGATGTGATGCATAACGAACAATTTGAACGACTGGAACATCAGCTTTCTTGGAAAGTATCCAGACTAACAGGTTGGTGTCTCCAATTAACACATCAGGCTCAAACGTTTTGACTATCTTAAGGTATTGTGCCAATCTTCTCTTTATTAGTTGCTCATTGACTAAACCGTCTCGCACCACCTGGTAATCAAGGCCGGTAAATTCAGTAAAAAGTGGGCCAACAGGGGATTGGAAACGAACAAATCGCTCCTTCATTAATGAAAACAAAGACCACTGAGAGTATATTTTCGAAACAAATAGCTTGAAATCATCCCTTATATTTTCTTCATATTTCCTATCATTAATGACAAAAGCACAGTTGTGTCCTCTGTGTTTCGCTTCCTGAGCAAGGGCCAGGCATCTGCTGATGTGACCAAATCCACCACCCAGGTCACTGGGGAAGAATAACAATTTCATCTTGTCACTTCTCTTTTTTGCGACAAAGCACAATTGTCCAGGGAAATGGAGTCACTATTTGATCAATTGTGAAATACCTTCTGATTAACCGAGTAAACCTATTTTTGGACCAGTGATTCAGATGTTCAGGGTGGTCTCCAAGCTGTCTAATGTTTTTCCTAAAGACTAGCAGCCTCGTCAATCGGTAAAAAGGTTCATTCGGCACTGAAAAAACGCAATAACCATTGTAATGTCGGGATATTTCTCTTAATACTCTCTCAGGATATTCTAAATGCTCCAGGACTTCCAGACAAAGAACAATGTCAAATCCGTTTAATTTGACAATGTTAGATTAACTTGACAATAAGTTGGCAGTGTAAGGCCGCA
>CAYNKW010000132.1:0-3431 GCA_964397845.1 uncultured Anaerolineae bacterium
CACCCGGCGCAATCGCTATACAGAGCATTTTAGCATAGGGTTACACTTTCGTCAAGGTTGTGGGACAGGTTGCCAACCTGTCCTACTTGCCCTCAGCGCCAAAATGCCGTACAATGGTTTTATCTGCCGAGATGCCCCCAGGAGAGACAACATGCCGCGAACCAGGATCGTCTGCACCATCGGGCCGGCCAGCCGGCAGCCGGAGACGCTGCGCCAACTGATGCTGGCCGGGATGGACGTCGCCCGCCTCAATTTCTCTCACGGCGATCAACTGACCCACGCCGAGAACATCGAACGCATACGAGCCGCCGCCGCCGAGGTGGGCAAGCCTGTGGCCATCCTGGCCGACTTGCAAGGCCCCAGATTGCGCGTCGGTACGATGGAGGGAGAGGGCGTTCCCCTGCTAGAGGGCAGCCGGGTGACTCTCACCACCGATGACGTGATCGGGCGCGGGCTGGAAGCACTGCCAGTGCAATCCGACGACCTGCCACGCCTGGTATCGCCCGGCGACCGCATCCTCTTAGACGACGGATTGCTGGAATTGCAAATCCTCTCTACCAGCGAGACCGAAATCCGCTGCCAGGTGGTCGTGGGCGGCATTCTCAAAAGCAACAAAGGCATCAACCTGCCCCGCACACCCCTAGACATCCCGGCCATTACCGATAAAGACCGCAAAGACCTGGCCTTTGCCCTGGCCCAGGGGGTGGATTGGATCGCTCTTTCCTTCGTCCGCACCGCCAAAGAGGTACTGGAACTGAAGCGCCTCATCCGCGATCTCTCCCTCTTGGACGAGCCGGTGCCCGTGGTCGCCAAGATCGAAAAGCCGGAGGCGCTGGAGAACATCGCCAGCATCATCGCTGCCGCCGACGCGATCATGGTGGCGCGGGGCGATCTGGGGATCGAGATCTCGCCGGAAGAGGTGCCCATGGCGCAGAAGCAGATCATTGAAGGGTGCAACCGGGCCGGCGTGCCCGTCATCACCGCCACCCAGATGCTCGACTCGATGATCCGCAACCCGCGCCCCACCCGCGCCGAGGCATCCGACGTGGCCAACGCCATCCTCGACGGCAGCGACGCCATCATGCTCTCCGGCGAGACGTCCATCGGTGCGTACCCGGTGGAGGCCGCCCGTACCATGGTTCGCATCGCCGACGAGGTAGAAGCGCACCGGCCAGAGGTCTTTGCCTGTCCGTTCTTCACCCCGGAGAGACGCACCACCCGCACCGTGGCCGACGCCGTTACCCACGCCGCCCGCGAGACGGCCCACGACCTGAACGCGGCGGCCATCATTACCCTCACCGCCTCCGGTTACACGGCTCGCCTCATGTCGCGCCACCGGCCCCGCTCGCCCATCATCGCCGTGACGCCCAGCCCGGTGGTGCGACGACAACTCGTGCTCTATTGGGGTGTCACTCCGCTGCTGGCCCCCCGCACCGACAACACCGACGAGATGATCGCCCGCGCCGTGAGGGCGGCCAGGGATCACGGCCTGGTGAAAGAAGGCGACACGCTGGTCATCACCGCCGGCTCGGCCGGTTCCACACCGGGCACCACCAATCTGATAAAAGTTCACCTTGTCGAATAAGGAGGTGCCAGGCACTTCCGAAAACTGTTTGGCCCGCGGCCCACGGTGAAAAGTGCCTGGCATCTAAAAGCTTCATTGGGAGAAGGGAAAACAATGTCACGCAACTTTTACCTGGCCATCGAGGGGGCCATCGGTGTCGGCAAGACGACGCTGGCCCGCCTGCTGGGACAAGAACTCGGGACGGAATTGCTGCTGGAAGTCTTTGAAGAAAATCCCTTCCTGAGCAGTTTCTACGCCGATCGCGAACGCTACGCCTTTCAGACCCAGATTTTCTTCCTGTTGAGCCGTTATCGCCAGCAACACCAGGTCATCCAGCAAACGTTGGCCGAGTCTCCGCTGGTCAGCGACTACACGTTTGCCAAGGACCGTCTCTTTGCCGAGTTGAACCTGGCGAACGACGAACTGGCCATGTACCGCCGCGTCCACGCCATCCTGGCCGAAAAGATCGCCCTGCCCGACCTGGTGATCTATTTGCGGGCCAGTACCGACGTCCTCATGGAACGCATCGCCGTGCGCGATCGCAGCTACGAGCGAGGGATGTCGCGGGATTACATTGACCGCCTGCACATCGCCTACGAGCGCTTTTTCGCCAGCTACGCCGACGCGCCCGTGCTTGCCATTGACACCGACGACCTGGACTACGTTCGCGATGCAGAAGCGCTGGTCTACGTGGTGGGCCGCGCCCGCTCCGCCCTGGCCGAAGGGGACTATCAGCGCCCGCTGCCTCAACTGGAAACCATTCCCGGCACTACCGAGACTCTCCGCGCTGCCGAGGTGCGCCGTCGCCTGCCCGACTTTCAGCGCTGGCACCGGGCCCTGGACACCAACAAGGGCTTTCTCACCGACCTTTATTTCAACTATATCGCCCTTACGGAGGAAGTGGGCGAACTGGGCCGCGTGCTCAAAGAGGCGTGGCGAGCGCAGGAGGCCCTCCACGCCCAGGTGGGCAACCGCCGCGAGGCCCAGGACCGCGCCCTGCAAGAACGCCTGCCCGCCATCCGCGAGGAACTGGCCGACCTGCTGGCCTATGTGCTCAAACTGTCCAATTACGCGGGCGTTAACCTGGAACAAGCATACCTGGACAAGATGCATCGCAACGAAAGTCGCGTTTGGGAGACGTAGCCGTCGCCGCGAAGGTGACCATCACTAACCTGGGCTTGGTTCCATCCATACTGCCAGCTTGACGTTTGTCCTATTTCTCGATTTGTGTTATGATCGGGATGACGAATGAGCGAAAAAGGGGGAAATGGAAATGGACTGTCCCAACTGTGGTACCTGGAACCCTGACGACAAAATCAAATGCTGGCGTTGCAATGCCAGGTTGCCCACGCCGGTGAAACAGAAACCCCGCCGCCGCGTCAACGCCAGCACATGGCTGTGGATTGGCATCGTCGTCTTTGTGCTGATCCTGTTGCTCCAGCAGTGTTTTCTTGCGGGCAACGACCCCGATGCCGGTTCGGTGCTGCCTTTGATCGCGCCACTGGCGTGACGTAACGTCCACGCCAGTCTGCCCATATTCCCACTTTGAGGAGAATCCGGTGAAACGTCGTCGCAAAAACCAGAGTCAAACTATCTTTAACATCGTCGGCCTTTTGGTCGTCATTAGCATGGTCATGGGCGGCCTGTTGCTGGCCGTCATCCCCCCATCGAGGCCAACGCCTACGCCATTCCCCACCCCTCCTCGACCCACCACGCTGCCCGCCACTGCCACCCCAGTGGCAACGGCCACACCTACCCCCTCCCCCACGGTCACGTTCACAGCGGCGGACGCGCCCCTGCCGACCGCGGCCGTCACCATCACGCCCACGACGGCATCCACACCGGCGGATGCACCCTTGCTAACCGC
>CAYNKW010000132.1:3531-4929 GCA_964397845.1 uncultured Anaerolineae bacterium
CCCTCGCCCACCTTTTCCACCTCGTCAAAGGCCTCCACGCGGAAGGTGAGGCGACGGCCTTCCACGGCTATCAACTCGGCGCGGGCTGTCACCGTCATGCCTGGAGGGGTGGCCGCCAGGTGTTTCACGTCCAGGGCCATGCCAACGGTGCGTTGCTCCTCGGGCAACAGGTGATCCACCGCCGCCACGCCGGCCTGCTCCATGAGGCGCACCATCTCTGGTGTGGCGAACACTTTTACGTTGCCGCTGCCCAGGTGTTTGGCCGTGTTGGCCTCTGTCACCACGGTCTGAGACTCGCCGATCAGTCCAGGCACCAACCTGTCCATGTCGTCACGTCGCTCCTTTCTGGGCTAATGATTCTTGCTCGTGCCAAGTATAACACACTTGTCCTGAAGCGTGAAATTGTGTATAATCGTTGACCAGTTCCCGCAACCCAAGGAGGAACGCACGACCTGTTGACTGGTGCTGTTCATCTTTCCCGCCGTGGGAGGCTAAAGCGTGCAACGACTGCCCCGCGAGTTTTATACCCGCCCAACGTTGACCGTGGCCCAAGAGCTCCTGGGCCAACGGCTGGTGCGCTTGCTGGACGGCCAGCGACTGGCGGGGCGCATCGTGGAAGTAGAAGCCTACCTCGGGGAGACGGACCAGGCCAGTCATGCCCGGCCGGGACGCACCCACCGCAACGCGCCCATGTACGGCCCGCCCGGCCACGCTTACGTCTACTTTATCTATGGCATGTACTATTGCCTCAACGCTGTCACCGAGCCGGAAGGCTCCCCGGCGGCGGTGCTCATCCGCGGGCTGGAGCCCCTGGAGGGCCTGGAGACCATGCGCCGCCGCCGTCCTGGCCGTTCCGACCACGACCTGTCCAGCGGCCCCGGCAAGCTCTGCCAGGCTCTGGCAGTTGACGGGGCCATCAACCGCGCCGACCTGTGCCAGGGCGACCTGCTCTGGATCGAGGCCGACGCGCTCGTCGCCAGCGATCAGGTCGCCACCAGTCCCCGCATCGGCGTCCGAGGCGACCCGCGTGCCCGAACCGCCCCCTGGCGCTTCTACGTTCGACATCATCCCTGCCTGTCACGCTGACGGCGAGCGCTGAGAATGGAGGATGGAGAATGGAGAATTAGAAGTCGAGGCATTGCCATGAACGTGACCGTCTACACCACCCCCACCTGCCCCTATTGCTACCAGACGAAAGAGTTTCTTTCGCGCCGGGGCATCCGGTTCACAGAGAAGGACGTCGCCGCCGATCCACTCGCTGCCCAGGAGATGATCCGGCAGTCGGGGCAGCGCGGCGTGCCGGTCACCGTTATTGATGACCAGGTCGTCGTCGGCTATGACCAGCG
Organism: uncultured Anaerolineae bacterium; assembly: GCA_964397845.1. Lineage (GTDB taxonomy): Bacteria > Chloroflexota > Anaerolineae > CAYNKW01 > CAYNKW01 > CAYNKW01. The sequence goes on from CAYNKW010000132.1 coordinate 4,878, forward strand.
CCGCCTGGCGATGTTGCTGGGCGAGGACAAGGCCCACAAGCCCACTCTGGGC
>CAYNKW010000132.1:5029-10635 GCA_964397845.1 uncultured Anaerolineae bacterium
GCCTACAACCTCTACCTGGCGGTGGTCAATACCAGCCTGGTGATGACCTGGTTCGTGAGCGAGCTGACCCGCTCCAATCTGCTCATCAGCCTGCTGATGCCCATCGAACAGGGCGGCTGGCACTTTCCGCAATTGCTTCTCTCTGGCTATCTTCAGCGACGACAACGCTCGTTGCCGGTTTACCGCATCATGGGCGTGGTACGGTCGGCGGTGGTGGGACTGCTGGCCTTATCGGTCTTTATGTTGGACGACCCGAGGGTGCTGCTGGCCGTGTTTTTTGCGTTGTTCGCGATCAACAGCCTGGCAGGTGGCGTGGCGGGGTTGCCCTTTATGGATGTGGTAGCCAAGACGATTCCCCCTACCCGGCGGGGGGCCCTCTTTGGCTGGCGGCGACTCATTGGCGGGTCGCTGGGACTGGCCGGCGGTGCGCTGGTCAGGGTTGTCCTGGCGCCAGACTTTGGACTGACCTTTCCAGACAACTATGCGCTGTTGTTCTCCCTCGGCTTCATTTGCATGATAGTGGCAGTTGGCGCTTTCAGCCTGATTGTAGAGCCGCCAGGGGTAGTGAATCGGCAGCGAGTAAGCCTGGACCAGCAGTTACGCCGGGCGGTCCGGCTGCCGGTACAGCATCGCAGCTACGGTCGCTTCCTGGCCTTGCGCCTGGCCATCGTCGCTGCCAACTATGCCTTGCCGTTCTATGCCGTCTATGCCCGCCGTGTGTTGGACGCGCCCGATGATATGGTGGGCGTCTATCTCATCGGCTCGACGCTGGCCAGCGTGCTCTCCAACCTGATCTGGAGCCGGGTCAGCGACCAGAAGGGCAACCGTTTGTTGATGCGCCTGGTGGCCCTCACCGCGTTGCTGGCTCCGGCCCTGGCTTTGCTCGTCGCCCACCTGCCAGAGATGGGGCCGGACAAGAGCCTCATCTTTACGCTGGTGTTCGTACTGTCAGGCGCACACCAGCCGGCCTCTTTCATCGGGAGTAGCAACTATTTGCTGGAGTTGGCCCCTGCCGGCGAACGGGCCATGTACGTCGGCTTTACCAATACCACCATCGGCCTGGCAGTATTTACATCGCCCGCGGGCGGAGCTATCGTGGATTGGCTTGGCTTTGAGCCGTTGTTTTTCTTTTCACTGGCTTGCAGCCTGGTCGCCGTGGTCTTGTCGTTGGGGCTGGATGAGCCGAGGGAAAAAAAGATCGCATCAAGATCAAAGAATACCAAAAGATAGCGTAAAATTTATGGAGGAGCGACCCCATGACAGGTCAAGAGATCATCAATCTGAACCGCGAGTACGTGTTCTTTCCGTGGGCCGTTCAAAGCCAGGTCAACCCCATCCCGGCCGTCCGCAGTGAAGGGGTCTATTTCTGGGACGCCGACGGGAAACGATACCTGGACTTTTCGTCGCAGCTCATGAACGTGAATGCCGGTCACGGCAATCAAAAAATCATCAAAGCCATACAGGGACAGGTGGCCAGGATGGCCTACATCTACCCCGGCATCGCCAACGAACCCAAGGGTCGCCTGGGCCAACTGCTGGCCGAAATCACGCCGGGCGATCTGTCCAAGACGCTCTTTACGCTAGGCGGGGCCGAGGCTAACGAGAACGCCATCAAGTTTGCGCGCCTCTACACCGGCCGGCACAAGATCATCAGCCGCTATCGCTCTTACCATGGCGCCACAGCCGGCGCCATGGCCCTTTCCGGCGACCCGCGCCGCCTGCCCGTGGAGCCCCTGATCCCTGGCGTGGTGCACGTGATGGATCCCTATTGCTACCGCTGTCCCTTCGGCTGGACGCCGGAGACTTGCCATCGGGAGTGCATCACCCACGTGGAGCAGGTCATCAAGTTTGAAGGGCCGGAGAACGTGGCGGCGATTATCCTGGAGGGCGTCACCGGCACCAGTGGTCTCATCATCCCCCCCGACGACTATTGGCCACGGATGCGTGAGATGTGCAACAAATATGACATCCTATTGGTTGACGATGAGGTGATGAGCGGCTTTGGGCGCACCGGCGAGTGGTTCGCCGTGAATCACTGGGACGTGGTGCCAGACGTCATGACCATGGCTAAAGGTATCACCGCCGGATATGTACCGCTGGGTGCCTTGACCGTCTCCAAGGCCATCGCCGATCACTTTGAGAGCAGACCATTCCCTATGGGCTTGACCTACTCGGGCCATCCGGTGAGCACGGCAGCCGCCGTCGCCACCATCGAGGTCTATAAAGAGGAGAAATTGGTGGAGAACGCCAAGGCGATGGGGGTGATGCTTAAAGAGGGTCTGGAGGAACTGAAGGCCAGGCATCCCAGCGTGGGCGATGTGCGCAGCATCGGGCTGTTCGCCGTCATCGAGCTGGTGAAGGACCGGGAGACGAAAGAGCCGCTGGCCCCCTGGAACGCCAAACCATGGGAAATGGGCCTCATGGCCCGGGTGCCGGGCGCGCTGCGTGAGCGGGGGATGTACACCTTTGTCAAGTGGAACTGGATCTTTGCCGTTCCGCCGTTGAACATCAACGAGACAGAACTGCACCATGGCCTGCGCATTCTCGACGAGGTGCTGGACATCACCGATAGAGGCTGACCCGCCCGCTGATCATAGGCCCACGCCTGATGATCGCCGAGGAAGGCGAGCTTTTGCGAAAGGAGAAAAAACATGAACCAAGATCCACGCGAACACCTCTCCCCCGTCTGGTCGCATTACACCGAGATTCTGGCCGAGCGGGCCGAGGGGAGCTATATCTATGCCGCCGACGGTCGCCGCTACCTGGATTTTACCTCTGGTATCGGTGTAACCAACACCGGCCACTGTCACCCCAGGGTGGTCGCCGCCGCGCAGGAACAGGTCGGCAAGCTGATCCACGGCCAGGTCAACGTTGTATATCACCAGCCGATGCTCGACCTGGTGAGTGAACTGCTGAGGGTTATGCCGGAGGGCCTGGAGGGCTTTTTCTTCAGCAACAGCGGTGCCGAGGCAGTGGAAGCGGCCGTCAAGCTGGCCCGGCAGGCCACCGGCCGCCCCAACATCATTGTCTTCCAGGGCAGCTTCCACGGGCGAACGGTGGGCACCATGTCGCTGACCACCAGCAGTACCATGTACCGCGCTGGCTACCAGCCGCTCATGGCCGGTGTCTTTGTCGCGCCGTACCCCTACGCCTACCGCTACGGCTGGACGCCGGAGGAGACCTCGACCTTTTGCCTGCGGGAGTTGCGCCACCTGCTGGTCACTCAGACCTCGCCGCAAGAGACGGCCGCGGTGCTCATTGAGCCGGTGCTGGGCGAAGGGGGTTACGTCCCGCCGCCGCCTGGCTTTCTCAAGGGCGTGCAGCAGGTGTGCGGCGAGCACGGCCTGCTCTTCATCGCCGACGAGGTGCAATCCGGCTTTGGCCGCACCGGCCGGTGGTTCGGGCACCAGCACTACGACGTGACGCCCGACATCATGATCATGGCCAAGGGACTGGCCTCTGGCTTCCCGCTGAGCGGTATCGCCGCCCGGCCGCAACTGATGGATGCCTGGATGCCTGGCTCCCACGGCGGCACCTACGGCGGCAACGCCGTGAGTTGTGCCGCCGCCGCTGCCACGGTCCGCGTCATCCGCGAAGAGAATCTGGTGGAAAACAGCGCCCGCATGGGCGAGCGCCTCATGGCCCGGCTGCGGGCGCTGCAAGCCAGGTACCCGGTCATTGGCGACGTGCGCGGGCTGGGCCTGATGGTCGCTGCCGAGTTCACCACCGCCGATGGCCAGCCCGACGTCAAGACGGCCAAGGCGGTGCGGGTTAGATGCCTGGAAAAGGGCTTGCTGCTGCTCACCTGCGGCACCTACGGCAACGTCGTCCGCTGGATCCCGCCGCTGGTGGTCAGCCAGGCGCAAATGGACGAGGCGCTGGAGATTTTTGGGGCGGAATTGAAAACGATAGTCGAATGACATGCAAGTCCAGGTTCATCTGTTCTCAATCTTGCGCGAGCACCTCCCGCCCGGCGGTGAGCGGGGCCGGGCCACGGTGACGCTGCCCGAGGGCGCTACCGTCGCTGACCTCATCGCCTGCCTGGGCATCACCCGCCGCGTGCGCCTGGTGATCGTCAACGGTGTTCATGAGGAAAACCGGAAACGCCCCCTGCAAGAGGGAGACCAAATCAAACTCTTCCCACCCATGGTGGGAGGCTAACCAACCTTTCAACCTTTAACCTTCTGACCTTCAACCCAAGAGAGAGGAGCTCATCATGCCTTACGGATATAACGGAAAAATCCTGCACGTAGACCTGACAACCGGCGCCCTGACCGTGGAAGAACCGCCGGAGACCTTTTACCGCAAATACCTGGGCGGGCAAGGCATCGGCATGTATTACATCCTCAAGGAGATGCCAGCCGGCGCCGACCCGTTGGGGCCAGAGAACGTCCTGGCCATTACCCTGAGCGTCGTTACCGGCGCACCGGTGTCGGGTCAGAGCCGGGTGATGGCCAACGCCAAATCGCCCCTCACTGGCGCCATCGGCGACGCCCAGGCGGGTGGCTTTTGGCCCGCCGAGGCCAAGGCCGCCGGCTTTGACGCCTTCATCATCAGAGGCAAAGCTGAAAAGCCGGTCTACCTCTGGGTGCACGACGGCGAGGCTGAACTGCGCGACGCCACTCACCTCTGGGGCCAGGTCACCGGCGACGCCGAGGCCGCTATGCGCGAGGAACTGGGCGACCCCAGGATCGAAGTCTTGCAGGTGGGGCCGGCCGGTGAGAAACTGGTGCGCTATGCTTGCCTCATCAACATGGCCAACCGGGCCAACGGGCGCACCGGCATGGGCGCGGTGATGGGCTCCAAGAAACTCAAGGCCATTGCCGTGCGCGGCAGAGAGCGGCCAGCCATCGCCGACCAGAAAGCCCTGGCCGAGATCGCTCGCTGGGGAGCCAGGAACTTGCCCGAGTCGGACGTCTATGGCATGGGCCTGCACGGCACGGCCGAGGTGCTTGCCTATCAGCAAGAGGACGGTGGACTGCCCACCCGCAACTGGGCCAGCGGCGTCTTTGACGGGTATGAAGCCCTCGACGGCACGACCATGTCGGATACCATCCTCAAAGAGCGAGACACCTGCTACGCCTGCGCCGTTCGCTGCAAGCGGGTGGTAGAAATCGCCGAGGGGCCCTACCAGGTAGACCCGCTCTACGGCGGCCCGGAGTACGAGACGCTGTCTACTTTTGGCTCCTACTGCGGCATCTCTGACCTGGCGGCGGTGTCCCTGGCCAACCAGGTCTGCAACATGTACGGCCTGGACACCATCTCTACCGGCGCGACGATCGCCTGGGCCATGGACTGCTTCGAGCGCGGCATCATTACCACCGAGGACACCGGCGGGGTCGAACTGTGCTTCGGGAACGCCGAGGCCATGGTCAAGATGACCGGCATGATCGCCAAACGAGTGGGCTTTGGCGACCTGCTGGCCGAGGGCATGGCCCAGGCGGCGGCCAAGCTCGGTCCAGAGGCGGAGGCGTTGGTCATGGCAGTCAAAGGGAATCCTCTGCCGGCTCACATGCCCCAGGTCAAGCGCTCGCTGGCTCTCATCTACGCCGCCAACCCTTACGGCGCGGACCACGTGTCCAGCGAGCACGATCCTTCTTACAAAG
>CAYNKW010000133.1:0-6311 GCA_964397845.1 uncultured Anaerolineae bacterium
CAGACCGTCAAGTCATTACAGACAAGTAACACGGTTACCCAAGTGGTCATGGGAGTGGCTGGTGGCTTTGTTGCCATACTGGTTGGCATCCAGAGTTTTGCCACTTATAGGCAATTACGCCGTGAAGAAGGACGAGATGAGAGGCAGACGAGTCGCGAGGAAGTGTGGAATCGTTATGCCGGGAGGATGTTTGCCCTTCAGGAGAAAAACTTGAAGGAGGTGAACACCATAACCACAGCCATTGCAGCGGGAGCGACGCAGAACGTTGATAGCCTGAATACCATGCTTGCAACATTCCAGAGGATCATGGAATTCAAGGTTACGGAGGCGAAGAATGTCCAAGAACTCATGCAGGAGATGCGAGGTGAACTTGATGAATTGAAAGAGGCACAGCACCAGCAGGTAGAGGAATTGTGGCGGAGTGCGGTGAGGCTCAAGCGCAGCCGGTTCTTATACACGAATCCGGACCCAGATCTCCAACGACAAACGGTGGAGTTTCGAACGCAAATGGATCTCATGCAACGGGTGGTGCTGGATCGGTATACGGGTGTGGAGTCACCGGCTGAAAACCACCGCTATGGAGAGATATATCTACGAAGAGGCGTGATTGCATACTACGACAACGACATGCTCAAATCTCGCGAGATGCTTAGAATCGCGGAGCGGTTCTTTCCTTGTTCGGAACGAGAAATCGAAAGTATGCCGCGAGATCAAAGGCTCACGACCGCTTTTACTCAATTCTACCTGGCGCTGATTGAAAAGAATTACGGCGTAATGACTGCGGCGAGAGAGTACATCGAAAAGTCCTATGCAGTGTATGGCCGAAACGAACCAGAGGAGCTTATGACCCCCGCCACACGCGCCGAGATTCTTTCTTATCTGGGGGACATGGACAACGCCCGGACGGCAATCCAAGAAGTACTGGGCCGGGCTGACGATCTACGGCAGAGGAGGCCTCTTCGGCGGCACGATGCCATTTATGCCCTTCGAGCGCGTTTGCTGCTTGGCAACACTTATTATGTGAGCCACGAGTGGCAACAGGCCCTTCAGCACTACCAGGACACACTCAAAGCGGATGTGGACCGATACTACAGTTACTATGTCTATCATTCGGTTGCTCAAGTGCATCATAAACTGGGTAATGAGGAGAAAGTCAAGGAGAACAAACGCCGGGCGTATGAGGAGCTTGTCAACACAGGTCATCTGCGAACCAAGGTCGCGCTGGATACGCGGATTATCTTGAACGCTCTGGCTTATCTCTGTACGCGCGAAGACAAGCCGCAAAAGGCTCAGGAGTACAGGGAGGCCATCCAGGAACTCTGGCTTCAGATTCGTGAAGTCAACGGTCTCCAGTTGCGTCTATTTTCCTTTGAGAAGAAGCGGCCAATCAGTAAAGACAGGTTCTGGGCCGAGGTGTTTAGCGAGTAATTGGCCATTAATACCTGGCAGTAGACAGCCACCAGGAGTGTGCCGCCTCTCAAGAAACACTCCGTCTCTGAGGGAGGGCCGAGAGAAACTTGACGGGAAAAGGGGGAAGCTTGCGCTGGGATTTGGCTCAACTGAAGCGTATTTGGGAGCAGAAGAGACGATTTGAAGGATCCAAAAAATTCCCACCTTGGCCAGGAGGGGTTTATGTCTACTTTGGGTTGTACACTCGCCAGGCTTATGCCTCGATGGGCGCGACCTTCAGGCCGAGCTTCCTGGCTTTGCGCTCCAGGTTCTTGATGGCCCGTTGGCGGTATTGCTCTTCGTAATGTCCTTCGCCAGGGTCTGGGAGCAACCTGGGTGGCGAACAAACCTGACCGGACTCGGGAAAACCGACCGTCCGGGATTGGAGGGGGACTTGCGGAAACGTAGGCTATGGGAGTCAGGCTGAGGCCCACAGGGAAACCTGTGGATTCGCCACTGAACCCTAACGCTACGCGTGCCGCATTTCCATCCCGACCGGCGGTTGTTCAGTATTGAGGGCGTAACTACCTACTCAGCCTACCCTCCCGCAGGTTACAATTGACAGCTCTGCGGGCCTAAACGTCCGGTCGAGCCGCATTCTTGCACCTGAAAGACGACCAAACCTGCGGGAGGGTGAGTAGTTGCTTGAGGGCTTTTTCTGTAGGTGTTGCAAGCGTAAAGCATTTGTGCTATAGTTATAGTAGGCCTGGCTTCCCTTGACTATCAATCAGGCTAAGAAACGAGGTGGCTAATGACCACAAGATTACAGACCTTAATTGACGCGGCTCAACAACTATCGCTGCTAGAACAGTTGAATTTGATCAGTATTCTCTCTCAATCTCTACACCGCAACTATCAGCAGACGCAGCCAGCAATGGATTTTTGGGAACCCCAAGCGCTTGAGCAGGTTATCCAGGCTCAACAGACTCAGCCGATCACAGACATTGCAAGCCTGAGGGGCAGCTTTTGGCCCGAAGATGAGTCTGCCGATGACTTTATCGAGTACGTCTATCAGCAACGGCGTGACGATTGCTTGAGGGATTATTGATGGACGTTACTTTACTGTTTTACCCTTCGACATAGCTCTGTGCCGTTTCTGGGGAGAGATTCGGGCCAGATGTCGTGCTGTTGGGCGACCCATTTCCCCTCAGGATGCTTGGATAGCTGCAACAGCCCTCCAGCACCATTTGCCGCTTGTTACCCACAACCCCGCTGACTTTGAGATAATCGAGGAGCTTGAGCTAATTACGACGGTCACATAGCTCAAAACAAGTCAACCATACCCCAAGACTGCGCGCGCCGCATTTCTATCCCGACCGCACATCAAACACACGAGGGCAGCAAGTCCAAAAGGCTTCGATGAGAGAGAAGATTCGAGCACGTCTTCAAGACATCGAAATCAGGGAAGAAATCCGAATTCTCTATGCCTGTGAGTCGGGAAGCAGAGCGTGGGGCTTCCCATCGGCTGACAGCGACTACGACGTGAGATTCATCTATCTGCATCCCAAGGATTGGTACTTGTCCATTAACCTGGAGCAAAAGCGCGACGTCATTGAATGTCCTATTGATGACCAGCTTGACATCAATGGTTGGGATTTGCGCAAAGCCCTCCAACTCTTGCGAAAGGGCAACCCACCGCTGATGGAATGGTTGGCGTCACCAATTGTCTATTGGGAGGAATACACGATTGCCGCCAGGATGCGGAAGTTGATGTCAAAGTATTACTCCCCTGTGGCCTGTTTGTACCACTATCTGCACATGGCCCGAGGCAATTATCGGGATTACCTCAAAGGCCCGACCGTCTGGCTCAAGAAGTACTTCTATGTGCTGCGCCCGCTTCTCGCCATCAAGTGGATTGAAAGAGACTTTGGGGTCGTGCCGACAGAGTTTCAGGTATTGGTTGAGCGAGTAGTTGACACTCCTGAACTGAAGGAAGAGATAGATAAGCTCATCGAAGCCAAGCGCAGGGGGGAAGAATTGGATCGTGGCCCGCGCATTGTACCGATCAGCGATCTTGTCGAGAGAGAACTGGCGCGACTGGAAGGCAAGCAATTCGAGCACGAGTATGATAAGCCCGTAGCGCCAGTTGATGAATTAAACGACCTGTTCAGATCGGCCTTTGACAAAGTGTGGTCATAGGAACTGAGGATGTGCGCCCAACAAGTCACTGCTCGCGCCAAGTTAAGCTCGAAGCATTGGGAAGGGGGTGAAAACCCTCTCGGATGGTGACCGGTTCTGTGGGGAGAACGGTTGGGTAACCGCTGGTTCTACCCGGAAGCCGACCCTGTACTTGATCGCACGCTGTCTTTCTGATATACTGAGTATCAGATAAGCAGTGTATGGGAGGTGAAACTATGGCGAATATTAGTATTACTGTGCAGATGGCCAAGAGAGGAATCATCACAATTCCCAAGTCTCTCAGGGATTCTTGCGGGATGCAGCCAGGCGATACGTTTACACTCCTCGACCTGGGCGGGGTCTTCATTCTGAATCCAGGGCGGTCTGAGATTGATGCAATTGCAGACAAAATCGCTGCTCAATGGGCTGAGGATGGAGAGACGTTGGAGACGATGCTCAAGGTGCTGAGAGAGGAGCGAGATCGGCGTGGGAGCTGAGTAGTACCCTTCGCCAGGGTCACGATACTCGCTCTGGTTCTTGAGCATGGCGTAGATTATGCGCACCCAGCCTGTGCGCTGTGGCGGCTGTGGTGCAAGAAGAACCGCCAGGTAAAGCTCAGAGTACGGTTCAAAGGGACACCCAGGTAAGGAAAAATAAGAATACGATGGTGACTGTCTGAGGAAACCAAGGAGGTTTCGAGATGTCAAAATGCAAGATCACTGTAGTCAGAAGGACGATCAATCAGGATTTGATCGATGAGTACTTGAGCGATACACGCGAGAGCTTTGATCGCTGTCAAGCCTATGAAGACGGACAGGAGTTTGTCATTGAAGGCTTTCCTCTGAAGCCCGAGGGTTTTTGTGATTGGGCCTGGGCAGACATACACAGGGACGTAGTGACCATAATGTTTGGGGGCAGCTACCCCTGGATCAAACAACCTGGAACCACAATTACCTGCTGTACAGATGGCCTCAGGCCGGTGATATTCAAAGTGGAGAGGATCGAATAGTACGTTTCATCCTACAACTCCAAGTCAGTAGCCGCAAAACGGAATGAAAATGGAAAGGGAGAAGCCGTTACGAACATGGTATTGTCTATATCCGCTTTGTCGGCACCCATCGGGAATATGACAGGATACGGCGACTCTATGCGGGGCTTGGCATTTCGGCGGAGGTGCTGATACAGCCGTACGAATACAGGCGAGCAGCGTAGTGTTAGGCAGAGGGAGAGTTATGGGTGGACTTGAATTGGTGACATATTGCGGCCTATACTGCGGTCTCTGTGCCCAGCATGGACGGATTCCTCGACAGGCGAATGCTCTGAGGGAATCAATGACCAAAGAGGGCTACGAGTATTGGGGCACAGAGATTCCCGGATTCGATGAGTTCTGGAGATTCCTGACCGTTCTCTGTGATCCAGGGAAGTCGTGTCCTGGATGTCGGCAAGGCGGCGGCCCACCGTTCTGTTCCATCAGGAAATGTGCCCGCGAGCGACAAGTTGATATCTGTGTCACTTGCGAAGAGTATCCGTGCCGGCGGGTGCAGGGAATCGCAAAGGGTTATCCGACGCTGATGGCAGACGGGAAGAGAATGCAGGAGATTGGAATAGACGCATGGGTTGAGGAGCAGGAAGAGAGAGCGAAGACGGGATTTGCGTATGTAGACATTCGGTGTCATCCATACGAGATTCCTGAAGACTAGGTGTCTGGCGCGGTATGGTGGTTGTGACGGCCAATGTCAGCCGAAAACAGGCATGAGCTAGACGGCTTGCTGAGTCTACCCCGGTGGGGCAGAACGCCACCCAGGTTATAGCCGCCCATGTGCTGGATGAATGGTTCGTGCGCCAGGTCAAACCCCGGATGAAGGGCCGCGTCTTCCTGATTCGCTTCGGTGACGATTTCGTCATCGGCTGCGAACTGGAAGAGGACGCCCGTCGGATAATGGCCGTGCTGCCGAAGCGCTTTGTGTGCTTTGGACTGACCATCCATCCAAAGAAGACGGTGCTGGTGCAGTTCAGGAAACCGAACAAGAAAGACGGTTCGGGGAAAGGGAAGGGGCAGAGCCTTCTTTCTTTGAAGGTATAGAGTAGCATAATGCAAGGTTTTTCTGCGGGACTCTGGCATGGGCTGTCCGATCCCATTACTTTGTGAGGTGTTTCGATGGCCGAAACAGCTACCGGACAACGAGTGCGTGTGTTGCTAATAGGCGCAGGCAACGTAGGCCGACGGTTTTTGGAGTTGCTCGTCCACAAGCGAGACACACTCCGCGATCGGCTGGGGTTGGAATTGACGCTGACCGGCGTAGCCGATACGTCCGGCATAGCCACCTGCCTCACCGGGCTAGACCCGCAACAAGTCGTGCGGCTCAAAGTCCAGGGCCGCGGCGTGGCGGCCTACCCTCAGTGGGGTCGGGCAGGGAACTCTGCATTGGAAATGGTGCACACCACCGGCGCCGACCTGCTGCTGGAAGCCTCCCCCGCCAACCTGGAGGACGGCCAACCAGGATTGAGCTGCATCGAGGCAGCACTATCACGGGGGATGCACGTCGTCACGGCTAACAAAGCGCCGTTGGTATTGGCCTTCCCCCGCCTGCTGGCCCTGGCCCGTTCGTGTGGCGTGCAACTCTGCTTCGACGCCACTGTGGCCGGCGGCCTCCCGGCCGTCAACCTGGGCCAACGCGACCTGGCCGCTGCCGAGATCCATCGGCTAGAAGGCATCCTCAACCTCACCACCAACTATATCTTGA
>CAYNKW010000133.1:6411-10607 GCA_964397845.1 uncultured Anaerolineae bacterium
GCCGAGATCCATCGGCTAGAAGGCATCCTCAACCTCACCACCAACTATATCTTGACCCGCATGGCCCAGGATGACCTGAGCTACGACGAAGCCTTGGCTCACGCCCAGTCCGCCGGTCACGCGGAAGCCGATCCCGGCCTGGACGTAGAGGGATGGGACGCCGCCAACAAGCTGGTCATCCTGGCTCACAGTGTGCTAGACTACCCGGCAACCTTGGCCGACGTGGCTGTCGAGGGGATCACCGGCATCACGGTCGAGACGCTGCGCCAGGCTGCCGCCGAGGGCAAGCGGGTGAAACTGATGGCCATCGCCGAGCGGGATGGCGAGCGATACGATCTCAGTGTGCGCCCCACCTGGCTGGACGCCGATCACCCGTTGGCCCAACTCGGTCCCAAACAGATGGGCATCGTCTACTACACCGACATCAGCGGCACTATCTCGGCTGCCATCGTTGAAGAGACGCCTGTGCCCACGGCGTCGGCCATGCTGCGCGACGTCCTCAGCATCTATCGTTCCAGCTAGAAAGGCGCCAAGTGAACGAAAGACGAACCCTCCTGGCAGTCTTTGCTCACCCCGACGACGAATCCTTTGGCCCCGGCGGTACTCTGGCCCGCTACGCTGCTCAAGGCATGGACGTCCACCTCATCTGTGCCACCAATGGCGAAGCGGGCATCATGGGCAAAGAATTCGTAGCTGGCTATTCCGATCCCGCCGGCCGGCGCATCGCCGAGTTGCACTGCGCCGCGAGCCAGCTCGGCTTGAGTGGGGTGCAACTGTTGGGCTACCGTGACTCGGGCATGGCCGGATCTGCGGACAACGACCATCCTGGTTGTCTGGCACAAGCAGACCCGCATGAAGTAGCGGCTCGTGTCACCGGCTACATCCGCGAGTTGCGCCCACAGGTGGTCATCACTTTCGACCCCATGGGCGGCTACAAGCACCCGGATCACATCGCCATGCACCAGGCAACCGTGGCTGCCTTCCACGCGGCAGGCGATCCCGCCACCTACCCAGAGCAACTGGCCCAGGGACTGGCGACACACGCACCGCAAAAACTCTACTACACCGGCATCCCCCGCCGCGCGCTCCGCTGGATGGTGCGCATCATGCCGTTGCTGGGCCGTGACCCCACTGCCCTTGGTGAAAACGGCGATATCAACCTGGTCGAAATCGCCGCCATTGATTATCCTATCACCACACGGATTGACGTGGCGGACTATTTGGAGGTCAAGAACGCCGCCGCTGCCTGCCATCGCAGCCAGGGCGGCCCTGGCAGAAGGTTGTTCGGCTGGCTGCCCCGCTGGCTGGTGCATTGGATCACGTCCACTGAGGGATTCACCCGCGCTTACCCTGAGGTCGAACCTGGCGAACCAATCGAGAGGGACCTGTTCGCTGGCGTGAAATAGCCGGCCGAGTAGCAGGCCTGGCAGGCAATGTTACACCGCCAACCGCTCCCGTATCGCCGCTGCCTCCTGCACCATCCCCTCGATGACTTCTGCCACCGGCCTGATCTCGCTCACGATGCCGATGCTCTGGCTGCAGGCGATCACGCCGGAATCCACGTCGCCTTCTTCGAACATCTGCTTCGTCGCCGTGCCAGCCACCAGGGAGAGGATCTCCCACAACTCAGCCCCGGCGGCCTCCAACTCGGCCACCTTGAGAGCGGCAGCGTTCTTCCAGGCGCGGAGCGTGTTGTGTACGGAGCCCAGGATCGGCAGCGTGTCCACTTCTGTGGCGGCAGCCAGCGCTTGCTTGAGGTTCTCGTGGATGGGGCACTCGGTCGTGACCAGCAGCCGCGTGCCGATGGTGACGCCCTCCGCACCCAGGGCCAGGGCTGCCAGCAGCCCCCGTCCGTCGGCGATGCCGCCCGCAGCCAGCACCGGGATTTCCAGTGCGCCGGCGGCGCGGGGCAGCAGGGTCATCGTCGTCAGGCCTAGCTCGCCGATGTGGCCGCCTCCCTCGCTGCCAAAAACGGTCACGGCATCCATACCGGCCCGCTGCGCGCTGAGGGCGTGCCGCGCGCTGGCGCATTTGTGCATCAGCATCGCGCCGCCGGTCTTTAGCCGCGCCAATAACTCCTCCGGTGGCCGGCGGCCGCTGGTTTCGGCCACCGGCACGTTCTCCTCCAGAATGACTTCAACGTAAAGGTCGTTATCAATAGGCCGCAGCGCAGGAAAGAGGCTCAAGTTCACGCCGAATGGCCTGTCGGTCAACTCTTTCACCTTGCGGACGGCAGCGCGGAACTTGTCCTGGGTAGTGAACATTGCCGAGGCCATCATGCCCAGCGCCCCGGCATTGCAAATGGCCGCCACGAATTCTGGCTCAGAGATGTGCATCATGCACCCCCCGACGATAGGGTGTTCGATGCCGAACAGTTCTGTGATACGGGTCTTGAACATTGGCTCATATCCTCTCTTATGAATTTGCTATACTACTCCTTTTTCCTCCAGCCGCTCGATCTCTGCGTCCGAATACCCCACACCACGCAACTCCTCCCGCGTGTGCTCGCCGAACCCGGCCGGTGGCGTCCGTACCGCTCCCGGCGTGCCCGATAGCTTGATCGGCACGCCCAACAGTGGCATCTCGCCCTGTGTGGGATGCGTCACCGTCGTGATCATCCCTCGCGCCCGCACCTGATCGTCGGCCAAGACCTCGGGCAATTCCAGCACCGGCGCGACGCAGACCTCCAGGTCATGCAACTCGGCCAGCCACTCGTTACGGGTTTTTTGCCTGAATGTCTCTTGCAGAAAAGCGATGATCTCCTCCCGGCGTCCCTCGTCGTACTGGAGAGCACCGTACTCTGGTGCGCCCAGGTGTTCGCACAACGCCTGCCAGAAGTGACTCTCCAGCGCGCCCACGGCGATGTGTTTGCCGTCGGCGGTCTCGTAAGTGTTGTACCAGGCGTAGTGATGCGCCAGCAGCCAGTCGGCGGGGGCAGGGGGCTGGCCGGTAAACCAGTAGAGCGTCGCCGGGACGGGCAACGCGGCCACCACGCCATCGGTCAGGGCAATGTCCACACATTGCCCCTGGCCGGTGCGCTCGCGGGCCAACAGTGCCAGCAAGATGCCGGCGGCCGCATTGAGCCCGGCGATCACGTCGGCCACCTGCACGCCAGGGATGAGCGGCGGCGCGTCGGGCGGCCCTGTCAGTCCCAGCATGCCGCCATAAGCCAAATAGTTCACGTCGTGACCGACGACCTCACGGCGGGGGCCGGTCTGGCCGTAACCGCTGACCGAGCAGTAGACCAGGCGCGGATTGAGGTCGCGCAGCGTCTCACAATCTACGCCCAGGTGGGTAGCCACGCCGGGCCGAAAGCTCTCCAATACCACGTCCGCCTCTTTCGCCAGCCTATAGAGAATCTCGCGGCCCTCGTCGGTCTTGAGATTGAGGCTCATGTGGCGTTTGTTGCGCTGGAGCGTGGGCAAGGAGAAGGGGTTGGTGGCAAAGCGCGGCGCCTCGATTCGCAGCACGGCCGCGCCGTGGTCGGCCAGGATCATGGAGCAGTAGGGCCCTGGCAGCAACCGTGATAAATCGAGGACTTTGATGCCTGCTAAAGCTCCTGTCATGCTTTCCCCCCGTCAACTGGACCAGCGCGTCCAGTTCCAGCCAGAATGTCGCTTCTGTCTCGGCGGTCCCCCTGGCTGCTCAAAGCCATCCGGGGCATCCCGGCGGCGCGCAAAGGGCCGTACCTCGCGCCGGTTGTAGTTCATCAGAAAAGGCGGCTGACGCGAGATCGCTGTCTCATCTAGCGCGTCCGGCGGCACGGTTTGCAGCAAGCCCCGGTCGGTGCCGGAGAGATAGGCCAAGCCGGCGGATTTGTCGTAGCCGACAGTACCGCCATATAGCCCGTAAAGTGCATAGAACTGCAATGGTAATGCTTGGTCAAGATTATAACACAGGGGGGTGAGGCTGTCAAAGAATTTTCATTGTACTACATCTCAAGTCTGCCCGGTGACGCGGTTGAGTTTGGACAGGCTGTTCGCGGTCACTGGGGCATCGAAAACAGCGTTCATTGGGTCCTGGACATTGCCTTTCGGGAGGATGACAGCCGCATTGGCAAAGGTAATGGCCCACAAAACCTTGACGAAAACCCCTTGACGTAACGTTAAGCTTATTGTATAATTATAACAAGACGTATTCGACCTACTTGCTGCCCTCTCCTTGTCACACCACTGTTTCCCTGCATTGCGTCACAT
>CAYNKW010000134.1:0-3474 GCA_964397845.1 uncultured Anaerolineae bacterium
CTGGTTATCTTTTTGGTGCTGGTATGTGCGGGGGGGCACTCGCCAACCGCCACCGCGCAGGCGAGCCAGGTGGTCATCAACGAGCTGATGTATCACCCTGCCACCGGGAGCGACGACGAGTGGCTGGAACTGCACAACCACGGCGGGAGTGCGGTAGACCTCTCCGGCTGGGCATTCACCGACGGGGTTGAGTACACCTTCCCATCCGGCACGATCCTCCCGGTTGGTGGCTACCTGGTCGTCGCCCGCGATCCGGCGCGGGTGGAGGCGCTGTACGGCATCGGCGGCGTGTTGGGGCCTTATAGCGGCAAGCTGGCCAACAGCGGCGAGCGGGTGGCCCTCTCCGACGCGGGCAGCGCCCTGGTTGACGAAGTGACTTACGATGACACCACTCCCTGGCCGGCCGCGCCCGACGGCGATGGCCCCTCGCTGGAGCTGGTCAACCCGGCCTTTGACAACGACCGCTTCTGCGCCTGGCGACCCAGTGCCGGTAGCGGCACTCCCGGCGCGGCCAACAGTGGCTACGCCGCCGACATTCCCCCCTGCGTCGAAGGCGTGGCTCATGCGCCGGTCTTTCCCACCGCAGCCCAGTCTGCGACCGTGACTGCTTGGGCCCAGGACCCTTGGTCCTTCGGCCCAAGGACGAAGGGCAACAGCGCCCTCGACAGCGTGACCCTCTACTACCACCCCGAGACCCAGCCCGATTTTGCCGCGCTGCCCATGCGGGACGACGGGGCCGGCGGCGACGCGACGCCCGGCGACGGCCTCTACACCGCCATCATCCCGCCGCAGGCGAACGGGGCCTACGTCGAGTTCTACGTCAAAGCGGCCGACGACGGGGGGCTGACGACTGTCGTCCCGGTGGACGCTCCCCGCATCACCTCTTCCGAAACTGCCAACCCGATCAGCATCAGTTATCTATACCTGGTCGAGGATGTGCCGCCTTCCTCCGACTATCCCGGTTATCGTCTCATCGTCACGGCTGAGAACATGACCGAATTAGAGGCCCGTGACCTCTACTCGGACGAGCGGCTCGACGCCACGTTCGTTTACGACGGCCGGGTCTATTATAACGCCGGCGTCCGCTACCGGGGCGAAAGCTCCCGCGACGTTCTGCCCCGGCCCTACCGCGTCCACTTTCCCGGGGCACACCTCTTTCACCTCTTTGACGACGGCGAGCAAGAGCGGGAAAAGCTCAATCTCGTCAGCGACGAACTGGCACGCGAGTTCCTGCTGTGGGACCTGTTCCGGCGGGCCGGCGTGGTCGCCTCGCAGGCCAAATTCGTCACGCTGTTCATCAACGACGACGAGCAGGGCCTCTACCTGGACGTCGAGCAGGTGGACGAGTACCTGCTGGCCCGCCAGTTCCCCGGCGACCACGGCGGCAACCTCTACCGCGGCGAGCCCGGCGCCGACCTGTCCTACCTTGGCCCTGACCCCGACGCCTACCGGCCCTATTACCTCAAAAAGACCAACGAAGCGGCCGACGATTACTCTGACGTCATTGCGCTGACCAATGCGCTGACCAACGCGCCCTACGAGACTTTCCAGGCCCAGGTCGAGGCGCTGGCCGGCATGGCCCAGTGGGTGCGCTGGTTTGCGGTCCAGGCCGTCGTGTTCAACGAGGAAGGCGCGCTGTGGAGAGGCCCCGGCGACGACTATTTTCTGTACCATCGCCCCTCCGACGACCGCTTCCTGCTCCTCTCCTGGGATCACGACAACTGTTTCAACGACCCGTGGGGCAGCATCTGGGTGACGAACCTGCCGAGCGTGCGACGCATCCTGGAGTATCCGCCCTACACCCGGCTCTACTACCAGAACATCGCCGGTCTGGTCGAGAACGAGTTTTCCCACGACACGATGTACGCCCGGGTTGATGCGCTGCCCGCAGTCCTTGACCAGGACAAATGGGAGGTCCGCTGGTTCATTGACCGCCGCATCCCCGATCTCGACGCCCAGATTCCGGACACGACGCTTTCCATCACTACCAACGGCGGCGTGGATTTCACCGTCCAGGTTCCCACGGTCGCGCTGGAGGGCGCCTGCTCGCCGCTGCGGGACGTCGCCGTGGACGGCGACCCCGCCGTGACCTATACATCGGCGGAGGCCTGGCGCTACACCAGGTCGCTTCACGGAGGGGCGAATCCCATCGTCGTGACCGACGGCCAGGACACGCGGGCCATCGTCGTCACCTGGGAGACCTTTACCGGCGGGCCGGTGACAGCAGACCGTACCCTCTACCGCGCCGCCAGCCCCTACCACATCACGCAGGACATCAGCGTGCATGGCGGGGCCACGTTGACGATCGAGCCGGGCACAGAGTTGCGCTTCTCGCCGGGCGCGTCGCTGCTGGTCTACGGCCGGTTGCTGGCCGAGGGAACGGCGGCACGGCCCATCGTCTTTACCGGCGAAGGGGGCGCGCGCTGGGGCGCGATTGCTTTTTACTACACTAATCAAGACAACCGCATCTCCCACGCGGTCATCGAGTGGACGACCGAAGAAACAGCCGACCTGCGTGCCCAGGGCGTCACGGCCTACAACTCGACTCTGACCCTGTCCGACAGCGTCGTCCGCCACACGGCAGGCAGCGCGTTGCACCTGCAGGACAGCAACACCCAGATTCTGCGCAACGAGATCTATGACGTGCAGGGCCTGTGGCATGGGCTGTACGGCGACGCCCTCAAGGCCGACGGCGGGCAGATAACCGTCGAAGGCAATCACGTCCACGACGTGCACACGAGCGGCGGCGATGGGGTGCAGTTCAGCGACATGCCCACGCTGGCCGTCCTGCGCGACAATCACGTTCATCACATTGACGACGACTGCGTGGACCTGAATCACTCGTCGGGGGCGCTGGAGCGCAACGTGCTGCACGACTGCGGCGACAAGGGCATCTCGGTGGGGCACACCGGGGCGACGACGCTGGCCAACAACCTGATCTACAACTGCACCATCGGGATCGCCGTCAAGAACGGCCACCAATCGGCGACGGCCAACGTCACCGTGGCTGACTGCGGCACGGGCATGGCGCTCTACGAAGCGCACGGCGGCGAGGGCGGCGGCCAGGCGACGGTCGTCAACAGCATCTTTTGGTCGCTGACGACGCCGCTGGACGTGCGGGACGGCTCGGCGCTGGCCGTGAGCTACTCGGACGTGCAGGGTGGGGCCTCGGGTGAGGGGAACATTGCCGCCGATCCGCTCTTCCGCAACCCTGCGGCTGGCGACTACCGCCTGCAGGAAGAGTCGCCCTGCGTGGACACAGGCACCGCCCAGGGTGCGCCACCCGACGACGTGAAAGGCATCCCCCGTCCCACAGGAGACGGCTACGACATGGGCGCCCACGAGTTTTTCGAGTTTTTTGAGGTCTACCTGCCGCTGGCCATGCGGCATTGGTAGGCCCGGCCAAGTTTGCAGCCGAGAGTGAAGGTCTGGCCGTTCAATCAAGTACACCCCGGCGACCCCGTGGTGTTGCAT
>CAYNKW010000134.1:3574-5464 GCA_964397845.1 uncultured Anaerolineae bacterium
GGACTTGCAGGATCAGGCCACGCTTCTGGAAGTTCTGAGCCTGGGCCTGGAGGAATACCGCTTCCAGCGTGCCCTGGCCCTTTATCAGAAGGGCGCGGGTTCTATAGGATACGTGGCCGAATTGGTGGGTATCCCCAGGCGGGTGCTGACGGAGGAGGCCAGGCGACGGGGAGTGCTGCCCAATTACGACGAGCACTTTGCCGAGCAGGATGTGAACCGATGACCGGCGTAACAAATTTGCGTCATTCTCTATGCCGGCGCAACAGTACGCGAAAGATGTATCCAGCTATAAAGAGAAACATCCCCCCGGCCAATAACCAGTACAGGGGGCTGGACAAAGCGGATGTTGAGGATGACGGTGGCACGGGTGAAGCTGGAAGCAGCTTTACAGCCGTCAAAGTCGCCAGAGGCTTGAGTGGCGGGGGGGTAAAAGTGGGCATCCGAGACAAGACAGCGCCAGGCGTTGGTGAGGGGGTACTAGCGACAGTTGCTTTGGGCTGAGATGTCTCAGCCGGCGTTGGGGTCAATGGACCTGTCGGCGTCGGGACTGCGGTAGTCACCGGCGTGGCTGTCCCGGTGGCAACTGGGCAGGTGGTTGGCGTAATCATTGCCTCACTCGTTGCCGTCGCCTCAGCCGGCGTTGGGGTCAGTGGACCTGTCGGTGTCGGAACTGCGGTAGCCACCGGCGTGGCCGTCCCGGTGACAACTGGGCAGGTGGTTGGCGTAATCACTGCCTCACTCGTTGCCGTCGCCTCCGCCGGTGTTGAGGTTAATGGGCCTGTCGGTGTCGGGACGGCGGTAGCCACTGGCGTGGCCGTCCCGGTGGCAAGTGGGGGAGCGGTTGGCGTAATCATTGCCTCACTCGTTGTCGTCGCCGTGGCTGCGTCTGTAGGTGTGGCTGTGGCCGCAGGTTTGGCCGTCTCGGTAGCAGTTGCCGTGCTGGTCAGAGTGGGTGTTGCTGTAGGGGTCACCGTTGGACTCGGAATCATTGTCGGTGTGCTGGTAGGCGCTGGCGCAGCCACTGTAACCGTGCCACCTTCGACAGATGTGGATTGAGCATTGGCCATCGTGTCCGTCACCACTACATTCTGGAGATTCAGAGCGCTGGTGCCTGAATCCATCGCCATCAATGTGACGGCAGCCAACAATCCTGTTCCCTCGGGTCCTGCATTGCTCCCAAAGCTGAAAGCCCCGAAAGTGACTATTCCCACTGCATTATCTATATTAGATCCAACAGGCTGGGCTGTGCGGCCGGTGCTCCCTAAGAAAGTTCCGAGTTCTACATTGGTCACGGTCACCACAGCGGGATCATAGATCATGTCAAACTGAAAGGCCCCTAGATTCACAGCGCCGTCAACCATCACATTGATGGTGAAAGTATGACCTGGCGACGCATTTTTAGTGACAGGATCTATTCTCACCACCGTAAGGCCGGGGCTTGACCACGGTAGACCCGCGTACGCTAAAGCAGTGTATGGTGAGAGTTCTGGATAGATGATCAGCAGACAAATGAACACGATCGGGCATCTCTTCTTAAAAAAAGACCTTTCTCCTGCAAGGGTTGCTCTCGACATCTGCTTTCCTTTCTACCTCTTCTTTCAGTCGTCGCTAGATTCCCTTGGTCTGCTGACCTCCTGTTTCGATTGAGGGTTTGTCAAAGACGTACTTGGCCCACCCTATAGGAAAAGGAACTAGCCGAATATCGCCCCGGCCGACGTCCGGTTAGCTCCTTGAAGGCCAACAGATGCTGGCCCGAGCTCAGTAGTTCTCCAGGACGATGGGCAAGTAAATGAGCCCTTTCACTATAAAGGCCTCCGGAAGGTCTCCGAACTGACTATCAGGGTTGGTCACCACCACGTTCCACGGACCGATAGCTGCCCCTGTCAAGTC
>CAYNKW010000134.1:5564-7291 GCA_964397845.1 uncultured Anaerolineae bacterium
TATCAGGGTTGGTCACCACCACGTTCCACGGACCGATAGCTGCCCCTGTCAAGTCAAAGTCGCAGGTGATCTTTGAGGCGCTCTCCACCACGACGTTAGTGGCCACGATGTCCGTCTCGCCCGCTTTGGTCAGCGTGACTGTGGTGGTCCCCGTCGTCTGAAAGTTGCTGCCCGCCAGATTGGTGATGTGTACCACCTCGTCGTTATAGCCGCTATTGGGAGTGATGCTGGTTATCGCTGGTGGAGGTGGTAGATTGATCGTAAAGCCATTGGGCAGTGTCCCGCTCTGGGTATCAGGGTTGGTCACCACCACGTCCCACTGGCCAGGGACGGCTTTTCCCAGGTTGAGTGTGCAACTAATCCGGGTTGAACTCTGCACATCCGGCAAAGGGGCAGAGATACTTTGTCCACTCCTGGTCAATTGGACCGAAGCACCCGGCCGGAAGTTCTCGCCCATCACGATCACGTTCTCCAACACTTTGCCGATGTAGCCCCAATCAGGGCTGATACTCGTCACTTCTGGCGGGCCCACTATGACCTCACCATCCTCGGTATTGGGAGAACTCGAGTTACCGTCTGTGTCCGTCACCGTGACGTTCTGGAGATGCAGAGCACTAGAGCACTTGGTCATCCCCGCTTCGAATGTGATGGTGGCCAATACCCCGGCCCCATCTGGCCCAGGATCAGCCCCGTAGCTGTAGGCCGCGTACGTCACACTCCCGATTCCAAACGTGGGGCCCACCTCACCGACGCTGCGTCCAGTGCTGCCCAGGAAGGGCCCCAGCGTGGCATCGGTCGCCGTCACCACGCAGGTGGAATCGTAGGTTAGTTCAAACTCGAAGGCTCCTAGATCAGAAGCGTTCTCGATCATCACTGTGACAGTGAAAGTCTCACCTGGATCTACACCTTTGCTAGCAGGGTCTATTTTCACCACCGCTTGTTGCGCATTCGGGGCGACGAACGACCTGGACGGTGCATAGGCTTCGCCTGGGCCGTCGTGCAGCAGGGCATTGACCAGAAGGGTGTACAACCCGAAGGACAGACAGATGCTCACCACCCAGATGACCAGGGTCAGGTATCTCCTCTGCCTGGAAAGCCTTTTCTGTGCGGCATCTGCTCTTGACTGTGCCCCTTTCATACATTCCCTCCTCTTCGTTGTGACGCCTCCTTGATCCCCCACATGCTGCAAGCCTGGGTGCGGCTCACAGAATGCGGGGGAACTCGAGGGATTCCCAAGACTACCTTGTGGGACAAGACTCACCGTACTTGCTTGCCACCAGCATGATATCCACGATGTTTATCACCCCATCGCAGTTGAGGTCTTCGCGGCAATCACAGGGGGGACAGCAACCCACGTGGACAAGACCGTCCTCTCTCCGGACGGACTGCGGATTGCCGGCCGTGTCTGTCACTATCACGTTCTGGAGATGCAAAGGGCTATCGCACTGGTTCATGCCCGACTTGAAAGTGATAGTGGCCAGCGCCCCGTCCCCGTTTGGCCCGGGGTTAGCACCGTAACTACTAGCGCCAAAGGTCACACTCCCGCTTTCGCAATTGGGGCCCAACGGAATGACGCCTCGGCCGGTACTGCCCAGGAAGGATCCCAGAGTGACAGCATCATCGCACGGTAGGACCGTGTTGACGCAGGTGGGATCGTAGGTTAGTTCAAACTCGAAGGCCCCCAGATCAGAGGCGTCCTCAATGGCCACGTCGACGGTGAAGGTAGA
>CAYNKW010000134.1:7391-10606 GCA_964397845.1 uncultured Anaerolineae bacterium
GATCGCAGTGAGCGTCATCCCAGTAACGTATGTAGCCGTCGCTACTTTGGTCATAGAGCCCCCATAGGGTGTTGGGGAAAGCGCCTTCGAAATTCTCTGTCTTGATGATTGTCGCCCCCGGGGGCACGTGCTGCGGCTCAACGGACGATCCTTCTACGGATGACTTCTCATCATTGTCCGGGGCTGGGCTGGCCGGTGTTGTACCTTCGGGCAGGCGCATGAAGCCTGGTTTCCCCGGCACTCCCTCTCCCTCCAGGCGCAGTATGGGCATCTCCATCTCGTAGTAGACGACGATGCTAAAGTCGTCAACGTAACCCTCTGGGTCTCCACCCTGGACCGCCAGAGACCAGGTGCCGTTGACCGGCGCGTCCTGGAAAGCTGTGATCTCCTTGGTGCTTTGGGTCAGCACGTCACCCTCGGCACTCTCTTTATTCCACAGAGTGTAAGACACCTCAGCTCCAGAGGTCAGCAACTGCACCTCCAGGTCACTGGGCTCGGAACAGACGACGTGGTATTTGACCCGCACCGAGCTAACTATCGCGTCGTCGGGCGCACTGCTGATCTCCACTGCGGCCTGGGCCCACTCCTCCGCCCCGGCCAGGGGCACGTCCTCGCCGGTCGAACCCTGTGCGCGGACGGTCACCGTTTGCGATTCTTGTCGAGCCTCATTCTCCAGGCCGGTGGCGCGGGTGCCTATTGAAGGCAGGGCCAGGCTCAGGAGAACAAGTGCGGTCAGCACCAGGGCCAGCGGCGGAACCAATCTGCGATTTAATTTGCTTCTTTTGGTATTCATTGTACCCTCCCAACTTTTCTTCATAAGGTTCTTTGCTTCCCCTGCAATTGGATAGCTTGCCGTGATTGAGGAGAGGCCCACGCGGCATTCCGGTCTTGAGCAAGCAGGGCTGTCCCTGGAACAACGGTAGGGCTTTGCGGACAGCCTCACTTCAGTTTAGGCTCACATTTTCCCCTCCCTCCTTTTTACCGCTGCAGTTGCCTTACCCGTTCCTGCCTTGTCTCGCAGCCATGGCTAACAAGTTGTATTCCATTTAGCCGCTACCAGTTGGATGTCAACGATGTTAATCCTGCCATCCTGGTTAATATCGTAGAGAGGGTCATAATCAGGATCACCTTCAGCGGTGTTCCAGCGGGCCGCTACCAATTGGATGTCAACGATATTGATCACCCCATCACCGTTGACGTCCTCGCGGCAGGTCACTGTAATATTACCATCCTGAGTGCCAACGGTGATCACCACATCGGCCGTGTCCGTCATTTGCACGTTCTCGAAGTGCAAGGAGCTGCTGCCCGGACCCGCCGCATTGAAAGTGAGAGTGGCCAGCACTCCTGTTCCGTCTGGTCCGGGCTCGCTTCCCTCGCTGGAACACCCAAAAGCGATCCTGCCTGCTGTGTTGTCTATCGTTGGTCCCACGGGACTGACACTGCGCCCGGTGCTGCCCAGGAACGGCCCACATACTGCGTTGGTCGCCGTCACGACGCTGGAAATGTAAGTCAGGTCGAACTGGAAGCTGCCCAGGTCGGTGACGTTTAGAATGAACGCAGTGACGGTGAAAGAGGAGCCAATATTCACCGTTGTATCAGGTGGCTCTATCCTGACGAGGGTTGCTAAGGCGCGATAGGCATTGATTCTGCCTGTGCCCAGGTAATCATCCTCGCCCGGAAGCGTCCCGGCGTTGACATCATCGGCCGAATCACGGATCGCAGCAAAGACCTGGTCGACAGAGAGCTCAGGATCATGAGCCAGGATCAGCGCTGCCAGCCCAGCGACATGGGGTGTGGCCATTGACGTCCCGTCCCAGGATTCATAGTCGCCTCCGGTAGTGCTGAGGATATCGACGCCCGGAGCCGCCACATCTACTTCTGGCCCATAGCTGGAAAAGACAGCGCGCTCGTCGCTGTCGTCAGTAGCAGCCACGCCCAGGCAATACTGGTCATAGGCGGCTGGATAGCTCACTCCATACCCATGGCTATTGCCCGCGGCACAGGCCATAACCACACCCGCGTCGTAGGCATATTGCATGGCCTCTTCCAGAGTAAGGCTAGGGAATGGGCCTCCCAGGCTAAGATTAGCCACATGAGCGCCATTGTCGGCCGCATACTTTATTCCCTGCGCTACGTCGAAATGAGATCCCGATCCGTCAGCGTCCAGAACCTTTACTCCCATAACTAGGCTGTTCCAGGCCAGGCCGGCGATACCCACGCCATTATTCGTATCCGCCGTGGCGATACCAGTCACGTGGGTGCCATGACCTTCATCATCCATCGGATCGTCATCGTCGTTGATAAAATCGTAGCCACCCACGTACCTCCCATCGTCCAGGTCCAGATGGTTGTAGTCTATTCCGGTGTCAATGATGGCAATGACAACGTCATTCGTGCCGGTTATTACTTCCCAGGCAGCCGGGGCCTCTATTTTACCTAATGCCCACTGATCACCAAAACGCGGGTCGTCGGGGATCACCTCCAGGGTATGGAGGATGTAATTGGGCTCGGCGTAGGCTACGCCGGCGGTGTGCTGATAAAGCTCAATCATCTCAGCAATGGTGGTTTCCTCTGGAATTCGTAAACGGTAGAGGTTGAGTTGGAGAATCATCCCGGTGACCGATACCCCTAGATTCTGATTGGTGGTCTCAATAGACGGGGAGGAGACGTCAGCCTCGAACTTGACCAGGATTTCACCGGGCTTGGCTTCTGGCCCGGCTTGCACCATCGGTGCTGACAGCATGGTTCTATCCAGGTTATCAGGAGCGGCCGCATAACCTGCCAGGAGGACTATTAAAACCAGGGCGAGCAAAGCCAAATTGATTCTCATTTCATCCCTCGAGACCTTATTGCAGTACGGAGGTATCCACTGCCAGGAACGGCGACTACTCTGCATGAGTGTTACTGCATCTCGAACTGTAGACTTGTCATTCTAGCTAACCGCACCCAAAACAAAACCACGCCGAAGACCCAATGGGTGGGTCGGCGCGAGTTGTGGGTGACGACGTGGATCGCCAGTCTTAGAAAGACGGTAATCGCCATAGACGCTATGACCATAAACCAGGCTGCGCGAGCCATGATCAGCTCCCTCGCCAGAATCTCGGAGCCCTTTGTCGTTGCTTTAGTTCTATGTTGATGATGTGATAACCCGTAGACCTGAGGTGAAGCAATATAGAGAAACAGCAATGCAGCAAAGAACGGGCGGCAAGTGAGAA
>CAYNKW010000135.1:0-3915 GCA_964397845.1 uncultured Anaerolineae bacterium
GCAAAATACTACGAGTTGATCTATCGCGCCGCCACGTCGAGGTCGAGAGGCGCGACGACGCCTTCTACCGCCGCTACCTGGGCGGCCGGGCAGTGGTGGCCCATTACCTGCTCAACGAGATGGCGGCGGGCGTAGACCCGTTGGGGCCAGAGAACCTGCTGATCTTTGCCCCGGGGGTGCTCACCGGTGCGGCGGTGTCGGGCCAGGGGCGCAACGGGGTCGGCGCTAAATCGCCGCTGACCGGCGGGCTGGGCAGCTCCGAGGCCGGCGGCTTTTGGGGTTACGAACTCAAGCGGGCCGGCTTTGACGCGATCATCGTGCGCGGGCAGGCGTCGTCACCCGTCTACCTGTGGATCAAAGACGGGCAGGCAGGGATACGAGACGCCGAACATCTGTGGGGCTTGACCACCGGCCAGTGCGAAGACGCCCTGCGCGACGAACTGGGCGACGAGAGGATTCGCACCGCCCTGATCGGCCCGGCCGGCGAAAACCTGGTGCGCTACGCCGCCGTGGTCAACGATCGCCACCACTTTGCCGGGCGCACGGGCCTGGGCGCTGTCATGGGCAGCAAGCGGCTAAAAGGGATCGCCGTGCGTGCCACGCCGGGACAGAGCCAGATGAAGGTGGCCCATCCGGCCGGAGTGCGCGAGGTCGCCCGCTGGATGGGCTCGAACCTGAACTGGGTCGCCGGGCTGTACGACAGCGGCACCGCGGGCGGAGTCAAATACCTGAGCGCCGGCGGCGGCCTGCCGACCTGGAACTTTCAGGCCGGCCACTTTGCCGGCGACGACAAGATCAACGGCCAGGTCATGCGAGACACGATCCTGATCAAGCGCGGCACCTGCGCCGCCTGCGCCGTCCGCTGCAAGCGCGTGGTCGAGGTCGGTGAGCCTTACCACGTAGACCCACGCTACGGCGGCCCCGAGTACGAGAGCCTGGCCGCCCTGGGGTCATGTACCGGCATAGATGATCTCCTCGTCCTGGCCAAGGCCAACGAGATGTGCGCTGCCTACGGCCTGGACACCATCTCTACCGGCGTGTCCATCGCCTTTGCCATGGAGTGCTTTGAGAATGGCTTACTGACCGAGAGCGACACCGGCGGGCTGGCCTTGCGCTGGGGCGATGGGTCGCTGCTCCTGCGTCTGATCGAGCAGGTCGCCCGGCGCGAAGGCTTTGGCAACTCGCTGGCCGAAGGGGTCGCCCGTACGGCGGCCCAGATCGGCCAGGGCGCGGAAGCCTTTGCCCTGCACGTCAAGGGGCAAGAGCTGCCCATGCACGAGCCGCGCATCAAGCACGCCCTGGGCGTGGGCTATGCCCTCTCACCCACAGGCGCCGACCACATGCACAACTTTCACGACACCATGTACCGTGGCGAGGGACCGTTCCTCGAAGGACTGCGCGCCTTTGACCCCGACCTCCAACCAATGGAGGCAACGGTGTTGAACGAGGACAAAATGCGCCTCTACTTCTATCACGTCAACTACCGCCACTTTTTGGACTGCGCCGTGATGTGCATGTTCCTACCCTACATGCCCCAGCAGTTGGTCACACTGGTCAATGCCGTCACCGGTTGGGACGTGGACCTGCGAGAGACGCAGGCCATCGGCCAACGGGCTATTACCATGAGCCGTGTCTTTAACCTGCGCGAAGGCTTGACCGCCGCCGACGACACGTTGCCACGGCGTTTTTTCGCGCCTTTTCTCAAGGGCGAAACGCGCAATGCCGAACCGCTGGACGAGGCTGCTTTCGAGGAGGCCAAAAGAACTTACTACCGGATGATGGGCTGGCACCAGGAGAGCGGCGTGCCTACCCTGGAGGCATTGGAGCAACTCGACATCGCCTGGGCGGCCGGGCACCTGCCCGGCTCATAAAGCAAGCTTTCAGACCTCCGAGGTTTCCGTCACAGGTTCGAGCGTGGCGCGGCAAAAAAGAATGACCAGAAACCACACAAGAAGCGTATCAAGCAAACCTCGGAGGTCTTGCTGGAAAGTTCTCCAGTCCCAGGGACAGAAGTAATGCTCCCTCTTTACCACCAGGACACGAGGACAAAGAGAGCTAGCGAGGTAAGCGTCTAGCGAAGCTGCGGCTCAAACCGAAGTTGAATACCTACCTGGCGAGAAACAGGAGGTCAACGTGATCGATTATCCTGATCGTCTGAAGACAGTCCGCACTCGTATGGCCGAGGAAAACATTGGCCTGATGTTTCTCACTCCTGGAGCCAACCTGTTCTACCTGACCGGCATCCGGCAACGAGATAATTACCGTACCGACCACAACGCCTATGGCGACTGGGCGGTGGGCGGTTACATCGGCCACAACGAGGGCAACGAGGGCATCGTTATGACGGCGCCACGCATGGGCGGGCAGTATTTCCAGGCCGAGGTGCAGGACAAGCCGTGGTTTGAGCCGCTGCGCGTCATTCAAGAGTCGGAAGATCCGTTGAAGGTCATGCGCCAGGTGCTGAGCCGGTTCGACTTGAAGGGCAAAAAAGTCGCCATGGACGACCATGCCTGGGCTCAGACGGTACTGGCCTTTGGCCGTCTGCTCCCCTATACCGAGCTGGTGATGGCTTCGCAGATCGTTGCCCCGATGCGGATGATCAAAGACGAGACCGAACTAGACCTGATGCGCCAGGCGGGCCAGATCACCGCTGCCGTGTTCCACGAGGCCCTGGCTCGTCTCAAGCTCGGTGCGACCGAGTGGGACGTGGAAAACGAAATTGACTATCAGTTCAGGATGATGGGCGCCGAATTCAACTCGTTCGTCACGAGTGTCGTCTTTGCCAGGCCAGGCCGCGAACGGGCAGCGGCGGCCCGGGCGACCGAAAAGAAGCTTGAGCCCGGCGATGCGGTGACGTTTGACATGGGCTGTGTCTACGAGGGCTACTGCTCCGACTTTGGCCGCACGGCGTTCGCCGGCGAGCCGCCGGTCGAGTACGTCAAGATACACGACCTCGTACTGCGCGCCCAGCGTGAGGCCATGCAAGCCATGAAGGCCGGGCAAATCACCGGTGCGCAGGTCAACGCCATCGCCCGTGGCGTGATAGAGGCCGGGGGCTATGGTCCGCAGTTCAGCCACCGGCTGGGTCACGGCATCGGAGTCACCGTCCACGAACCGCCCTGGCTGGACGTCGTCGAAGGGACTGTATTGCAGGCCAACATGACGTTCACCGTCGAACCCAGTATCCGTATCGCGGATGGATTCCACAACCGGGTGGAGGACGTCGTTCTCGTCACCGAGACAGGTGGCGTGTCACTGTATGACACAGACCGGCGGTTATACATCGTCGGCTGAGGTGTCGTCAAAGTGTGTTTTACATAGAGCTTCTTTGTAGCCACTCATACGACCCGTCTTTGCTCATCCTGGCCAGGCTGGCCGGGCTGGCCGGGTCGTCCCAACGAGCTCTGTCAATCCAGATCTCTACCTGTGCGCTGTTGTCTCCCTCTAGTCCCCTGTCTCCCACGTCCAATCTGCGTACAGGATAAAGACGTCTCCCTCCGCTCCCACAAACATCTTCCCACCCCCGAATGACTGCACCCACATCTTGTATTCTCGCTCCAACTCCCGCGCCCAGCCGACCTTCGCCTCTGGCCCACCCAATTGCTCTCGCCACACCTTGCCAAAGCCACGCCTCGGTTGCTGCAAGCCAATGGGCGGCGTCAGAGACGGATCGTCGTCCGGTTGCGACTTGTCCCACGTGCCATCGTAGCGTGCCCACCGGCCATACGTGTACAGGACATAAATCACCTCCAGGTCACCTCGCCAGAACATCAGACCCTGCTCAAAGGGCTGGAAAGCCGCAATAGTGACCGTGGCCTCGCTGACAGGGCAGTCCAGCCGAGCGGCGACCTCTTTGGCGGCGTAGGCAGTGGCAAAGAGCGCATCTGGCAGCAACCCACAGGACACACGGCGTTG
>CAYNKW010000135.1:4015-10597 GCA_964397845.1 uncultured Anaerolineae bacterium
CCCTTCACAGAGCCAAGAGTAGAGGAATGTGTCTGGCATCCCAGATGTTCGATAGCAAAAACGATGCCTGGTGCCGGCGTCACCGTCACCGTCGGTAGGCGGGTGGGCAGTGCTGCCAGATCGCCGGGCCAGTCAAAGTACAGTTGATAGACAAAGCCCTCCACACCGGCAGCACCAAGGATGTAAAGCCAACTCCCGGTAACCGACCGGCCAAGCACCGTCACCGACTGGCCCACCTTTACAAAGCCTAGAACGGCCAACTCGGCGTCGGGTGCGGCAAGGATGGCCGCCTCCTGGTTGGCAACAGCCACTTTTGACAGCGTAGGGGTGGGGGTGGGCGTGGGCGTAAAGGTCGGCCTGGGGGTGAGGGTAGGTGTAGCCGTGGGAGTGGGCGTAGCCATAGGGAGGGGTGTCTGTGTCGGGAGAGTCGTGGGGGTGAGCATAGCGCCAGATTGAGCGGTTTCTCGCGCGGCCACCACTGTGGCTTGACGGGCCTGGACTGTCTTCTCGGCAGCAAGGACCTGGTCACCACGCGCTTCGGCTGTTGCCAGTTCTGCCACGGACGTCGCCTGGGCATCTAGTGCTGCCACCAATTCCGCTTCGACGGCTGCCTGTGTGCCAGCAGCAGCCGCTTCTGCCGCAAGTCGCACGTTCTCTCGTGTCTGTTTTACTACCACCACGGCTGTGCCCACTGCCAGTAGAAACACCGCCGCCAGAGCTGCCAACAACAGGCGCAGGCGTCTGGCAGCCCTGGCCTGCTCTTCGGCCCGCTGGTGCTCCGCCTCGGCCCGTCGTCGCTGTTCCTCGGCCAATCGCTGTGCTTGTTCCAACTCTCTTTGGCGCGCTTCCTCCTCCTTGCGCCGGGCTTCCTCAACGGCTGCCTGGCTCGCCCGGACGAATTCATCCTCCAGCTCGTTCAAGTCCTCGCAGCGCAAGGCCTCGTCAAGCAACGAACCCCGCAACAACGCCTCAGCATCTTTGCCCAACGTTGCCCACTGCTCGGCCGCGGCCGTCAAGCGCAGCCTACGGCGCATCTCTTCCCGTTCCTTTTCCAGCCAATCCACCAACCTGGGCCAGTTGCGCACCAGGGCTTCGTGCGCCACCTCCACCTGGGCATCAGCCAGTGTATCGCCTCTTGTCAAGCGTACCAGCCGGGCTTGAACGAGCTTGTCCAGCACACGGTCGATCCGATCGCGCGCTTCGCCAGCCTGGTATAACGTCTGGCGCCGGATGCGGTTACTGGTGACTTCCAGCCCCTCGCCTGGCCGCACCATTCGCAGTAGAATGCGCCTGGCCGTCATCTGCTCTTCGGGAATCAAGTCCTCGTAGAACTGATCGGCGCTGCGCGCCAACGCCAGGCGCCCGCCGCCCAGACGACGGTAAGCCTCCCACGTGACCCGGTTGTGCTCGCGGCTCTCCCACAGCTTTAGCAGGGTGAACTGGAGCAGCGGCAGCGCCGCCGGTTCACCCAGGATGTCCTGTAGCAAGGCGTCAACAACGCCTTCCTCGAACTTTAGTCCCACCAATTCGGCAGGTCCTTCGATCGCCTCCCGCAACTCCCCGGCGTTGAGGGGAGTCACACGCACCTGGGCCTCCTCAAAGAGGGGCTGAAACGTTGGCAGTCGCGCCACCTGAGGCTCAAAGTCAATGCGCATCGTGAGGATGACGATGTGCCTGGCCTCAGACGCCTCAGACGACTGGACGAGGCCCAACAGGTTATCAATGAACGCCTGGCGCACCGAGTCGTCGTCGCATAGGGTGAACAACTCCTCGAACTGGTCAACGACGAGGACAATGGGTGCTCGATGGAGTTCATTTATCAAGTGGAACAAATGGCCTGGCTCCTGCTGAAAGCGAGCCACATGGTGCTGGACCGACTCGGCCTCGTCTACATTCGAGGGCTGAATGAGCCTGACCAGATTCGCCAGGGGGCTCGATCCTGGCACCATCGTCGGGTAGTAGTGCCAGCCCTGACTACCGGGCACGGCGCCGGTTTTCAAAGCTGGTAGGAGGCCGGCCCTCACCAGCGAAGACTTGCCGCTGCCGGACGCGCCGACGACAGCCAGCAGGCTATTCTCCTTTAGCCAGCCGACCATCTCCTCTACCAACCGCTGGCGTCCAAAGAAGACGTTATGATTGCCTTCTCGGAAGGCATCCAGGCCCACGTAAGGGCACAGGACGTCATCCAGTTCTGGCGCCAGCGCCGGGTCAAACTCGGCCAGCGTAGCCTCGGGCGGTTCATGCCCGGCGCGGTACATCATGGAAACCCAGTAGTCCAGCAAGCTTTGGCTGGCCCACCGATCATCTTCGGCGTCCAGCAGCGCGCCGGTTGCCTGCCCTCGCCGGATGAAGGTCTCCACCTCAGCCAGGAACTCGGGCGTGTTGCCGCTCTCACGATGGCGTTTGAGGAGTTCACTGTGAGCGGTTCTCAGCGGGACAAAGGATGGAAAGCGACTCGCAGACTCATCAATCATCGCAGGGTTGGTCGTATCGCTCATTTCACTATCCTATCATGCTCAGCACAGTGGTCAGCGGCTCGCCGATCTCGCGCAAATCTTCACACAGGTTCTTGAGGTCCGTATCGACGCGATAGAAGCGATCACCTGCCCGCCTGCGGTAGCGCCAAAAGCATCGTCTGGTCTTGACAGGGTTACCGCCCGCGATGGCGTTATTCAATGCTATAGCGTCCGTCTCGAGCGATTTTGCCCATTCATCGGCGACGTCGCTATACAATGGCCCCATCATGGCTTTCAAACTCGGCCAGGACATCTCGAGTTCCATCATGTCCTGCCGCATAGCGGTTTCTATCCGGCGCAGCTCGAGGTCAACGACCTGCCAACCGTCGTGGTCTTGCACGAGGGCAGTCAGGCTCTCGTCCAGCTCGGTCAGGGCCTCGACGCCTGCTTCGAATTGGCGCACTTTCTCCGGGTCAAGATCGAGACGGGCCAGGTTGTCCCGCACATAGATCAACGCCTGAACGAGGGCGGGCAGGCGCAAGGCGCGCGCTGCGGCGTTCAGGCGTGTGTTGATTTGTGAGGGTTGGATGGCCAGCACCCGATTCATGCGCCAGATGGCTCTCTTGAGCTGTTTCGTGTCCAGCTTCTCAATGGCGTCATGCAGCTCTTGCCGGGATTGATCGAGGTCCTGTATCCACGAGGTTTCAAGCGAAGCAAAGGACGCCCAGCCAGCCGCCTCCTGCAAATCACTCACGATGCCCTGAAGCGTAAGTTCATAGTCCATCAGATTGTCCAGTGCCATATCGTCGTCGGGAAAGCGCGTGGCCTCCTGGACGATAGGATGATAGCAGTGGAATTGCATCGTGTGCAGCAAGTCATGCAGGTGTTTGTAGTCGCCCAAGACGTCAATCTGCTCGCAGGCGGCCTCAAAATCGGTGCGAAAGGTGATGACGGCAGCTCGCACTTCTGGTGTCTGCATCAATTCTGTCAGCGCCATCAGGCCTTCGCTGACCCGCTCGGAAGATGGCAGCACCTGCTCGACGTCGAAAACGCACCCATCCGGGGAGCGCATGTATAGCACCGGCGTGCCCCACTCGACATTGTCCCCCAGGGCAAAGACCGCCTTGCGCGCCTCGGCCAGGTCAGCGTCTACGGGGTAACCCTCGGCCAGAGCGGTGTAGAATTCGCGGACCAGGGTGATGGCCGCTTCATCGCCGATCTCGAACTGCATGGCAACGACGGCTGGAATGCCCTGCTGCACCAGGCTCTGAGCCACACCACCAAACGGGTTGCTCTGAGAAGCGCGCGCCCCCTCGCAGGCGTTGAGGAACGCCAGGCGCAGCGGGCGGTGGTCGTGTAACAGCGTCCCCAGGTAATGACCACTCGCGTGGCGACCCTGCCCCTGTTCATCCTCCAGGATCAACACCCCATCTTGAGAAGCCTCATCAAAGCTCCCGTGGCCGATAAAGTGAAAGATGTGGTACTCGCCCCGCCGCAACTGCCGCTGCAAAGCCATTAGCGAGGCTTCTTCCAACCGTTCCACTACGACCAGTCCCCGCTCCGCTAGCTCATCCAAAGCCTCGCAGAGTGTGGTCCACTCTCGCTCCACGTCGAGCGGCATGTAGCCGCTGGGGCTGGAAATCATCACCAGTACCCTCAGGGGCAGTTTGATCGCCAGCGGCTGAATAGGTTCCGCTAGATCCAGATAGCGCACAAGGGGGGTCTCTATGGAGAGGACGAGGAAGCGATTGTGAACAGGGTCAAAGAGGTACTCCCACGGCAAGCTGGCCAACTCGGGGACATCGGTCAGGCGCAGCCGGATGCGCAGCCCTGCGCCTTGCCGATCAGCCTCATCCAGGCTCCGGCGTAGACAACTCTGCACCTGGTCGTCAAAGACTGCCTCAAAAAGGCGCTGTCCGAAGAATTCGACAGACTCTCTCTCTAGCGTCTCCAGGCCTCGCCTTCCCTGTTCCACGAAAGGCAGACTGAAATTGGTGGCCGCCTGGCCGGCCGGAGAGTCTAACACGCGAGCACAGTACCCTTCTTCCGAACCTTCGATGAGCAGGTCAAAATCCAAATAGGTCATCATGACTCACTCTCCCTCACTAGTCATAATCATACCACACAAAACATAGTCTGTCAACCCCTCGACCCTGACGATTCCTTTTGACAACAATTTCACTATGGGTTATAATCATGCCATCTTTTTCTCGCATCCACCAGCAGTTGTCAAGACAGGAGGTTTCATGCGCAAGGCGATCATCCTCATAGCCGCCGTCGCCATTCTGATCGGGTTGAGCATTGTCTTTCGCGAGCAACTGGCTCCGGCGTGGTTTTGGGCCGGTTGCTGGTTGGAGTATTGGGGGATCAACCTGAATCTTCTTACTCGACTGTCGCCGACCGTCGTGCTGATAGCCGGCGCGGTGGTCGAGTTGATCGTAGCTGTCACCCTGAACCGGCACGGCAAACTGTTCGACCGGGAGCGGGAGGCACTAAAGGCGCTTCACCACGAAGAGCTGGGACTGGTTCGCCGCGAATTGGAGCTGGTCGTCAAAGCCCGCGAGATGACCGAAGCCCGCCTGCGGCTGCGCGAGAGCCTGGTGCAGGAGGAGCGGGCTTTTCTTCTCCTGCAACTGGAGACGGCACAGCGGGCCACGGGACTTTCGCCCAAGTTGTTCGCCTCCATCGATCCGCCCCAACTATCACCAGAACAGGTAGAATCGCTGGATCAGATTTTGAACCGGCTGGAGCGGATCGAAACGACCGACCGGGCCATGGGCCTGGAACAGGTAGTGCCGGAAGCGGAAAAGAAGCAACGCGCCTACGACCTGCTCCGGCTGGGCAACATCCACTACTACCTGCATCATTATCGCAAGACGATAGCAATTTATGACAAGGTGCTGGACATGCTACCGGCAGATCACGTGGCGCATATCAATCGGGGCATGGCTCACCTGGCCCTGGGTGAACAGCAACGCGCCGTCGAGGACTTTGACCGGGCGCTGCGGTTGGCCCCGGATGAGGCGCACGCTTATCACGGCCGGGGGGCTGCCTACGAAGCGCTGGATCAACCCAAAAAGGCCATGGACGACTATGATAAGGCGATCCGGCTGAGTCCCAAGTCCGCCGGCGCCTACTACAACCGAGGCGTGATGTATGAGCGGCTGGGCCAGCACGAGAAAGCGCTCCAAGACCTGGACAAGGTCATCGAACTGAATCCGGAGCACGCCAAAGCTTACTCGGCCAGAGGCATCACGCGCACAGCGCTCAAGGACTACCATCGGGCCATGGAGGACTTTGGCAAGGCCTTCGAGTTAGACCCTGATCTGACCGAGGCCTACTACAACCGCGGGCAAGTCCATGCGGCGCTGGGACAACACGAAGATGCAATTGTGGATTACAATCGCGCCATCGTCTTGCTGCCCAACGACGCAGCCTGTTACCACGCCAGGAGCGAAGCTTACGCCGCCCTCAATAGGTTGGAGGAGGCACAGGAAGACCTCTCGCGAGCCATTAACCTGGAACCATTGGATGCGATGCTATATTATCAGCGCGGCCGGGTGCACTTGGGCTTGAAGGCTCACAGGTCTGCCCTCAAAGACTTTGATAAATCGCTCGAGTTGTTGCCAAACCACGCACTCTCTTTCGTCTACCGGGGTGTCACCTACGAAAAGCTAGGTCAATACGATGACGCGCTGGCCGATTTGGACCGGGCCATTTCCCTGGACTCCAAGCTGGCTGAGGCCTACTACAATCGGGGTGTGGTCTACGGCTCTCTGGGAGAGTATGATCTGGCTACCCAGAGCCTCAACAGAGCCATCGAGTTAGATCCCACGCTGGCGGAGGGGCGCGGGTCGGGTTAAAGAACCAAACCGCCGGCCTGGTATCAGGGACGATACAGCGGGAGGGGAAGTAAGGAGTAACCTATGCAGGAACGAGGTCTGGTCGGTTTGTTGAATCGGCTGATAGACTACCTGAGTGAGCAGATTGCCCGGCGACGAGGCCTGCCCGTGCTTATGGGCATCGGCCTGGTGATCCTCAACTTTATCCTTCAGTTCATCCCCGGCCTGCGACTGTTGACCACAGGCAACTTGTTGCTGCACCTGGGCGTCGTGGTGGGCCTGGT
>CAYNKW010000136.1:0-10502 GCA_964397845.1 uncultured Anaerolineae bacterium
TCTGGCGCAGCCGTGGGGGCAGACACGGCTGGCCGGGCCGTGGGTCTTCCGCTTCCGCGTGCCGTAACAATCGGGGAGAGGAGGTGCATATGGACCATTGAGTGTGTGAATGGTGTACGTGACAAATGTCCGAATCCCAAATCCAGAGAGAGTGCGGTAAAAGTCAAGAGCTGATATGAGCCGAAAAAAGGGCTGAAACTATTGAGATTGAGACGAGTTTAACCGTACCTGCCCATCTCGAATTTTTAAGAGAGCCGTGACGAGCCTCGATCCCGAGGTCTGCCGCCTGGCCAGCACGTGGGTGGACGATATGTGCCTCCAGGCTGTCTACCAGGCGGCGGATGACCCAGCCATCTGCGAGGGGCTCCAACTCTTGCCGGCTCGCGCCGCCGGCTTTTGCCTCCTGGTAAGCAGCTTTGGCCTTCTCCAACTCGTCGGAGAGTTGCTTCAGCTTTTGCTCGTTCTGCTTCTTCATGCTCCGCAGCGACATGGCCACGACGGCGATGTAGAGCTTGCCCGTGGCCGGGTCTTGCCGGGGTTCGCAGTAGCCCTCGACGAGCAGATCGGAGTTGTCGTCGCTGGCGCGCACCCGGTTCCACTGGCGATGTGAGCATTGCACGCGATAGGTCACCTGTCCGAAGAGCTTGAGCCCTCGGGGAGGACTCTTTGTTGTCGGGCCGGTGACCAGCCGGAACGAGACGATGTTGTTCTGACGCTGCATTCCTCTGGCCTTGCCGGTCAGTGTGATTTTAGCGCCCATCTGTTTGGTTCTCCACGGGTCGGCCGTAAACTGGCAATCGGCAAGTTGGTTCTTCGGTGTATTATATCACAGATTGAACGCGTTGTGCAGGTTGCGGATCGAATTCAAAAAACCGCGTCGGCAGGCATGCCCGCCTTGAGCAGGCCCTCCGCGTTGGGCAGGCACACCTCGACGGCGTAAAAGGTGTTCAGCCGCTCCTCCTTGGTGGCCACGTTGCGCGGCGTGAACTCGGGCTCGTCGCCGATGCGCGTCACCCGGCCGCTAAAGGTCCGGCCAGGAAAGCTATCCACCGTCACCTGCACGGCCTGGCCCAGTCGCACCTGGCCGATCCTGTTCTCCGGCACGTAGACGACCAGCGTCACTTTGCCGAGATCGGCCACGGTGAGGACCGTCGTCGCCGGGGCAGCCACCTCTCCCCTGCGCAGCGCCTGATCCAGCACCACGCCGTCAACGGGGCTGGTCAGTGTAAATTTGGTCTGTTGCGCCCGGAGCACGTCGGCCTGGACCTGGGCCTGGTACACGACCGCTTCCGCCACGGCGATCTCTTCCCGCGTGGGACCGGCCAGCAGGTCACCCAGCCGGGCCTGGGCCACGGCAACGCCTTCCTCGGCCACCCGATATTGCCCTTCGACCGCGTGGGCCTGGGCGATGAGGGCCAACGGCTCGCTGCGGATGAGCCACAGCCAGTTGAGCATCGTCTGCACCGTCTTTTCGTCGGCCTGGGCCGCAGCCAGGGCCTCTTCGGCGGCTTGCACCTGCAGGTCGGCGACGCGGCGCTGGGTTGAGTCCTCTGGCTTTTGATCGCGCAGCAGTTGCTCGCGGGCCAGTTCTGCCTCGGCCAGTTCGACGTTCTGAGCAGCCAGCTCCACTTTCGTGCGCGCCTCGACGATCTGAGCATCGAGTTCCTGCGGGCTCTCGATCGCTTGCAGTGCATTCTCCCAGGCAGCGAGTGCGCCATCGCGCTGCGCTTCGGCCAGGGCCAGCACCGCCTGCGCGGCAGCGATCTCTTCCGCGCGCGGTCCAGCCTTGACGACGGTCAGGTCGGCCTGGGCTGCGGCGGACGCCGCTTCTGCCTCGGCCAGTTTGGACACGATCGGCGTGGCGTCCAGGACGACCAGCACGTCGCCGGCCCGCACTTCCGCACCCACCCCGGCCCGCACCTCGACGATGCGACCGCCCAACTCGCTGGCCACGCGCACCTCGTCAGCGCGGATCGTCCCCGACGCCGTCAACGGACCTTCCTCATCGGCAGAACTCATCATCCCCTGGCAGCCGCCGGCCAGCATCGCCGCGATTATCACTCCAACTATCCACCAGCCTCGTTCGTCCTTTTTCCTTCGTCCTTCGTCATACATGATTCGCAATTCCCTACTCCCCAAATACTGCATCGGCCGGCATCCCCGGCTTGAGCGCGCCGTGTCGCCCCGTACTGTCGTTCGGGACAGTGTTGGGGAGACGGATCTCGACGGCAAAGACCAGGTTGCCCCGCTCTTCCTTGGTGGTCACGTTGCGCGGCGTGAACTCGGCGCGGCTGGCGATGTGGATCACCTGGCCTTCAAAAACCCGGTCTGGGAAGCTGTCCACCGCCACCTGCACTGCCTGTCCCATACGCACCCGGCCTACGTGAGTCTCGGGCAGATAGACGACCAGACGCACCTCAGAGAGGTTGGCCACAGTGAGCAGCGCGGCTCCCGCCGACGCCACCTCTCCCGGGTGCGCCGCCATGTCCACCACGACGCCGTTCACCGGCGAAGCGATTTCCATCATCGTCCGCTGGGCCAGCAGCGAGTCCAACGCAGCCCGGGCCTGGGCAACGCGGGCTTCCAGGGCAGCGATCTGCTCGTCAGTGGGGCCCGCTTTCAGGCCATCCACCTGGGCCTGGGCTGCGGCGACCTGGGCCTCGGCCTGGGCCAGCGACGCCAGGGCCTCGTCGGCCTTGGCTTCCAGGTCCTGGGGATGCGCTCTCTGCGCGTAGAGGTGGGCCAGCGAAGCCTGAATGCCCTCTTGCTGGGCAACGGCGGCGTTGACGCCCACCCACGCCTGCCACCAGTTGTTGGGCATCAGATGCAGTTCCAGCGGGATGTGAACGTTGACCCAACTGTAGAGGTCGTAGGTCCCGCCGTGCAGGTGCAATTCCAGGTCGCCAAAGGTGTGGACGCCGTCGCCCAGCGAAGGCAAGAGGTCCACAATCTCGGGCGGCAGGATGGTTGGGAGCTCGCTGACCGGGCCACGGCGAACAAAGATCTTCTGGCGGCCTCCCCCGTCCCACTGTTTTTGCAGGTCTTTAAACTTTTGCTTGCCCATCTCGGCGGCGTCTTTGATCGCCACTGCGCGCGCCACGTGGTGTTGTGCCGCCTCTGCCTGCGCCTGTGTCACGGCGATTTGCAGGCGCATCTCCTGGGGGTCCTCCACCAGGGCCAGTGTGTCGCTGACGGCCTGCGTCGCGGCGTCGCGGGCGGCCTGCGCCTGGGCCAGTTGCGCTTTGGCCACGGCGATCTGGCCCGGGCGGGCGCCCGCTTTCGCCTGGGCCAGCCCCGCTTCGGCCATCACGACGGCTGCCCGGGCAGCTTTGATCCGGGCGTCGAGCAGCGACGTGTCCAGTTGGACGATTGCGTCGCCGGCGGCTACGGTGTCTCCCTCGCCCACCGGGATGGCGGCGATGCGGCCGCTCCATTCGCTGGCCATCAGCACCTCGTCGGCGCGGATGACGCCAGAGGCTTCCAACGCTTCGCCGCCGGCCGGTTGCGCCTGTGACGCTGGCCAGCCGGCGCGGGGAGCCACGGCGCAGACCAGGGCAACGACCGCCACGACCAGGGCCGCCAGCGCCGGGCGGCGCCACCTGGCGTTGAGACGCCCGGCTGCCCTGTGGTTAGGCCCCACAGGACTAACCGCAACACTCGAGCCCGCT
Source organism: uncultured Anaerolineae bacterium (assembly GCA_964397845.1). Lineage (GTDB taxonomy): Bacteria > Chloroflexota > Anaerolineae > CAYNKW01 > CAYNKW01 > CAYNKW01. The sequence continues at coordinate 3,669 of CAYNKW010000136.1, forward strand.
TCAGCGAGCTGGGAGGGCGCTTTAGCGTCCTTTGGCTTCTCAGCCTGGGGTTTTAATCCCAGGCTGTCCGGCGGCCCAGCAGCGTCTTGACCCAACGCCCGCCGCGCGGCCGCGCTGGCCGGGTCCAGGCGCAGCACCCGTTCCAGGCACTCTCGCCGCTGGCCCACGTCGTCCACGCAACGACTCAACCACAGCCACGCGGTCGCGTTGGCAGGGTCGGCGCAGACTGCCTGGGCCAGCAACCGCCGGGCCACCTCGCGCCGTCCCGCCCTCAGCGCAGCGATGCCCTTTCCTAATTCGCCATTCGCCATTCGCAATTCGCTCATTCTTCCCTCGCCTTCACGGACGAAATAAACACATCCTCCAGCGTTGGCGCGATCCACTCGATGGCGTTCACGGAGACGCCTCGTTCTGCCAACAGACCCGCGATGGGCGCTTTGAAAGCCTCGGCGTTGGGCACCACGGCGTGGATCAGTGCGCCGTAGAGGGCCACTTCGTCGAGAGGAAGCTGCCCGCTCTCCCTGGCGGTCTGCAGGAGGCGCATAGCGGCTCCACTGTCCGTGCAGTCAATCTCCAATACCTGGCCGCGCATCTGCGTTCGTTTGAGCTGATCGGGTGTGTCCAGAGCAATGAGCCGTCCCTGACTGATAAAGCCGACCCGCTGGCAGAGCTCTGCTTCGTCCATGTAGTGTGTTGTGACCAGCACCGTGACACCCTTAGTCCCCTTTGCCCTTAGTCCCCTTTGTCCTGGGGCCAAAGGACCCAGGGCTTGGGCCGAAGGACCAAGGGTCCCTGGGCCCTGTACTTGTCGTACAGGACAAGTGCCTAAGGACCAAGGGCCTCGCTCGGCCATGTCATAGATCAATTCCCAGAACTCGCGGCGGCTGATCGGATCCACGCCAGCCGTTGGTTCATCCAAAAAGACCACCTGCGGATCGTGGATGATGGCGCAGCCCAGAGCCAGCCGCTGCTTCCACCCGCCGGATAGGCTGGCGGTGAGCTCGTTCTCGCGGCCTTGGAGCCCGGCCATCTCAATGATCTCGGCCAGGTGGCGGCGCAGGGCGCGCCGGCTGAGGCCATAGGCCTGGCCGTAGAAGCGAATGTTCTCCGCGACGGTAAGGTCGGTGTAAAGGGTGAACAGTTGCGACATATAGCCGACGTGCGCCTGCATGGTTTTGGCCTGGGTCGCCGGGTCGTAACCCAACACCCGCGCCTGGCCTGAGGTGGGCTTGAGCAGACCCAGTAACATGCGGATGGTGGTCGTCTTGCCCGCGCCGTTCGGCCCCAGCCAGCCGTAGACCTCGCCGTGGCCCACGGTAAAGCTGACGTCATCCACGGCGACGAAATCGCCGAAGCGTTTGGTGAGATTCTCAACTACGATGGTGTATTCGTTCATATCCACTCACACTCACGCAACACGAATTATGCATCCTCCGTCTGCTTGCGAATAAGCGAAATGAAAGCTTCTTCCATGCGCGGCTGTATCGGGCGCAGGCCGGTCACGCCGATGCCCTGGGCAGCCAGCGCGGCGCCGATCTCGCGCTCGCGGCGGGCGACGTCGTCCACAAAGACGTGCAGCAGGTGGCCGTAGGTCTGTACCTCCAACACGCCGGGCAGCGACGGGGCCAACGCTTTGGCCCGCTGAAAGTCGGATGGGCGGAACTCCAGGCACTGGCCCGGCACCTGCCGCTTGATCTCATCTGGCCTACCTCGAGCGATGATCCGCCCGCCGTAGAGCAGCGCCACCCGGTGGCAGCGCTCTGCCTCGTCCATGTAGGGCGTGCTGACAAAGATGGTCAGTCCCCGTTCCACCCGCAACCGGGCCAGGATGTTCCAGAACTCACGGCGGGAGACCGGGTCCACGCCCAACGTCGGCTCGTCGAGAAAGACCAACTCCGGCTCGTGTAGCAACATTGAGGCCAGGGCCAGCTTTTTCTTCATGCCGCCCGACAACCGCCTGCCCAGCCGTTTTTGAAATCGTTCCAGCCCGGCGAAGGCCAGCAACCGGGGCATCCGCTCCGCTCGCTCGGCGCGGCTAAGGCCGTAGGCGCCGGCAAAGAAGCGCAGGTTCTCGGCCACCGTCAGATCGCCATACAGACTGAACTGCTGGGCCATATAGCCCACCCGCGCCTTGATGCCCCTCGCCTGGCGGGTCACGTCAAAGCCGAGCACCTCGGCCCGGCCGGCCGTCGGCGCTAGCAGTCCGGTCAGCAGGCAGATGGTCGTCGTCTTGCCCGCACCATCGGGGCCAATGAGGCCGAACGTCTCGCCGGGACGCACGGCCAGGTCAATTCCGTCCACGGCGACGATGCCGGGGACTCGCCGCCGGGTGCGCCTGGTGTAGAAGACCTTGCGCAGTCCCTCGGCGCGGATGGCATAACCATCCTCTCGATCCATCGTGCTTTCCATCCTAATCCAACGTCTGGCGGAACGAAAAGGCGCTGATGACAAAGACCACCGTGCCAAAGATGGCCAGCGGGATGATCTGCGGCCACAGGTATTCCACGCCGACACCCTTGAGCATGATGCCCCTCAAGATTCTGAGATAATAAGTCAGAGGGATGGCATAACCGACGTCGTGGATCACCCTCGGCATACTCTCACGGGGAAAGATGTAGCCAGACAGGATGAGCGACGGCAACAGGATGAGAAACGAGAGTTGCTGCGCCTGCGTCTGCGTGGTAGAGACTGTCGAGATAAGCATCCCCAGTCCCAGCGACGTGAAGAGGAAGACAAAGGAGAGTGTCCAAAAGAGGGCCACGTCCCCCTTGAATGGCACGCCGAACCACCACAGCCCTACCAACAGCGTCGTGCCCATGTTGACGACAGTGAGCAGGACGTAGGGCAGGATCTTGCCCAGTGTCAACTCCCAGGGACGGATGGGCGTGACCAGGATCTGCTCAATGGTACCCATCTCTCGCTCGCGGACGATGGCAAAAGCGGTAAGCAACAACGCCTGCTGCTGGAGGATCATGCCCAGGATGCCGGGCAGCATAAAGTTGATGCTCTTCATGTTCGGATTGTAGAGCAGCCGCGTACGCAAGTCCAGCGGCGGGGTAAAGGTCCGTGCCAGCCCATGCCGGTTCAGCTTCTCCGTCATGACCTCCACCGAGTAGTTTTGGCCTACGGTGGTGGCCGCGTTCATGGCCGACTGGGCCACGTTGGGGTCGGAGCCGTCAACGATGACCAGAGCCTGGGCGCTCTGGCCTCGCTCCATGGCGGCGGCAAAATCGGCGGGGATGATCACCCCGGCGCTGGCCCGCCCGCTGTCTATGGCCTGGATGACCTCTTTTTCGCTGGTCAAGTAGTCGTGCACGTCAAAATAGCCGGTGTTGACCAGTGCGTCCACAAAGCGCCAGCTCTGCGCATCGCGACTATCGTCCACGACGACGGTGGGCAAGTGGTCCACCTGGGTCTCCACCGCGTAGCCAAAGAGCACCAACTGCGCCACCGGCAGGAGGAGCATAATCATCAACGTCCGCCGGTCACGGAGCACCTGGACGAACTCTTTTTGTATGACAGACCACAACCGTTTGAGCATCGGACTGCCTTTTAGCTTATCGCATATCGCAATTCGCCACTTGTTATTCGCAATTCGCAATTCGCTATTTCTCGGCTCGAACGCCATCCAGGATGAGGTCGGTGATCGTCTCGGCCAGGGCGCGACGCTCCTCTGGTGAGGGTAGGGGAGCAATGCCCCGGATGACCGGCAGCATCAGGCCAAAGTACATACCCGTCACCGCCCGCGCGCCGAGGGACGGGTCGAAGGGACGGAAGGCACCGGCGGCGATGCGATCAGCGATGTGCGTTCGCAGCCGCTCCTCGACGCGAGCCAGCCGGGCGGTAAAGAACTGTTCTAGCAGATCGTCGTCCACCCACGCTTCGCTGAGAAGCGCCCGCACGAGGGGGATCTGCGTCTGGGGAAGATTAAAGGCCACCTCGAACAGGGCGATGGCTGCCTCCCGGTCATCCTGCTCAGAGACGGCAATCATAGCCGCGTCCAGGGGCGTTTCCATCTCGTCCGCCATGGCCAGCAGCATCTCGCGTTTGCCGCCAAAGTAGTTATAGAGCGTTCCCTCGGCCACGTCGGCCTCGTCAGCGATCTCTCTGGTCGTGGCTTTGGCAAAGCCCTTGTTGGCGATCACCCGCGCGGCAGCGGCCAGGATCTCATGCCGGCGCCGGGCGATGCGCCGCTGGCGGCGGCCTTCCCGTCCTTTTCTTTTCCTTTTTTCCTTCGTCTCAGCCATAGCTCCCCCCTTGATTGAGCCCATGCTCATATAATGAGTATCTGCTCATTTTATGAGCGAATTATACAACATCTTGGAGTTTTTGTCAAGGGTTGGTTGCTGGAGATTCGGGGCTTTTCCAACTGAACGGATACTCGCTCTTCAGTGGTGCTTAATTGGCGAGGTTAGCGCCGGTTCAGTAGGCTCGGAGCCCTTCGACAGGCCTGTCCTGAGCCCTTCGTCCCGCTCAGGGCGGGGCGCTGTCCCTGCCCTGAATTCACTCGGCGGCGACTGGCAAAGCATCCAGCGTCGCCGGCAGGCCGGCCAGGTCGTCGAGGACGCAGCCCAGAGGGTGAGCGTCCACGGCCCCGGCGCACCAGGCGGGGGTGTACGGCGTGCGGAGGAGAAAGAACGGTATACCCATCATCAACGGCAGCGCGCCGGGCAGCGAGAAGGTATCGGCCACCACCGCCAGCCGCGAGCCGTCGGCAGCGGTCTGAACCAGTGCCCGATAGTAGACCGGGCGGCGCAGGTCCACCTGGTGCTTCTCTCCCACCGGCCAGACCTGGATGTCCCCCAACTGTGGATGCGGAAAGCGTTGCCTCCAGCCGGGCTCCATCTCGTACTGGCGTGTGTCGCCCAGCACGGCGATCTCGCTGTCCAGCGCCAGCGTCGCCAGGTGGCGGCGCACCTTGTTGCCCAGCGAATTGGTGAGCACGACCGGCGTGCGGCCGGGGCGATCGGCCAGGGCAGCCAGCACGTCGCGGGCGGCGGGGCGAAAAGCGGGGGGCAACTCGGCCGTGTGGCGATGAAACAAATAGTTGATGCAATCCACGACCGGGTCGTACTCGGCCTGGGGAAAGGCGGCGGCCACGGCCTGGGCGTAGGCCGGGTTCTCGCGCAACATCACCTGCAGCGTCGTCGTGTTGAGGATGAAAGCGCCCTCGTCGCAGTAGGAAGCGATCAGGCCGTTGACCTCCCACCAGTAGCGGTGCGGCGTGCGCAGCAATCGCGCCCGCGTAGTCTCGTAATCGGCGGCCAATGCCTGGCGCGGCGCGCCGACGATCTCGTTGGCCAGCGTGTCCAGCGACTTTCCGGCCAGCGATGCGACCTGCGTCTCCTCGGCGGTCAACGTGCCGTCGAAATCTATGATGACCTTCAAGGGCCTCCCCATCTCTGCTCCTCACACTCACAGATGGAAGCGATTATACAACGAAAAACGCCATCGCGCTAAACACCGTCAGTGATAGGGCAGGCCTGTCCTGAGCAAAGCCTGCCCTGAGCGTAGTCGAAGGGCCGAAGGGTTGGCGGCGGCTTGGACGAAGCGCTGGCCTGCCCTTGCGACCTTCACTATGGCTGTGCCCCTCAAAACAGGCCATGTAAAACGAGTTGCCAACTCGTTCTACGGAGGCCGCCTACCTGCCGTCCGGCGAAACGGTGAGAACTGCCCTACCTCAGAGATTTGGGTAAAGTCATGCAGAGGAAAAGTTGAGCTTTGGGCCAAAGTCGGCTATAATGGACAAGTGGCAAGTGGCAAGTAGCAGTCCCTGGAACGACCCATCTGTGGGCGTGGCCTACGGCGTGCAACTGATTGATGACGACCTGGCCGGTAGGACGAGTTGCCAACTCGTTCTACATCTTGACCCGCCGCCAACCAGCTCTGCGGCAATTGGTGGGTCGGGCCCACCGAAGATCGGACTCAAACCGGCTTCAACGCGGGGCAATTATGTCTAAAATGATATTTTCCACATTCATTACCCGACAAACGACTTGGGCAAAGCTAAAATCGCTGGACAGGATTAACATGATTAACATGATTAACATGATTAACATGATTAACAGGATTAACAGGATGAACAAACAAGATTGATACTGGAAATCCTGTCAATCTTGTCAATCCTGTCAAGAGTCGGCATCAGCGTTTGTCAGCGTTCATCTGCGTCCCATCATCAGTCAGTTACAGTTATTAGATGAGGAGGAACACAATGCGTATCATCAACAATATCATCTTTTTCTTGGCCTTAGTGGGAGGCATCATCTTTGCTGTGGTCAACTGGAGTTTCTTTCAGATCTATACCGACCTGGACCTTTACTACGGCACAGTGAGACTGCCCACAAATCTCATCGTTTTCCTGGCCTACCTGGCGCTTATTTTCTCGCAGTGGTTGGCCGCCCAGGGCGCCTGGGTTTTGCGCCATCGCAAGCTCGACCGGGCGGAGAAGGAAATCGTCCGCCTGAAGGCCAGGCTGTACGACTTGACCGAGGGCTCCTGGTTGGACGAAATCAGAGATACCATAACAGAGACCAGAAAAGGGCTTCGGGAGGATATCAAGTGGTTGGCTGCCCAACCGCACTACCAACTGGCAGAAAGGCAGGTGGAGCAGCCGGAGTTGCCCCCCCTGCTGAAGGAAGGTGGGAAGAAAACGCGTGGCAAATAAGGAATCAAATGAGTGTGGCCAAAACAACTTGGAAACTTGACCCTTACGAAGGTTAGGGGGATACTCCGGGCCAAAATTGCCTCTGGCAGCGAGCAAATGCCCATTTCAATAGCTCCTTGAAACCTTCGCAAGGGTTACCCAAGCCATTTTAGCCAGACTCGAATCAAATG
>CAYNKW010000137.1:0-10435 GCA_964397845.1 uncultured Anaerolineae bacterium
CACCGCACCAGCCCTGCGCTCCATCGCACCGACCACCGGCAACCCCAACCCGCCCGCCTCCCCCGTCAAACTCATCTTCATCCATCATTCCTGCGGCGACTCCTGGCTGGACACTGACGAGGGCAATCTGGGTAGCCAGTTAGGCGCCAAAAACTATTACGTCAGCGATACCTATTACGATTGGGGGCCAGACGACGTCGGTTCGTATACAGATATCGGCCAGTGGTGGGACTGGTTCCGGGGCCCCAACAGCCCTACCTACACTCAGGCTGTCTACGACACCACTAACCGCCACGCCAACTACACTCGCCCTATGGCAGACCCAGGCGGTGAGAACGAGATCATTATGTTCAAATCCTGCTACCCCAACTCTCACCTGGGGGGGAACCCGGGCGACCCGCCGCCGGCCGGCCCCAACCCTCTTCGTGGGGAGGACTGCAGTTCCGAGTACCATACCGTCGGCAACGCCAAGGGGATCTATAACGACATCCTGGAATACTTTTGCACCCGCCAGGACAAGCTCTTTGTCGTCATCACCGCGCCCCCCCTGGTGGAGAACGACACCGACTCTACCCACGCGGCCAACGCCCGCGCCTTTAACACCTGGCTGGTCAACGACTGGCTGGACGGCTATGCCCACAACAACGTGGCCGTCTTTGATTTCTACAACGTCCTCACCTCCAATGGGGGGAACTGGGACGCCAATGACCTGGACCGGGACACGGGCAACCATCACCGCTACCGGAATGGCGCCATCGAATACATCACCGACCAGGGAATCAACACCGCTGCCTACCCCGACGGCGGCAGCGACAGTCACCCCTCTCAAGCCGGCAACGAGAAAGCCACCGGCGAGTTCGTCCCCCTGCTCAACGTCTTCTACCACCGCTGGATGGAGGGCGAGGGGACGCCTACCCCCACCCCGACGCCGACTGCGTGGATCTACCTGCCGCTTATCCTGAAGGGTTACGTCCCACCCGTCACGCCCACTCCCACGCCCCCCGGCGATGGCTGTCCGGCCTACCCGCCTAGCTTTACCTTTGTCACCGACGCGAATGTCTATTCCGTGCCCAGCCTGGCCGAGCCCGACCCACGCCAGTGGTTCACCGATCCCACCTTTGGCACCTGCCTGGTACGCGTCACCGACCGGGCCAACGACCTGTCCCCGGACGACCCCTCGGATGGCATGGTGAACGAATATGCACGCGTGCAATCCTTCAATGCCGATGGCAGCCGCTTGCTGGCGCACGGCACCGACGGCACGTGGTACTTGTACGACACACAGACACTCCTGCCGCTTGGTGAACTGCCCCTCGAAGTGGAGCCGCGCTGGGACGCGGACGATCCAGACATAGTCTACTACTCGGACGAGACGCGGTTGATGTCCTACGACGTGCAGACCGCAGATCAGACCGAGGTCCACGACTTTGCCGGCGACTTTCCTGGCCAGAATCTGGCCGCCGTGTGGACGCGCTACGAGGGCAGTCCCTCGCGCGATAGTCGCTACTGGGGCCTGATGGCACAGAACCAGGCATGGGACACCGTTGCCTTTGTGGTATACGACCGGCAAACGGATCAGGTTACCATCCGCGACGTGCGTGGCGTGCCGGAGGTGGGGGAGGGCATTGACCACGTGACCATGAGCCCGTTGGGGAACTACTTTATCGCCTCCTTTGACCACTATTGCCAGCATGGATACCTGGGCGACGACGCACATCCCTGTGGTCTGATGGTCTACGACCGCGATCTGACCAACGGACGGGGTCTGCTGCGCATCATCGGACACTACGACCCGGCCCTGGACGACCAGGGGGGCGAAGTGATGATCTACCAGGACATTGACACCGACCATATCTCCATGCTCGACCTGGCCACCGGCACGGTGACCCCGCTGTGGGAAATAGATTTCAGCCACACAGCGATTGGCCTGCACTTTTCGGGTCTCGCCTTCGACCGGCCTGGTTGGGCTGTGGTTTCCACCCACGACGACGACGTGGCCAGTCACACCTGGATGGACGACCAGGTTTTTGTCGTCGAGCTCAAGCCGGGCGGGCGCGTGGTGCGGCTGGCGCATACCCACTCGCTGGTGGACGAAAGCCAGCCGGAGGAGTACTATTACTGGGCCGAGCCACACGCCAGTGCCAACCCCGACCTGACGCGGGTCCTCTTTACGACCAACTGGGGTCGCTTTGACACGGGCGAGGTAGAGATGTTCATGATCGCACTGCCGGCGGACTGGCCCGAGCGGCTGCCGTGATTTGACCTGTCCGGCAACTGAAAGAGCCACCGTGAGGTGAGCGGTATTCACCCTTGCGAAGGTTACAAAAAGCACGCTCAATGGGACACTTGATGGTTATCGAAGGCGCGTTTGTCTACAAGTCTATCACCTAACCTTCGCAAGGGTTTGAGGTGAGAATGAACCAACGACGAGCTTGAGCGCTTACTTTTGTCCAAGGAAAGGAGATCGAAAATGAAACACCCGCGGTTTTCCCTGTTTCGTCTCTTGTTGCTGGCCATTACTGTGCTGGCCGGCCTTATGCTGGTGGCTGTGACGATGGTAGCGGCCCAAACAGGCCCGGTCACTCCTGCCGCTGCCCCCGGCGGCATCGAAGGCTTTCTCTACGAGCCTGGCAGCACGACGCCAGTGGGGGGTGGCTGGATCAACATCCACGACGTGGAGGGCCAGCCCTGGATGGGCACGCATACCGCTCCGAATGGTTACTTTGCCATCCCCAACCTGTCCCCTGGCGGGTACATCCTGAACGCACATCCGCCCCCCGACTCTCCTTACGCCGCTTCGCTGCCAAAGGTGGTCGAGGTCTTGAGTGGGCAGTGGGCCTATCAAGAACTGTACCTGACCGAGGTGGGCATCAGCGGCTACGTGCGCGACTGCGACGCGATCCCCGAGGTCCGGATCGAGGGAGCTCGGGTCGTCGCCCACAGTGACGACGAAGAGTGGTCCTTCCAGGTATGGGATTCCACCAACATCAGCGGCGAGTTCAGGCTCGGCGGCGTGGAAAGCGGCACGACTTATATCCTGGAGACCTTTCCGCCCCCTGAGAGCGAATACGTCCCCCTGGACCCCATCACGGTCGTGCCGATCACCAGCGGTGTTATTCTCAAAATGTGCATCCCCCCCATCAACGTCGAAGGCATCGTCAACGACCCCAACGGCGATCCAGTGGACGGCGCATGGGTCGTCATCTGGAATGACTTTTACTGGGGCGAGACGGGCGCCGAACTCGGCAACTTTTCCTTCCGCGGCCTGCCCCTCGACACCGGAAACGAGTTCTGGATCCACGCTGGCCCGCCCTGGTATGATAGCAGGGGGTTGATCTCTATTGAGCCTTTCACTATCACCGTCCCTACGCCCCCCCTGCCGGCGAGCGTCGTGATCACCTTGCCCTACGCCTACAAGACGGTGACCGGCCACGTTTACAAGCCAGGGCCGCCGCCTATCGGCGTGCCCGACGCAGAGGTTCACGCTTGGCGCCTCGATGGGCCGGGGTTTGCCGGGACGGGGACGGGCCCGACCGGCGCGTTCACCATGAGCCTGACCGGTGGCGAATGGCGCCTGGGCGTGAGGCCATCCAACCCACCGGCTGACTGGATCTTTCCTGGCCCGCCAGCCTGGGTCGTCTTTGATCACGACACGACGCCTCAGGCCGAGACGGTGGATTTTGAAGTGATCCCCACCAATGCCTGGGTGGAAGGTCGGATCGTCTGCCCCGGCGGCAACCCGTGCACTCCAGGCTCCCCGCCCCACGATATCATCTGGGTCGAGGTACGCAACGACGAAATCGGCAACGTCGCCGGGCTAGGGCCTGATTACCGCTTTAGCATTCCCATCCCGGACGGCTGGTACGAACTCGTGGTTCACGTTGAGGGCCCGTGGCTGCAAGGGCCGGAGCCGATGCCCGTCTTTGTCGGGCCTGGCGCTGTCTACGACGTGGGCGACGTCGCGCTTTGGCTAAAAGACGCCCGCATCAAAGGCCAGGTGCGCAACGAGACGGGCGCCGGCGTTGAGGGTGTACCTGTGGTCGGCTGGCGGCCAGAGGGCTTTGGTTGGGGTTGGGCCGAGACCGACGCCAGCGGCGTTTACACCATGCCCGTCATCGGTGGCGAATGGTTCGTCGAGCCTCAACCGAGACCCGAACAGCCCTACGTCTTTAACCAACGCTCACGGCTGGTGCGTGTGGCGCCGGGCGGCGAGATGACAGGCCTGGACTTTGTACTGAACGACGGTGGTGCCCGCATTGAGGGGGCCGCCGTAGACGCCCACAGCTACGAACACCTCTGGGGGCTGGACGGTTGGGCCTGGGCCGAACGGCACGTTGCACCGGGCGAGTTAGAATTCTACTCCGACGCGCCCATGCGGGACGGCAGCTTTGAACTCAAGGTCACGGGTGATGAGGTGTACAACGTCGGCCTGAACGTGCCACCCCACGCACCCTACGTCTCGGGCGGCGCCGGCCCTGTGCCGGTCCCCCCGGCAGGGCACGTGCCTATCACGGTGCCCCTGGAGCACAAAGATGCTGCCATCGAGGGGCAGTTGATAGATGTATCAACCGGCTTCGCACCGACCGATCCGATCTGGGCCGAGGTCTTTGGCGAGGACGAGCAGGGCCACTGGGTCGTCGCCGGTGTGGACCCGGACAGCGCTGGCTACGGGCTGGGCGTGATCTCTGGTACCTGGCATCTGCGCGCCTGGGTAGACCTGGCCAGCGGCTACGCCGCGCTGCCGACCACGACCCTGGTGACCGTCCCGGCGGGCCAGGTTGCCTCCCCGGTGAACTTTGAGGTGTGGCCGATCAACGCCTCCATCAGCGGTCAGGTGCAAAAGCCCGACGGCACGCCGCTGCCGGGAGCCTTTGTCTTTGCCAGGGGCGAGTCCCCCTTTGTCGGTCATTTTGAGACCTACGTTGAGAGCGACGAGAACGGCGACTATGAGCTGTTGGTGCCAGAAGGAGGCTACGTCGTGGGCGCGGCACTACCCGGCGAGGAGTTGGAGGCGGTGGGCTGGCTGAACCCGCAGCCCATTGACGTCCCATACGTCTCGGCCGGCAGCCCGGCAACGGGCCTGGAGCTGCGCTTCCGCCAGTTGGACGGCGAGATCCACGGCACGGTGACTTTTGCCCCCGGCATAGTCGTCACACCGACCCACCCGGCCTACGTCTGGGGTTGGACCGATAGCGGCGAGTGGGCCGAGACCGAGGCCATGACCTCGACCACCAACACCTTTACCTACACCATGCGCGTCATCTCTGGCACCGTGTGGCACGTGGGCGTGGTTTACGAAGACTGGGATAACGGCGTTTTCTACGAGAGCCCAGAGGAGGATGTGGATCTGACGACCACCGACCAGGAGACACAAGACCTGGAACTGGGTGGCCCCTGGCCCCTGCCCCAGCCGTTCATCGTCAGCTTTGACGGCAGCCAGATGCAGACCATCGTCCTGCCCGATGGCGTGGAACTCAACATCCCGCCCGGGGCGCTGGTCGTCTCCGGCACGGTCACCCTCTTTATCTTTCCCACCCAGGAGCTACTGCCGGAAGCTGGTCACGAGATCATCGGCGCGGGCTACGAGATGTGGGCCATTGACCAGAATGGCCAAGAGATCACCCAGTTCAACACGAACGTGCAGATGACCTTTCCCTACCCACCCGATGCGGCTCTGGAGGCGAATGGCATCTCGGAGCACATGTTGATCCCGGTCTACTACTCGACGCTGGTTGGGCACTGGATCCTGGCCGACAGCTACGCGGTGGACACGGCCAACAACGAGATCACGCTCCAAGTCAGCCACTTTACCAAGTTTGGCGTGGCCTCGACCGGGCCAGAAAAGTACCAGATATACCTGCCCGTCGTGCTCAAGAGTAGCCCGTAACGGCTATCGAATAAATCGGCTGCCCGAGCCCACAGTTTTCCACCAGTGGACTTGGGCAGCCAGGTTGAAACGTGATGCGTGGGATGTGGTGCTGTTTCACGGATCACGTTTCACGTGTCCAGTTGCGCCAGGACAGTGCGCGCCTGAGCCGCCTCCTTCTCTGCGCCGGCGGCAGCGAACAGGTCGGCGGCCTGCTGAAGGTGCTTGCGGGCCTGTCTCTCCTGGCTGGCCTGCTCGATCAGCAGCAAGCCGAACTCGTAATGGCTGCGGGCCAGTTGGATCTGGTTTTCCGCTTCGCTCAACAAGCCGATGCTGGCTTCAAACGACAGCCTGGCCTGTACCAGGTCACCCTTCTGTACCTGCGCCTGGGCCAGTACCCGTTCGGCGGTTCCCTGCCACTCGGGATTGCCAGCGGTCACGGCGATACGCCGGGCGCGCCCGGCATAGTCCAGGGCAGAGGCGACGTTCGTCTGTGCCAGTTCGACTTCGGCCAGCAGCCAGTAGACCTCGGCTACTTCGCCTTCGCTCCGGCTCGCTTCGAACGCAGCAGCGGCTTGCTCCAGATAGGGACGCGCCTCTTCGTATCGCTCCAGGCTGACGAGGGCCTCGCCCATGTTACTGCACGTTTGGGCCACGCCATGGCTGTCACCGATACGCTGCCGTAGAGAGAGGGCAGCATGGTAATCGTCAAGGGCTTGCTCCACCTTGCCGGCTCGGTATGACACGGCCCCCAGGTTGTTGTGGAGCAGCGCCAGCGTATGGTTGTCGCCGATCTGTTGGCTGATCTCCAGACTGCGCTGCAGATAATCCCCTGCCCTTGCCAGGTCGCCCTGACCCCAGGCGGTGAGAGCCAGGTTGTTGTAGGAGCGGGCCAGACCTGGCAGGTCCCCGGTTTGCTGGTACAGGTCGGTGCTGCGTTGGTAGATCTCTTCCGCTCGGGAGTAGTTGCTCTGGCCAAATGCGTACACCGCGCCGAGCGTCCTGTACAGATTGGCCTCGTCACGCAAGACGGCCTTGTCGCGCGCCAGTCCGGCCAGGATGGCCAGGCCCTGCTCGCACTCCTCGATCGCCATTTCCATTTCTCCACGACGCATGTGAACCCAACCGGACAGTTCGCAGGTGCGTGCCATCTCTGCGCTGTACCTGTCCTGGTCATTGTTCGACAACACCCGCCGGCCCTGCGCCAGGTGTCGCAATGCCTCGTCGTACTGCCCTTGCTGTTCGTGAGCCTTGGCGATCTTGCGCAGCAGGTCGCCGTGTCGCCGGGAAGGACATACGGGATGGGCGATGGCCTGCTGAAACCGTTCGATGGCCTGGCTGTAACGGCTGACCAGCAGGTAGACGTCGCCCATCGCCTCCAACACGTCGAGAACCTGAGCCTGGACCTCAGGGGAAGGGGTGTCTTGCTCAGCGGCGATCTCTAGCGCACGCCGGTAGTGATCCAGCGCCGCCTCGTTGGCGAACTCGACGCGGGCTCTGTCGCCAGCCTTGACCAGGTAAGCAAAGGCTTTGTCAAAGACGTTTCCTGCTTCAAAATGACGGGCCAACACGCCGTAATGTTCGGCCAGGTCACCGGCGTGTCTGTGTTCAATGTCCTCGCCCACGCGGACGTGGAGTTCCCGTCGCCGGACAAAGGGCAGGCTCTCGTAAGCTACTTCCTGGGTGAGTGTATGCTTGAAAGTGTATTCGTCAAGCAGCGAGAGCAGCACCAGATCGAGTTGAGTCAGTTTGGTCAGCCTGTTGTCCAGTGTGCCATCCATGTCCTCGTAAGGGTAGACGCGAGCCAGCACGGGTGAGCGAAAGGCGACGCCGATCACGGCGGCTACCTGGAGCAGGCGACGGTTGGTCGTCTCCAGCCGGTCTATGCGGCTCATGATCAGGCCGGTCAGCGTGGTGGGCACTTTGACACCGGAGGCGTCGTCGGCGATGGTCCAGGCCCTTTCGCCGCTCTCCCAAACCTCCAGCCGGATGGCGCCCGATTCGCTCAGGGCGCGTGTCACTTCTTCCACAAAGAGCGGGTTGCCCTGGGCCCGGCCGAGGATCAGGCGGCGGAGCGGCGGGGACGGCTCTATGCCGCCCAGAGTTGAGCGGGCCAGGGCGAGGCTGGTCTGATCGTCCATTTCGTCCAGGTGCAGCGCCTGGCAGCCCTCGCCGGCGCGCCAGGGAGAGGAGTCCGGGCCCGTGCCCTTCAGGGTGTCAGGGCGGTGGACAATGGCGAACAGCAGTGGCGAGGCCGGCACGTTGCGCGCCACGTAGGCGGCCAGATCGAGAGAGATGGCATCGGCCCATTGCATATCGTCGAGCACCAGCAGCAACGGCGAGCGGCCGGCCTGCTTCTGGATCAACTGAAGGACGACGTCGAAGAAGCGCTGCTGGCGCAGTTGGGCGTCCAGCGACGCCGTGAGGGGAGTTTCGGCCATCTCTATGCCCAGCACCCTACCGGCGATGGGGCTCCACTCGGAGAGGCCGGCCTCGTCCAGTCCGGCGATGAGTTGGTCACGGCGGTGCTCCGGGCCTGTCCTGAGCCCTTTGGCGGAGTTTGCCCTGAGCGAAGCCGAAGGGCTCAGGATAAACGTCGAAGGGCTCTCGCCGTTGCCCTCTTTGAGCCCCATCAGCGCGTGCAAGACGCCGATCCACGGCAGGTAGGGCAGGCTGCGGCCATAGGAAACCGCCGCGCCGCGCAGGGTCGTCATCCCGTGTTCGCCGGCGTAAGCGCTCAGTTCGGTGACCAGGCGTGACTTGCCCACGCCGGGGTCGCCAGAGATGTCGAGTACGGCGCCGTGGCCGTCCAGCGCCGCGTCTACCAGTTCCCGCGCCACCCCCAGTTCTTTCTGTCGCCCGAAAAAGCCGCCACGGGTGGCTCGTTCCACCCGGCCAACGATACCCCGGCCGATCTGGTAGCTGTGCACGGGCTGGCGCTTGCCTTTGACTTTTACCGGTTCGTGCTCTTGCCACTCAAAGAGCCCCTCTACGCGACGTGCTGTGGATTGGCTGATCAGCACGTGACCCTCGGCCGCGATGCCCATCAGTCGAGAGGCCAGGTTGACCTCGTCGCCCATCACCGAGTACTCCTGGCGCAGCGTAGAGCCAAGATTGCCGGCAAAGACGTAGCCGGTGTTAACGCCGATGCGCTGCTTGAGCGAGAAGCGTCCGGCACTGGTCGGCAGGCCGGCAAAGGCTTCCATGGCTTCCTGCATCTCTAGCGCCGCGTGGACGGCACGGGCGGGGTCGTCTTCGTGGGCCATGGGCGCGCCAAAGAGGGCCATGACGCGGTAACCCACGGCATAGCTGTCCACTTTGTTGACGATGCCGCCGTACTTGCGGATCACGTTCCGCATGGCGGTAAAGTGGCGGTTGAGGATCGCCGTGATCTCGCCTGCGCGGTCGGGTCCCAGCGCCTCGATGATGGCGTTGATGCCGTAAAAGTTGGCGAACAGCACCGTTACCAGCCGGTGTTCGCCTTCGATCATCCTCCGTCCAGGGGAGACGATGATCCGTTCCAGGATGCCTGGCGGGAGGTAGGGGATGAGGGCATCGAGGCGTTCGACCAGCCGAGGGACGCCGGCGGGGTGGTCGGAGGGATAGATCGCCGGCCCGGTGGCCCGGGGAGGGGGCAGCGCGGTCACCGCCGTGAGGTGGTGGAAACCGGGGGCTCGTTCGCTGGCGGCGGCTCGCGCGGCGACGGCCTCGCAGGTGGCCTGGTCAATGACGACCTCGCCGGCCTCGGCCAGGTCTTCGGCGCCGGCCATTTGCTCCAGGGCCGGCCCCATCACGGCGAATTCGAGCCGTTCGGACGAGCCGAGACTGGCCAGGAAGAGCCTTCCCGTGCCCAACCCGGCCGTCATGCGCAGGTTGAAGGTGCCCGGCGCGGTTTCGATCACGGCGAAGCGATCCATTGCTTGTTGCATTTCCAGCGCAGCCCGGCAGCCGCGCGCGGCGCCATCGCCGCCGCCGAAGCAGACCAGCAGCGCATCGCCCCCGAATTTGAACAGATCACCGTCGTGGCGGGCGATGATCTCCAGCATGGCCGCAAAGTAGTCGTTGACCACGCCGGTGATCACCTCGGCTCCTTCGCGGCCAAGTTGGGTCAGACGTTCCGACATGGCGGTAAAGCCGGCGATGTCGGCGAACAGGAGGGTCGCCTGGGCGAAGGTGCCGGAGACGGCCGGCGCTGTTGGATCGGCCAGCCGCGCCCGGGCGACGCGGTGGGGCAGGTAAGTGAGCACCGTGCGCAGGACCGCCTGCAGGTGCTCCAGGCCAGGCGCGGTGTCGCCGTCTTGCCAGCGCGTCCAGAGGTGGTCGGGCAGGTAGCCGCGCAGCCTGGCTTCGTTTCCCGGGTTGGTCGCTGTCCGTGCGTCGAACATGGAGATAGTATAGCACAGACGGCTCTGCTGGCAACTTGACAATTGGCAACAAATATTATACAATAAGAACAAGGGGGAGGCAATAATTACCCTTGATCAGGGCAAAAGGCTGCTGGATGTACGATTTGGAGGCCCATTTTTCAGTTTATTCGGAAGGGAGCGCTAGACGATGTTTTTGATGCAA
>CAYNKW010000138.1:0-4625 GCA_964397845.1 uncultured Anaerolineae bacterium
TCGCCTGCAACGGGCGCTCTTTATACCCATCGCCCAAATCTTGCGCGGACAGTCGTTGGGCTGGCCGTCTGAAACCCTGCGGGAGCTTGCCCTTGACTCTCCAAGTCAAGGACTTGTCCCAAATGGTAACGCTCCCACCACGGTTTTTGTCCTGTGACCCGACCTGTGCTATAATTGGGCACAAGACAGCGAACATTTGAGCGACTCTTGCTGGTGTAAAGCACATGACTAAAAGAACTTCTTCCAAAAAATCAAGACCCAAAGGCAGCAGAGGCAAAAAGAAAGGCAAGGCGCAGCCGCGGCCAAGACTACCACACATCAGCCTGGACCGGCAACTGGACATCCTGGGCATCGTCCTGGTGGCGCTGGCAGGCATCACCCTGCTCAGCTTCCTGTCGGCCACGCGGGGCAGTCTGACCGAAGGTTGGGTGAGATTCTTGAGCCGCATCTTTGGCCTGGGCGTCTACCTGGTGCCGTTTGGCATGGGTCTGGCCAGCCTTTGGCTGATCCTGCGCAGCTTTGAGAGGCGGCCGACTATCGGTGGTCAGCGGACGGCCGGCGTAGTGTTGCTCTACCTGACCACACTGGTTTTGCTGCACCTGCTCTCGTTTCCTCAAGACCCAAAACACCTGGCCGAAGCGGGAGGCGGTGGCGGCTACCTGGGCCACTATCTCGGCCAGTGGTTGCTGGCGAACCTGGGCGGCTGGGGCACAGCGGTGGCCCTGTTGGCAGCCCTGCTCATCGCGACAGTCCTCCTGGCCGACCTCTCCGTGGCCGAAGTGGGTGCGCTGTTCCAGATGGTGGGACAAGTCCTGCTCAGGCTTCTTGCCAGCCTGCGGTTGCCCCACCTTCGGCGGCCAGGACGGCAACACCCCGACCAACTCTCGTTTCCTACACCCACCTCAACGCGCGGTGCTGGTGGGGCCTACGCCGACCGTCCCCTGCGCGTGTCCCCCTTGACCGAGCCCGGCCCGCTGATGGGCCGGATCATCGGCGACTGGCGTGAATGGCCATTGCCGCGCATCGGCGAGATCCTGGAAGACGCCGTGGAGCAGGAGATCAGCCAGGCGGAAATCCGGGAGCGGGCACGGATCATTGAGGAGACACTCCACAGCTTTGGCGTGCCGGTCAAGGTGGTGGAAGTCAACCAGGGACCAGTGGTGACCCAGTTCGGTGTGGAGCCAGGTTTCGTGGAGAGACAGCGTGGTCGCCGCACCAAGATCAAAATCTCCAAGATCGTGGCTTTGGCAGACGACCTGGCCCTGGCCCTGGCGGCCTCGCCCGTGCGGGTGGAAGCGCCTGTGCCAGGACGCTCCATCGTCGGCGTCGAAGTGCCCAACGCGAATGTCTCGATGGTATCGTTGCGCGGCGTCATGGAATCTAAGAGTTTTCAAAAGATCGCCCCCCGCCTGCGCATCGCCCTGGGGCGCGACGTCTCCGGCCAGGCAGTGGCCGCCGACCTGGCGGTCATGCCGCACCTGCTCATCGCTGGCGCCACCGGTGCCGGAAAATCGGTCTGCGTCAACTCGATCATCTCCTGCCTGCTAATGAACAATACGCCGGCCGACCTGCGCCTGATCATGGTAGACCCAAAACGGGTGGAATTGACGGGCTATGACGGCCTCCCGCACCTCCTTGTGCCGGTCATCGTCGAACTGGATCAGGTCGTCAGAGTGCTGCAGTGGCTCACCCGTGAGATGGACGCGCGGTACCGGCGCTTTGCCCCGGCTGGCGCGCGCA
Organism: uncultured Anaerolineae bacterium; assembly: GCA_964397845.1. GTDB lineage: Bacteria > Chloroflexota > Anaerolineae > CAYNKW01 > CAYNKW01 > CAYNKW01. The sequence continues at coordinate 1,741 of CAYNKW010000138.1, forward strand.
ACATTGACGACTACAACCGGCTGGCAGAGACACCTTCGGAGCGACTGCCGTACATCGTTGTCCTCATAGACGAGTTAGCCGACTTGATGATGACCTCACCCGAAAAGACAGAGCGAGCGGTCACCCGCCTGGCGCAGATGGCCCGAGCCACTGGCATCCACCTGGTCATCTCCACTCAGCGGCCCAGCGTGAACGTGGTCACTGGCCTGATCAAGGCCAATTTTCCTTCCCGTATCGCTTTTGCCGTGACCAGCAGTGTGGACTCGCGGGTCATCCTGGATACACCGGGCGCCGAGCGGTTATTGGGCCGGGGCGACATGCTCTACATGGCCTCCGACTCGGCCCAGTTGCGCCGCCTGCAAGGGTGTTTCGTGTCTGACCGGGAGATCAATCGCCTGGTGAATTATTGGAAAAGGGCCGGCCCGGCACCGGCCAGCGCAGCGTCCTCCCTCGCCGTGGGCAAACCGCCTCGGACAACGCAGCAGATTGTGCAACAGCCCCTGTGGGAAGAGATGCGCCAGCAAGAACGCGAGGCAGCCCAATCAGACGTGTTGCTGGATCAAACCATTGCCCTCGTGCGGCAGCACAACCGGGCGTCGGTGTCCCTCTTGCAGCGCAAGCTCCGCATCGGCTACGCGCGTGCGGCCCGGCTGATGGATCTGATGGAGGAGCGCGGCATCGTCGGGCCTTCCGAGGGGCCGGGCCGGGCCCGCCGCGTGCTGGGCGCCGAAGAAAGAGACAAAACCGACTGGAGAAGGTAGTATGAAATTCGACGCCGTTTTCCGCTCCCGACGGAGCAATGTGATGGCCACTCGAGGCATGGTGGCCACCAGCCAGCCTCTGGCCGCCCAGGCAGGGCTGGAGATTCTAAAGACCGGAGGCAACGCCGCCGACGCGGCCATCGCTACAGCCGCGATGTTGAACGTGGTACAACCCACCTCCACAGGTATCGGCGGCGACTGTTTCGCCCTCTATTGGGACGCCAAGACGAAAAGCGTGACGGCACTGAACGGCTCTGGCCGGGCAGCGGCTGCCGCTTCGATAAACGAACTCCGCCGTCTGGGTTATACCCGTATGCCCACCTACACCGGCCACGCCGTCAGCGTGCCGGGCACCGTGGCCGGGTGGAGCGACCTGCTGGAACGTCACGGCCGCTTGACCCTGGCCGACGTCTTGCAGCCAGCCATCTGGACAGCGGAAAACGGTTATCCCGTGACAGAACTGATCGCCAGAGGCTGGCAAACGCAGGTGAAAAAGCTACTGCGGACACCCGACTGGCAGAGCGGCGATCCTTCGACAGGCTCAGGGCAAGCCCTGGAGAACGGGAACGGCCCGCCACAGCCCAGCGGCAACGAACTGCTCATTGACGGCCGGGCGCCCTGCGCTGGTGAACTAGTGCGTCTTCCCACCTTGGCCGAAACGCTGAAGGGCATCGCCGCCGAGGGGAAGGATTACATCTACCACGGCGAGTTCGCCCGCCGGCTCAGCGAACACGTGCAACGTTACGGCGGCTGGATCACGCCAGAAGACATGGCGGCTCACACCAGCACCTGGGACGAGCCCATCACCGCCGACTACCGGGGCGTCACCCTGTACGAGTGTCCACCTAACGGGCAGGGCCTGGCGGCGATCCTGGCCGTCAACCTGGCTTCCGGCTTTGACCTGGCCGCGATGAGCGAGGCCAACCGGCTGCACATCATGATCGAGTGTATGCGCCTGGCCTTTGCCGACGCCCGGCAGTGGGTTTGTGACCCCTATGCGGTAGACATCCCCTTGGCCGAACTGGTTAGCGTCGAGTACGCCGAGTGTCGCCGCCAGCGCATAGACGCGCAGCGGGCGGCGCAGGACGTGCCCTATGGCCACCCCCTGGCCGGTTGCGACACGGTCTATCTCAGCGTCGTAGACGGCGAGGGCAATGCTTGCAGCTTTATCAACAGCCTCTACATGGGCACCGGCAGCGGCCTGGTGGTGCCCGGCACGGGCGTCAGCCTGCAGAACCGGGCGGCCCTCTTTGTGCTGCAGCCAGATCATCCCAACGCCCTGGCGCCCAACAAACGACCCTATCACACCATCATTCCAGCCATGACCACCCGGAATAGCGAGCTACACGCCTCGTTCGGCGTGATGGGCGGTTACATGCAACCCCAGGGTCACTTTCAGATGCTGGTGAACCTGCTGGACCTGGGCATGTCTCCGCAGCAGGCTTTGGACGTGCCCCGCTGGAGGCTGGCCGGGCCAGACGGCGACCTGGGCGCCCAACAGCCCGGCGGCCTGTTACAGGTGGAAGAAGGCTGGAGTTTTGCCACCCTGGCCGAGTTGGCCCGTCGGGGCCACCGCCTGGCCCCGGTAGATGGCTTTGGGCGAGGGGCCTTTGGCAGCGGTCAGATCATCCTGCGCGATCCAGACACCGGCGTCCTCATCGCGGGCAGCGATCCGCGCCAGGATGGCTGCGCGGTAGGCTGGTGAGATACCTCGAAGCAACAAAGTACATAGAGGGAGGAAAAGGGGGCCAGAGCGTGGTTGACACCAGGTCGAAAATCCGCTATAATGGAGTCAACTTGAGGGAGCAAGGGCGTCCCCTTCCTCCCTCCGGGCTTATAAGCATGATACTCACCAACGACGATGAACAGGAGGAGTAGGCGGACACGGCCTGCCAGAGAATGGGGGTCACCGGTTGAGAGCCCCCTCCAGAAACGCCCGCCGAAGGTCACCTGGGAGTTGGGATGCTGAAAGCCTCGGTAAGCATTCCCGGGTCAGCCCGTTACAGCTTTCGAGTGCACCGGACACGCGCCCTTTGCGTGTGTGTCCGTTGAACTGAGGTGGTATCGCGTGAGGCAACCCCTTGCGTCCTTGGATGCAGGGGGTTTCTTGCTCCAAGACGTGAA
>CAYNKW010000138.1:4725-7241 GCA_964397845.1 uncultured Anaerolineae bacterium
ATCCCACCCTCTGGGTGCCCGGCACCGACCACGCTGGCATCGCCACCCAGAACGTGGTAGAGCGGGAACTGGCTAAGGAGGGCCTGACACGCCATGACCTGGGACGCGAGTCATTCGTCCGGAAATGCTGGGAGTGGAAAGAAAAATACCACCGGCGCATCACCGACCAGCATCGCCGGCTGGGCGTCTCCTGCGATTGGGATCGGGAACGGTTCACGCTGGACGAGGGCCTGAGCCACGCCGTGCAGGTGGCCTTTGTGCAGTTGTACGAGAAGGGCCTCATTTACCGTGGTACCTACCTGGTCAACTGGTGTCCCCGCTGCGAGTCGGCCATCTCTGACCTGGAGGTGATTCATCAGGAGCACGCAACCAAACTCTGGTACGTGCGCTATCCCCTGGTCAACGACGACTGGACCGGCCCCCAAGCGCCCTGGGGCAGCAGTCGCTGGGCCAAAGGGTACACTGAATTCGTCAAAGTGGCCACCACCCGCCCAGAGACGATCCTGGGCGACTCGGCCGTGGCGGTGCATCCGGCCGATTCTCCTTACAGCGGTCTCGCGGGACGCACGGCGATCCTGCCGGCGCTGAACCGGCCTATCCCCATCATCGCTGACGAAACGGTGGACCCCGAATTCGGCAGCGGAGCGGTTAAGGTGACACCGGCTCACGACCCGACCGACTACGAGATGGGCCTGCGCCACGACCTGGTCCAGATAGACGTTATGACCAACACCGGTCACATGAACGAGGCTGCCGGCCCTTACGCTGGCCAGGATCGCTATGAATGCCGGCGCAACCTGGTGGCCGACCTGGAAAAAGAAGGGCTGCTGGTCAAGATCGAAGATTATAGCCACGCCCTGGGCCACTGCCAGCGCTGCAATACGGTAATCGAGCCGCGCATCTCCACCCAGTGGTTCGTCAAAACCAAGCCCCTGGCCAAGCCGGCCATTGAGGCCGTGCGCGACGGCCGCGTCCGCATCATCCCGGAGCGGTTCACCAAAGTTTACTTCAACTGGCTGGAGAACATCCGCGACTGGTGCATCTCTCGCCAACTGTGGTGGGGCCACCGCATCCCGGTGTGGTACTGCGACGACTGTGGGCAGGAGACCGTGGCTATCAAAGATCCCGCCGCTTGTGCCCACTGCGGCAACGAGAACATCCACCGGGACGAGGACGTACTGGATACCTGGTTCTCCTCCGGGCTGTGGCCCTTCTCCACACTGGGTTGGCCGGAGGAAACAGAAGACCTGAAAGTCTTTTACCCCACCTCGGTGCTGGAGACTGGCTACGATATTGTTTTTTTCTGGGTGGCGCGCATGATCATGCAGGGTCTGGAAATGACCGGCCAGGTTCCCTTCGACACCGTCTACCTGCATGGACTCATCCGCAACGAAAGGGGCGACAAGATCAGCAAGTCCCTGCCCGACGCCGAAAAATACGACCCCTTGTACATCATTGAGGAGTACGGCACTGATGCGTTCCGCTTCACGCTGCTCACCGGATCCACAGCGGGCAACGATATGAAGCTTTCCCTCAAACGGATCGCCGCCAGCCGCAACTTTGCAAACAAAATCTGGAACGCAGCACGCTTTGTAGTGAGCAGCCTGGACGAGACAACTCCTACCGGAGCCGAGACCTGGAACCTGGCGGAGCGGACTCTGGCCGATCGCTGGATCATCAGCCGTCACAACCGTCTCATCCAGAACGTGACACGCCTGATGGAAACTTACCAGTTCGGCGAGGCGGGGCGGCAAATATACGACTTTTTATGGAGTGAGTACTGCGACTGGTTCATCGAGATCGCCAAAACTCGACTCTACGGCGACAAGGTTCGGGCCAAAGCAACCGTTCAACAAGTGCTCACCCACGTGTTGGAGCGGACGCTGCGGCTACTGCATCCCTTCATGCCCTTTGTCACCGAAGAGATTTGGCAGCACCTGCCTCGGGACGGCGACACTTCCAGACCCGACGCGCTCATCGTGACCCCCTGGCCGGATGCCGGCGTGCTCGACGATGAGGCAGAAGCCAGAATGGACCTCATCATGGAGACGATTCGCGCCATCCGCAACGCGCGCGCCGAATACGAGGTGGAACCGGGCAAGCGCATTACGGCCATGATCGCCGCTGGCCCGCATTACGATACCTTTGCCAGCCAGCGCGACACCCTGACCCGCCTGGCGCACATTGACCCGAAGCACCTGATCATCGCGACCACGCTGCCTGCCAAACCAGAGAAGACCGTTTCGCTGATAGTGGGCAACGTGGAGGTGTACCTGCCTCTGACCGGCATGGTGGACCTGGACACAGAACGGGAGCGCTTGAGCAAAGACCTGGCCGAAGTAGAAGGGCAGATTGCCCACACCGAAGGGTTGTTGGCCAACAAAAACTTTACCGGCAAGGCCCCAGCCCACATCGTAGAACGGGAGCGGAACAAACTGGCAAACATTCAACAGCATGCTACCAAGCTTCGAGAACGGCTGGAGAGCCTGGCGTAGACGCGGTTTCCATGACTTTGT
>CAYNKW010000138.1:7341-10417 GCA_964397845.1 uncultured Anaerolineae bacterium
CAAGCTTCGAGAACGGCTGGAGAGCCTGGCGTAGACGCGGTTTCCATGACTTTGTTGAAAAATGGATAGTGTTCAGATTGAAGGAGGTGGTAGACGGATGTGCCGATCCAACCCGGCATATCCTGCCGTCGGCGGAAGCGGCAGGACGCAAACAGATGACAATTTGAGCGACGTTACGCACGTTTCTATGGCAGGACGGCCGGGTATGGACGCTTCCAGACCAGACATCTGATGCCAATGCACCGGGACAATGGTCTGACCACTCCCCGCCCGTCCTGCCAACAGGAGGACTTACGATGGAAAAGAACCCGGGATTGGGAGACATGGCCAAGACCTTTGACCCCGGCGCTACCGAGGCCAGGATATACCAGTTTTGGCAATCGGAGGGCTTCTTTGCACCGCGGGGTGATGGGGCAAAGGAGCCCTTTGCCATCACCACGCCGCCGCCCAACGTGACCGGCGAACTGCACATGGGCCACGCTCTCTGTTACCTGGTCCAGGACATCATCGGGCGGTGGCGACGGATGCAAGGCCGGCCCACGCTGTTGTTGCCCGGCTACGATCACGCCGGCATCGGTTTGCAAAACGTGGTGGAAAAAGAACTGGCTGCCGAGGGCCTCACCCGCCACGACCTGGGCCGCGAAGCGTTTGAGAGACACTGTTGGGACTGGCAGGGCCGTTACGCACCCCGCATCATCGAGCAGTTCCGGCGACTGGGTTTCTCCTTCGATTGGTCGCGCTTGCGCTTCACGCTGGATGCCAGCTATGAGCGTGCTGTGCGGGCTGCCTTCGTCCACTACTACCGGCGCGGCCTCATCTACCGTGGCTGGCAGGTGGTGAACTGGTGCCCGCGCTGCGCATCTTCTATTTCCGACCTGGAGGTGGAGCACGTCGAACAGGACGCGCGACTCTACACCGTGCGCTACCCCCTGGCCAACGGCGGCCACATAGAAGTCGTCACCACCCGCCCAGAAACAATGCTGGGCGACACAGCGGTGGCCGTGAACCCAGCCGATGCCCGCTATCGTGGCCTCATCGGGCGACGAGCGATCTTGCCACTCATGGATCGCCTCATTCCCATCGTGGCCGACGACACCGTGGAGATCAACTTTGGCAGCGGCGCGGTCAAAGTGACGCCGGCCCACGACCCGCTGGACTTTGAGATCGGACAACGGCACGGGCTGGCTATGCCCATTGTCATCGGTGAAGATGGCCGCATGACGGTAGAGGCAGGTCGTTTTGCCAGGCTGACCCGCGAGGAGTGCCGCCAGGCAGTGCTGAAGGCGCTGCGGGAACAGGGCTTACTGCTTCGCACCGAGCCGTACCGTCACAGCGTGAGCACCTGCGAGCGCTGCCACACCGTCACCGAACCGCTCCTTTCCCGCCAGTGGTTCATGCGGATGGATGAACTTGCCAAACCAGCCATCACCGCCGTGCGCCAGGGGCGGGTGCGCTTTGTGCCGCAGCGGTGGGAGCGGGTGTACCTGCACTGGATGGAGAACATCTATGACTGGTGCATCTCGCGGCAGCTTTGGTGGGGACATCGCCTGCCGGTGTGGACTTGTGCCGCCTGCGGCGAGCACACCGTCGCCGAAGAGACGCCGGCGGCGTGCCAACAGTGCAACTCGCCTGACATGACGCAAGAACCCGACGTGCTGGACACCTGGTTCAGCTCCGCGCTGTGGCCTTTTGCCTCGCTGGGCTGGCCCAACCAGACAGAGGACCTGCGCCACTTCTACCCTACTTCGCTCATGGTGACAGCCGGCGAAATCGTGTTCCTCTGGGTCGCGCGGATGGTCATGAGTGGGCTGGAGCACCTCGGACAGGAGCCGTTCCCGACGGTGTACGTAAATCCCACCGTGCTCAACGAGGAAGGCAAACGGCAAAGCAAGTCGCTAGGCACCGGCGTAGAGCCGGTGGAGACGGTGGGGGCCTACGGCGCCGACGCCGCCCGCTTTGCCCTGGCCACCGGTTGCGGCGAGACGCAGGCCATGCGCTTTTCCTCGGATCGGCTGGCCCAAGGGCGAGCCTTCGCCAACAAGGTATGGCAGGCCGCGCGCTACGTGTTGGGCGCTACCGCGGGCACGGCGATGCCAACAGAGCCCCCGCCAACGCACGAACTGTCACTGGCGGAGCGGTGGATCCTCAGCCGGCTGGGCCAGGCCATCCGGGCGGTCGAAAACGCCTTCGATGCCTTTCGCTTCGACCTGGCCGCTCAGTCGGCCTACGACTTTTTCTGGAGCGAGTTCTGCGACTGGTACATCGAAACGGCCAAGATCCAACTGCGGGGAGCCAACAAAGACCGGCGGCAAACGGTGCGGCAAACCCTGTTGCGTGTGTTGGACGGGTCGCTGCGCCTGCTGCATCCTCTGATGCCCTTCGTGACCGAGGCGCTGTGGCAACGCCTTCCCTGGCCCGGCGGCTGCCATCCGGCCCCTGCCCTCATCGTCGCGCCCTGGCCAGAGGCATCCCCACCGCACCTCCAGGCCGAAGTGGATATGGGGTTGCTCATCAGCCTGGTGCGGGCCATTCGTACCGTCCGCGCGGAACACGCTGTGAAGTCAGGCCGCCGCATCGCGGCACAGATCGCGGCAGGAGAGCGGTGCGATCTCCTCAACGCGCACCGCCATCTCCTCGCCGGCCTGGCTCGGTTGGATGCGGCACAGTTGCAGATCGCCAAGGCACTGGCAGCGCCAGCCAATCAAGCCATCGCGCTATCGGTGGCCGGGATCGACGTCTACCTGCCGCTGGCTGGCGCGGTGGACCCTGACGTAGAAAGAAAGCGCCTGGAGAAAGCGCTGGCCCAGGTCGAAGCGCAGGTGGCCCGCAGCCGGGAACTGCTGTCCGACGAGGGATTTTCGACCAAAGCACCAGTCCACGTGATCGCGCGGGAGCGCAGCAAGCTGGCCGATCTTCAAGAGCGCGCCGCTAAACTCCGGCGACGACTCAAGCGGCTGAAGACAACTTGACCTGAAACATTCAGACCTCCGAGGTTTCGATCAAAGAAACCTCGGAGGTCTCTGGCGCACTGAGTCAAATATGGTATAATAACTCACCGATGGGGGGAAGCAAGGCG
>CAYNKW010000139.1:0-5606 GCA_964397845.1 uncultured Anaerolineae bacterium
CAGTCATACGTTCCAGCCACTCTTGGATCTTGTCCCCGGCGATTTTTTCCATCCCGCTGCTGAGCATACGCACGCCAAACAAGAATAGGCTTAGGCCGCCTAGAACTTGGAGAAAGCAAACCATTTTCTTCTCCCACCTGGTATAATAGGATCATGGGCGCCGGACGCCAATGTGCGTGTAGCTAACGGCACACCCACCAATCGGTCGGGCGCTTGCCACGGATTTTGGCCGCGCTTGCCTGATATAGAAAAACACCGTAGCCTTTGGGCTACGATGTTTTTTCTCCAGTAGCGGGGCCAGGATTCGAACCTGGGACCTCCGGGTTATGAGCCCGACGAGCTGCCTCTGCTCTACCCCGCGTTGCGAGAGAGATTATACTACAGTTTGCCACAAACGTCAAGAGGCGCGCCGCCAACTTTTATTCTCCCTTGTCCTCCAACGCCGGCTCTTCGTCTGGGCCAAAGAAGAACGCCCACCACTCCGGCCAGTGGCTTGACGTTTCCTCAGGTCCCTCAGAAGGAGCTGCGACAGATTCCGGAGAAGGTGCCGGCGTGGCCTCCCCTACTGGCGCGGCCTGCCTGGCCGGCACAGGCACCACGGACGTTTCCCCCTGCAAGACCATAACGCCCTCGGTGCGGGCCCATTCCTCAACGTAATCGTCTGTCTGCACCCACTCTTGTTGGATTTGAAGGGCGCGGTGTTCAGCTTCCAGGGTAGCCACCTGGCGTTCCAACCGCCGGGCCTCGCTTTGCAGTCCGGCACTGACGGTGGCCCGACGCCCAAAGTCCAGTACCACAGCCAACGCGATGGTGATCAGGATGATGACGAGAAATTGAGACCAGGTTACGGTGCTCGAGTGATGCTTTTCGAGCTTTTTATTCTTTCCCTTGGCCATGACCGTGACACTTCCTCGATCCAGTCCCCCCCCGTGCCGGCCGGTTTCGTTGGGTCTATGTTGCCCCAGTTCTCCTGCAAAGTCAAGCTGCCCGACTGTGATCCTGTCACGCCGGCAGGTAAAGGAAGGCGATGCCCAGGATAGTATAGACCGCCAGGAGTTGTGCGCCTTCCAACCAGTGTGATTCGCCGTCCAGGGAGATGAGTGCGGCAATGAGCACTGCCAACCCCAGGGCAACGACTTCAAAAGTGTTAAAGTAAAGGTTCATCGGCTCTGGCCCCACAAAGAGGCTCACAAAGACCAGCAGTGGTGCGACGAACAGCGCGATCTGCATGCTCGAGCCGAGGGAGATCGAAAGCGAGAGATCCATTTTGTTCTTCATGGCCATCTGGACGCCCACCAGGTGCTCGGCCACGTTGCCCACGATGGGTATCAGGATGATGCCGATAAAGAACTCGCTGATGCCCCATTCGTGCACCACCGGCTCGACGGCGCCTACCAGGAACTCGCTCAGAAAGACGATGGCGACAGTGGAGACGGCCAGCAGGCCGATGACGACCTGCATGCTCCATCGTGCCTGGTGATGCGCGATTTCATCGCCAGTCACGGCAGCGCTCGCCTCCCTGCCCGAAAAGTTGGCCGTGAAGGTAAACACGATGCTCAGGATGTAGAGCAATAGCAGCACCCCGGCCACGCCCAGGCTCATGTTCTCCAGGTCTTCGGCCAGGTGTTCCGGCCCGTGAAATGCCTGGAAGACCGTGGGCACGATGAGGCCAATGACGGCCAGGATCATCATGGTGGAGCTGACGCCGGCCAGCGTGCGGTCGAACTTGAGCAGGCCGTTCTTAAAGCCTCCCAGCAACATGCTGAAGCCTAGGATCAACAGCAGGTTGCCCAGGATAGAGCCCGTGATGGAGGCCTGCACCAGCGTCACCTTGCCGGCGCTCAGGGCGACGATGGTAATGATCAACTCGGCGGCGTTGCCCAGCGTGGCGTTGAGGAACCCGCCCAGCCTGGGGCCTGTGGCCACTGCCAGTTCCTCGGTGGCTTCGCCCAGCAACCCGGCCAGGGGGACCATACCCAGCGCGGAGCTGATGAGGATCAGGCTGGGGCTCCAGCCGGCCAGTTCGGCCACCCCGGCCAGCGGCACAAAGACGAGCAGGGCATAGAGGTATTTCAATGTACTCTCCTTAAATTATTAAAATCGCTTCCAGACCTCCGCTGCAAGCCGGCGTGACCGGGCGGTGATGGCCGCTTCGTCGAGGGTCAACAGCTCCCGGTGACGCATCAGCACCCGGCCACCGACGATGGTTGTGTCTATGCCGCTGCCGTCTATGCCAAAGATGACGTGCCATGGCAGGTTGCCAGAAGTGAGCGGCGTTGTGGGGTAATAGTCCACCAGGATGACGTCGGCCAGCGCGCCGGGTGACAACTGCCCCACCGGCCGGGGAAAGAAAACGCTTGCGATCCCGGCATTGTGTGCAAAGGCCATGCGCAGCACGGTGTCGGCGGGCATGGCGCGCGGATCGGCCTGAGCCATCTTGTGCACCAGGTAGGCGGTGTGCATCTCGGTGAACATGTTGTTGGAGAACCCATCGTTGCCCAGTCCGGCGCGGATGCCCCGGCTCAGGAAATCCATCACCCTGGCTGTGCCGACGGCGTTGTTCATGTTGGAGCGCGGATTGTGCACCACGCGGCTGCCAGTCGCGTGCAGGATATCGATCTCGGCGTCGTCCACGTGGATGCAATGAGCGGCGATGGTCTTTGCGCCCAGGATGCCGTGCCGATGCAGGCGTTCGACGACCGGCAGGCCGCTGCGTTGGAGGCTGTCGCGTTGGTCGACCAGGTCCTCGGCCACGTGGATGTGAAAGCCAGCGTTCAGCGTGGCCGCCGCTGCCGCCGCTTCCTCCAGCGTCTCGTCCGACAGTGTCAGTGAAGCGTGCAGGCCAAAGCTGGCGCCCAGCAGTGGATTGGCCTGCGCCTGCACGGCGGCGATGAAGCGGGCGTTCTCGGCGATGCCGGCCCGCCGGCGGGCGTTGTCGTCACGGTCTGTCACCTCGTAGCACAGGCTGGCCCGCACGCCGGCTTGCAACGTGGCCTCGGCGATGATGTCCAGCGAGCCATCAATGGCATTGGGACTGGCGTGGTGATCGATGAGTGTCGTCGTGCCGTGGCGGATCGCGTCCACCAGGCAGACGAGCGCGCTGTAGCGCACCGCCTCCTCGTCCAGTGCTTTGTCCAGCCGCCACCAGAGTCTTTCCAGGTTCTGGGAAAAGTTACTCGGCGGCTCACCGGGCAGGGCCATGCCCCGCGCAAACGCGCCGTAAAAGTGCGTGTGCGCGCAGATGAGCCCCGGCATCACCAGGCGTCCCCCTGCGTCGAGCACTTTTTCGTCGGGATAGCGGGCCTGCAGGCCGCGCGAGGTTCCCACCGTCGCGATCCCGTCGCCCTTGATGAGGAGCGCACCGTCGGGGATCAGTCGGCCCTGGTTATCCATCGTTGCCAGCGTACCGTTGACGATCAACATCTCACACCTCGCCTCTCAGATCGGGCAGCACGATGTAATTGTAGCAGATTTTACCTCGACGCGCAAGGTTGCCAACCTGCCGACCCTGAACTCTCCCTACGGCTCCAACTGCGAAAAGTATTCTCGCACGTAATCTTTTAACCCCGCTGGAATATAGTCCCGCTCCATGGCCTGGTTGGCCGTGTCCAGGTAGTTATAGTACACCTCGTGGTAGGGCACCAGCGCCTCACCTGGCGCGCCGGGCAACGCCTCCTTCTGTTCACGCACCTGCGTTTCTCCCTGGCCAGTGTCCGGACCGGTGATGGTGACTTGATCGCCGCTGTCCTGGCGACGCTCCCACGGCACGTAGACTTGTTGATCCAGCTCGCCCGTGGCGCCGGGACGGCCTTCTCCCTGCGGCTGGCCGGCCTTGCCGGTGCGCCTGGCAGGCGGCAACGTGTCGGCCTGGGTACCCCCGCCACCGCCGGGCATCCCTCCCTGCCCCTGGCCTTGTCCCTGTCCTTGCCCCTGTCCCTGACCTTGTCCCTGACCCTGTCCTTGCCCCTGCCCCTGACCCTGCGCCGCGGCCTGTCCCTGGCCCTGACCTGCCTGGGCCACCGCCTGGCGGCTCTCCTGCAACCGGGAGAGCGCCCGTCTCAGAGCAGCCTGGTTGGCCAGTTCGCCCTGAGCCTGGGCCAGCGCGCCAGCGGCAGCCCGGGCAGCCTGCGAGGCAGCCTCGCTGTCGCCGGCCTGCGCCGCCTGGGCCAGCGTGGCCAGGGCCTGCGCCAGGGCGCCGTCGCCGGACTGGGCAGCGCGGGCGGCCATCTGGGCCAACGATTGCGCCACAGTCTGCCGCTCGGCGGCGTCCATCTCGGCCAGTCGCCCGGCCAGCTTTTCCAGCGCCCTGACAGCGTCGGAGAGGTCTGCTTTCTTGCCGGTTTGGCCCTCGGCCAACGCTTGCAGTTGACCGGCCAGCGCCTCCACGGCCGCCTGGCGCGCATCGGCGTTGAGGTCGAGCTTTTGGCGCAGGGCTTCCTCCACTCTGGACAGGTCGGCCAGCGCCTCTTCGCGATCGCCGGGATTGGCACGGAGTTGTTCGGCCAGCTCGGCCAACTGGCGCAGCAGTTCTTCCCGCGCCTCCGGCGTCAGCTCTTGCGCATTCTCGATCTCTTGACGTACTTTTTCGATCTGCTCCGCCTGCTCCTCGGCAGCCTGGGCGACGGCGGCCCGCTCGGCCCGCACGGCGTCCATCGGGTTGGGAAGCACGGCCAGCGCGACGGTCGCCGCGACGAGGACCGCCGCCAGCAGCAGGGGGCGTCGCAGCCAGCGAAGGGGGAAGGCGTGGCGGGGGTGAACGGCGCGGGCAGTAACAAGAGCATCCTGCTGCTGCAAGGCTACAAGAGCGGACTGGAAGGTTGGAAGGTTGGCAAGTTGGCTTGTATCTTCCATTCTTCCATTCTTCCAGCCTTCCAGCGCGAGAGCTGTCGCCAAACGCTCCTTTAAGCCAAGCTCCGCGTCAACGCGGCGGGCGACGCGCCACGGGGGCAGGGGCCGCAACAGCGAGACGACCACCACAGCCAACGGCCAGGCAGCCAGTGGGGCTAGCGTCCATAGCCAGAAGCGCTCCACCGGCCACATCCGCCCGGCCAGTTGGATCAGCACCGCCGCCAGACACGCGGCCCACAGCGAACGTTGCCCCAGCAGCCAGCCGTCACGCAAACGCAGGCGGTGGCCAAAGCGCGCCAGGTGTGGTTGCAGAGCACCGGTTTGCCAGGTCCCTACTTTATCCACTGCACCCCCGTATCTCCCGTCACCTGCCAGACGCCATCTACTTTCTCTAGCACGTAGGTCCTTCCGCCAGCGCCCTCCGTGGCAAGGTAAAGGCTTGCCGGCACAAGCACCGAATTGTCCTCTTGGATGTGAATGTTACCCAGGGTAAAGATCGCACCGCCGCCCACCACCGTGGAGCTAGTGTCCATGGGCACCGTGTGGTGGCCGTCCACCCACAGGAATTCCGCGGGCAGGTCTGCCAGGGCGTCTACCACCACCGTTTGCACCGATTCCGGCAGCACGCGAGACTCGACCTGGGGTATGTCTGGATCGCCTGTGCCGTCGTCGGTGGTCCGCTCCAGGTATACGACCGGAAAGTTGGGCGGTTCGCCACAGGTGTGGTCCACGGTGTACAGTTGGCGCACCACGGCTGC
>CAYNKW010000139.1:5706-10402 GCA_964397845.1 uncultured Anaerolineae bacterium
AGGCGAAGGCAGAACGCTCATCGGTGTTGGGGCCGGCGACGGCGTTTCGGTCACTTTTACAACTACCACCCTCTCAACGACGACTGGCTCTGGTGGCATGCTGGGGGGCATTGGCACAGGCGCAGGCATGGAAAGGATACTGACCCTCTCATAACGGTCGGCGGTGGAGACAAAGGCCAGTGTCACCGCACCACCAAAGAGCAGGAACAGCGCCAGGGCGGCCAACACTTCTTTCCACCCTATGCGCCAACGGCGGGTCGGCCTCACCAGCCGGGTGGCCAGCAGGTAGAGCACCAACGTCACCACGCCGTAGAGCGGCAGGGTGTAGTGGTAGAGCGGTCGGAGAATGCCGGTCGGGGTTCTCGATCCTGTCACCATACCCAGGTTGCCGCCCAAGGCCATCCCCAGGCCCCAGAAGATGCTGGCCGGGCCATCGACAGGCATGGATACCGTCAGCGCCGAAAAGAGCGCGCTCGCTGGGTTGGGCACCAGCACCCAGCGCGGCGGCTCCGCCCCTCTAAGCACGCCGACAAGGATGTAAACGAATACCGGCCCGATCAGCAAGGCCAGCACGACCAGGTAACTGAGCACCGTCGCCCGCGCTGTGCGCCCCAGCCAGGCGGACGTGAAAATGCCCGTTACGCCCAACGTCACCGCCACGGCCACCAGGACGACGAGCGCCTTGATCATATCGCGCGGCGAGACGCCGCCAAAGATAAAGACCAGGCTGACCATGGGCACGGCGGCAAAGATGAGCAAAAAGACGTAGCTCAGGGCCGAGATCAGCTTGCCCCACAGAATGCTGGCCGGACGAAGCGGCGTCGCCAGCAGTATCTCGTAGGTCAGCTTTTCCCGCTCGCCGCTGATGGCCCCTGACGTGACGGCCGGCGTAATGAAGCAGACCATCATCAACTCCAGAAACACCAGCGCCACAAAGAGCATTTGCCCGATCTGCGGGCTGAGGGGCGAGGTCGTGTAGCGCGATGTGGCCAGCCCAATGCGGTAGAGGGCATAGCTGACTGCCCCCAGCAGCAACAGTGCACTCGTCAGGATGACAAACGCCCGCCCGCCCCGCATCCGCGAGCGGAGTTCCTTGACGATGATGGGGTTGACCCCCAGTCGTGGTCTGTACTGAGCGCAGCCGGAGTATTTGAACCGCATCTACGCCACCTCCCCCTTGGTCAGCCGCAAAAAGACCTCCTCCAGGTCGCTGGTCACTTCGCTGAAGGAGACCACCTTGATACCGCGCGCCACCAGTGTTGCTAGCAGATCCGCCGTCGCTTCGTCGTCGCCCAGGAACTCGATCTCCAGGAAACCGTTGGCCTCGTAGACCTCCCCGACGCCGGGTCGATCGCGCAGTCCCGCCTCGGCCTCGGCTTTGTCGGACAGCACCTTCAGGCGCAGCGTGCGCCCTTGCTGCACGTGGCGGCTGATCTCCTCCAGCGGACCGCTGGCCACCAGGCGACCCTTCTCGATGATGCCCACCGAGTCGCACAACTCGGCCAGTTCCGCCAGGATGTGCGAGCTGACGACGACCGTCTTGCCCATGGCCCCCAACTCGCGCAGCAACTCGCGCATCTCCACCCGGGCGCGTGGGTCCAGGCCCGAAGCCGGCTCGTCCAACAGCAACACCTGCGGGTCGTGCACCAAGGCACGGGCCAGGCACAGCCGCTGCCTCATGCCCCGCGAGAGCGTATGCACGTAGGCGTCTCGCTTCTCGACCAGGTCTACCAGTTCCAACAGTTCGTCGGTCACCTGGCGACGACGGGTGGCAGGTAGGTCGTAGCAGCGGGCGAAAAAGTCCAGGTGTTCCCAGACCAGCATGTCCTCGTAGACGCCGAAAAAGTCGGGCATATAGCCGATCTGCCGTCGCAGTTCGCGCCAGTCGTGGTTGGCCACGTGGCCGTTGAGTACGATCTCGCCAAAAGTTGGCTCCAGCAGACCGGCCAGCATGCGCAGCGTCGTCGTCTTGCCCGCGCCGTTGGGACCGATGAGCCCGAACAGTGCGCCAGCCAGCACTTGCAGGTCAAGACCATCCACGGCCGTCACCTTGCCAAAGCGGCGGGTCAATCCTCGTGTCTCAATCGCGATCATCGCCTCCCCTCCAGGCCCAATTCCACGTAGAAACAGCCGCCACCACGCCCACCCTCGGACGAAAGGCGCACGCGCACCAGGCCGTCGTCATTCACCACGCCCACCACGCCGGCCGCATCGGAAAAGACGTTGATGCCCATGACGGGTCGTCCAGCTTGGCCCACGCCTCCGCGTCCCAATCATAGATCGCCATGTCCGGCGGCTGCTCCCAACCCCCCTCCGACCTGAGGACCAGCATTAGCTTCTCTATCTGCACATCCTGAACTCCTTCAGGCATCTGGAATTCAAAGGTTGCCTGCCCCCGCCCAATGTAGACCGACGTCGCGCCTGGGCCACACAGGCCACCCTCCACCGGCATCTCCACTAACCAGCCGGGAATAAAGCCGGGCGGCAGCGAAACGTCACCCTCATCAGGCAGGCGATACGAAAGAGGCATATAGAGCAAGGCTGTCGTCTGTTGCGCTGGCTTTCGACCGCTCACCTGCACCTCGGGCGGCGCTTCGTCGAGCCAGCCGAGCAGCACCAGCCCCTGGAGCGAACGGCCCCCGCTCCCAAAAGGGACACTCGAGATCGGCCCAAAGTTGCCGCCCTGCCCCAAGATGCTATCCACTACCGTCTGCTTCAACTGCGCTTCGCGCGGTGGACCGCCAGGTCCTGGTTGAATGAACTGCTCCTTGAACAACTGCCAGCTAATGGGCCGTTCTCTGGCCAGGCTGGACAGATTCATCATCACTGGCACTTCTTCGCCCGGTGGCACGTCGCCCAGGCGAACGAAACGGTTGCCCAGCACGAGCACCATGTCCGTTAGCGCGTGGGTTGTCTCGTTGCGCACGCTGCCCACCAATGCGTTGCCTTCGCTCCACAGCTCGCTGACGATCCGGCCAAAATCGGCCCACACGCCTTCCGTCATAAAGGTCTGCATGGCCCACTGGTTCACGGTCAGACCACGCACGCGGCCCGGATCGCCCTGCAAAAAGACCATCTCACCCACGGTGTTGACACCGCCCGGCCCCCAGGGGTTGTAATCGGGGTTCAGGGGAGCAAGCAGGCCATCGCCTTTCACTTCGATCTCGTAGGACTGCCGGGCCGGGGAAAAGAGGCCCAGATAGCTGCTCACCCCCGCCACGCCGTCCGGCTGCAGCTCGATGACGGCGATTTTGTTCAGGATCAGATCGCTGCCCCGCAGCGCGTAGCCCAGGCCAAAGGCCACGGCCGAAAAAGCAACGGTCATCAGTGGAATGGTAATCCAGGCCCAGTGCAAACGCTTGCGCCAACGCAGCACGAAATAGTTGACCGGTCCGACCAATACGGCGTAAAGCACCAGCAACACGCCCAGCCCACGGATGGAGGGCAGATCAAGCGAAGGCAAGTTGGAGAGGGCGTAGGTCATCTGATTTGACCTCATCTGCCGGAGCGACATGTCAGGCGGCAACCATTCGGGATAAGTCGCGCCGGGCGAGAGTAGTCTTTCCCAGAAAGCCGTCGTCCCCGTCCAGGCGTCAAAGGGAGAGACAGCCAGGTCGAGAGCCACGCAATCCACGTAGCCGCTGCCGACAGCCCGCTCGCGCACCAGGAACAGGTCGTCCTGGGCAGCCAGCGTGTGACCCTCGCCCGGCTCGCCGGTGGCTACGACGAATGGCCCCGGTACGCGGACCTCCGCCGCCGTGGCAAAGTCGGCCAACCCTGGCAGCGTGTCCACCTCTACCAGACCACGCGGCACGAACGGCAGCAGCGAATCAGGCAATCCGGCGACGGTGCGCCTGGCCCCCGCCCCACCGCCGATCACCAGTCGCCCGCCCTGGCGCACCCAGGCTTCCAGCGTCGCTCCCTGCTCCGGTGTGAGCGAGGCCGTGTCCACGTCGTTCAAGATGAGGCAGTCAAAAGAGCGCAATCCCTCCATCCGCTCCGGCAGGCCCGCCGTGGAGAGGTCAATGAACTCTTTTGACCGCTCCTGCCCCGGCAGCGACGCGCCCAGGATCAGCGACAGTGCACCCCGCTCCGGAGCGACCAGCCCGACAAAGTAACTGTTGCTGGGCCGGGGCTCCACCGGGATTTTCCGGGAAACCAGCACGTTATCGCCTTCTACCAACTGTACTTCCAGTTGGTGGGAAAAGTTGTTGGGCAGGACATAGACCGGGATGCGCTTGCGGGAGCCGGTGGGCAAGGGCGCTGGCGCGGCAAACGTCCTCGTGCCCCCGCCGCCGGTGACGCGCGCCCGTATCTCGGCCTGCAAGTCAGGGCCGCTGTTCTCCAGGTGCACCCACACCGGCAGCCACTCGCCGTATTTGAAATAGCCGTCAAAGGCAGCCTCGGCCTCCATCGTCAGGCCGGGCGGCGGGCCATCGGCGATCGCCCCTGGAACTTGCCCGGCTGCCAGTACCGTTAGTGTTACCAGTGCCACAAGGATCAACTGCCGTCCCCTCAAACTACCCTCCTATAACATCTAGTGCTATCAGGCATAATCGGAGCAGAGTATAGCGCAATAAAAGGTCTCTGTCAATCCGAGATGCTCAGATTTTACCACGTTAATCAGGGGTAGAAGGCCAATCGTATTGGCCGTCGCCTTCAAGAGCGCCCAATACGATTGGGCTAACTACCCAAG
>CAYNKW010000140.1:0-8264 GCA_964397845.1 uncultured Anaerolineae bacterium
GGCGTCGGCTCGTCAAAGTAACGGTCCGGCAGCCAGTCGTCCTCCCGCGTCAACCCCTCCCGGATGTTGAACAGCCGCTCGACGGTATAAGCCCGGTCGGCGATGTCCCATATCTCCTCCGGCGTGAACTCCAGGCCCGTGTTGTAGTAGATCAGTTTGGAAAGCTCCTCGAAGGCAATCAGGTTGGGGCTGAGAAAGATGGTGTGATACTTGCAGATGCCGGTACAGTCAATCGCCTCGTACATCATCTCCTGCCACTGCACCATGCGCGCCTTCCCCACGTAGGTAGTGTAATCGGACGAAAGCGGGCCGTCATACGGCTTGGGGCCGCCATAGATCCTGCGCAACACGTGCTCGGGCAGGTGGTAGAGGTCAATCGCCGGCCGGCTGCGCAGGTGGTCGGCGCCCCGCGAGCCCGTGGCGATGCCCAGCGCCAGCGATGGCGTGGACCGCTCGTCCGAGTGCAGGTTGCTCATCCCTTTGACGTGAATGCAGTAATTGAGCGCGTCCTGGCCGATCTTCTCGGCGGCCCGCAGCGGTCCCTCGGCCAGGATGTCGCCCAGCCCCTTGCGCTCGGCGATGCGCGCGATCATCTCCAGCACTGCCTCGTCGTTGCCCCACTCCAGCTTCAAGCCGTCCGTGTCCTCGTCGGTCAGGATGCCCTTCTCGTAGAGCTCCATCGCCCAGGCGATCATGCTGCCGATTTCCAGCGTGTCCAGCCCGTACTTGTTGACCAGGTGGTTGCCGACCAGGATCGTCTCAAAGTTGTTGCAGCCGACCTCCATGCCGAAAGCGCCCTGGCTGGTGTACTCTGGCCCCTCGCCGTAGGTTCCGGCATAAGGCCCATCCTTGATCAGGTACTTGTGGCGGCAGTGAAGGATGCAGCCGTAGCAGCCCTCCGTGCCCAGCGAGTACTTCTCAATGTGCTCACATTCGATGTTCCCCCCCACCTGCTGGTTAAGTTGAAAGTTCCGGTTGCGCACCAGGCCGGTGGTGTTGGTGACACCATAGATGAACATGGTGCCCCACTTTTGCATGATCTGGGCAAACTTTGTCGAGCCGATGTGCTCAATGAGATTAGAGTTGTACTCTAGCGCCTCCTCGGGGAAGCGGATTTCCAGGTCCATCGTGCCCCGGACGGCGACGGCCTTGAGGTTCTTGGAGCCCATCACCGCGCCCATCCCCGTGCGACCGGCGGCGTTCTTGAGGCCGGTCATCACGTTGGCAAAGCGCACCAGATTTTCCCCCGCCAGGCCGATGCACAGTGCCTTGACCTCCGGGTCGCCCAGCTCCTCACGGATGAGTTCCTGGGTGGTGGGAATATCCTCGCCCCACAGGTGGGAACCGTCGCGCACCTCGATCTCTCCGTCGTGGATCCAGAGGTAGACGGGGCCATCGGCCTTGCCCTTGATCACCAGGTGATCGAAGCCGGCCCACCTTAGCTCCGGGGCGAAAAAGCCGCCCATGTTGGAACTGCCGATAAAGCCGGTCAGCGGCGACCTGGCTCCAATGTGCGTCCGGGCCGAGGCCGAGGCCAGCGTGCCGACCAGTAGCCCGGCGCTGACCGTGAGCACATTGTCGGGGCCCAGCGGGTCAACGCCCGGCTGCAGATGGTTGTACAGCAAATACATGTCCAGCCCCCTCCCACCCAGATACAACTTGCGCATCTCGATGGGGATAGGGGCGGTCTTGACCTCGCCGGTGGAAAGGTCTATGTACGCGATCTTGCGTTTGAGTGCCATGTAGAACCTCCCTATCCTTCTTTCTTTTGTGCCTCAGCCAAGTGTCGCTCCCAGCTCTCCCAGACCGGCTTTCTGATCTTGGCCAGCTTGCCCGCCCAGGAGATGTACCACTCCCAGCCGCAGGCGGGACAGGCTGCTTTCTCCGACCCTGGCGGAGGCCGGAAGCGAACAAAACAGTTCTGGCATCGCACCTCTCCGATACGTCCACTCTTCTCTTTACCCGTTTTAGCCTCTGTAGTCATCATTTCCTCCTCTATCATGCCATCCGTCTCAGCCGGTGACTTTGAGAACCACCCCCGCGCCCGAGTCCCCGGCGGCGCAGCCGACGAACAGTCCATACCCTCCCCCCACCAGGATCAGCTCCTCAATGACCTCGATGATCAGCCGGTGGCCGGTGGGCCCCTGCGGGTGCCCCCAGACGATGGACGAGCCGTAATTGTTCATCGCCTCCGGCTTCACCCCCATCTCGCGGCAGAAATAGATATCGTTCACGGCAAAGGGGTTGTGCGTCTTGATGGCGCGCACATCCTCGATGCTGATGCCGGCCCGCGAGAGCGCCTGGTGCGCGGCGGGGACGATAGCCTGGGCCATGTACCCTTTCTTCGCCTTCGCCTCTCCGTAGGAGAGCAACTGAATCTCGATCCTGGGATCGCGGCTCAGCTCCCGCGCCTTTTCCTGCGTGGTGACGATGATCCCGCAGTTGCCGTCGGCGGGATGGGTCTGCGTCCCGTAGGTGACCGTGCCTTCCTTCAGGACGGGCCTGAGTCGGGCCAGTCCCTCGGCCGTGGTGGGGAACACTCCCTCGTCTCCATCAACAGTGGCCAGGACCTTGCGCCCCCGCGCATCCTTCACCTCGATGGGCATCATCATGTAACGGCGCAGGAAGGCGGAATCGTCCTTCAGCGCGTCGTCATACTGGCGGTAGCGCAGGAGCGTCATTTCGTCCTGCTCCTCGCGGCTGATACCCTCCTCTCGGGCCACGTTCTCCGCCGTCTCGATCATGGCGTTGCGAGCGTAGGGATCGAAGCCAAAATTGTCCCACACCCAATCCTCCTTGTCGCCCGTGCCCCCCGGCCCCAGTGGGTCGGGATAGTAGATGTGAGGGCCGTTGCTGCAGCGGTCGGTGGTGATGGTCAGCACTGCCCGCTCCTCCCCAGCATTAGAAGTGGTCTCCAACTCGAAGCCGGCCAGGGCCATCACACGGGCACCTGTTGCACAGGCCTGCCCGATGATGGGGCCGGCGATGGTATCCACCCCGATGCTCGCGGCCAGCCAGGGCCCGCCATAGAAGGCGTGCTTCTGGGGCACCGTGAGCCCCAGGTAAAGGCTATCGAACACCTGGGGCGAGATGTCCCACTCCTCCAGGGCTCGCACCGCGATCTCGGCGGCGAAGGGGATGGCGTTGAGGTGAGCAAAGCTCCCCTGCCAGCGGCAAAACGGCGTGCTCCAGTACCCACCGTAGGGGATGTAAGCCTTTTGAAAGAACATGATGTAAATCTCCTAACCCGGCCAAGCCGGAACCAAACGGGGCCGGGATGAGGGGATTAGGGGATGAAATTTAGAAAAATCCCCTCATCCTCAAATCCCGGCAAAGAAATCCTTATAGCAAGTTTTTCAATCACTTTCTTTTTGGAATCCTCACTTCGACAACCCGAAAGTACACAAAGTACTTTGCATTACCGTGATAGTGCGTACTCCACGATGGCCGTCAGGCGTGCACCTCATACTCCGGCGGCCGTGGTGGACTCCAGGGCGACCAAGGCTGCTCCAAAGGCCCCCATTTCCTGCGGGTGGGGCGCAATATCCACCTCGACTCCCGCTCGTGCGCTCAAGAGTTCCGCCACAATGTCATTGAAGGCGACGACTCCCCCGCTCATAATCACCCGGCCGGTCAACGTATCCATTTCCAGGATCCGCTTGGTGACCGAGTCGAACAGCCCGCGGACGATGTCGTCGCTCCTCTCACCGGCCCTGATCCGATCCAGCACCTCCGTGGCGGTAAAGACTGTACAATAACTCCCGATTCGGGCCGTCTTGCTGGCCGCTCGAGCCAGGCCATTGAGCTCGCAGAGAGGGATGTCCAGCTTGTGGGCTATCTCCTCCAGGAAAGCTCCCGTGCCGGCGGCACACTTGCGGTTCATCTTGAAGCCGGTGCGCCTGCCCTGCGCATCCAGCTTGATGATCTTGCTGTCCTGGCCGCCGATGTCCACGACCGTGATCGCTTCGGGGAAGTAGTGATAGCATCCCCGCCCGTGGCAACCGATCTCGGTCCTGGTGTCGTGGGCAAAGGGTACGTTGTGCCTTCCGTAGCCGGTCGCCGTGACGTGGCGGATCGCTTCCGGCGAGAGCCCCGCCTGCTTCACCGCTTCCTCAAAGGCACCCGCCGCCGCGCCCGTCAGGTCTGCCCCCGACCTTCGCACAAAGCTCCCCAGTATCCTCTTCTCCGCGTCAACGACTACCGCCTTGGTCGTGGAAGTACCCGAATCCACACCGGCGTAAAACCCCAGGTTGGTAAATTGGTAGACTGGTACACTGGTAAATTGGTTACTCCTACACATGTTTATCCGTTCCCCAATCCACCAATCTACCAGTTTCCCGACCTACCAATTTACCAGTTTCCCAATTTACTAACACCTCCTACCGCCCTTCCTCCAGTTGCTCGATGAAGGCCTCAATGTTCGTCCTCGTCTGCTCCTCCGAGTAGCAGCGCAGGTCGTTCAGGTCGCCATTGATGACCAGACAGGGTATGCCCAGTCTCTTCTCCAGCCTCTGGGGCATGCCGTACCGGCTGTTAGAGTTATTGGGACAGGTCCTGGCATCGTGGAATATGATACCGTCAACCTGGAATTCGTCCACCATGTCCTCGATGTACTGCTCCTTGACGCTCTCGGCGCGGTTGATAAAGATCTCGGTATACGCCCGGGCCATGCTCTCGAAGGGCCGGCGTTCATCGAAAGCGCTAAAGATCCAACTGTTGCAGTAGGTGGACGCCACGACGCAGGTTTGCAGTCCGGCAAGCTGTTCGGACAAGGCCCGCAACTTCCCCCAGATAGGCATGCCCTCCCAGTAGAGGCGGAACCGTTCCCCGTCCACAGCCGCCACGCCATCCTCAATGCGCTGCTCCAACTCGGCTTTGAGGAGTCGGTAATAATCAACCGCCTCCTGGGAGCCCCGCAGGCAGACCGCCGGCCCCATGTGGATCGTACCGTCGAAGAAGGTCCAGGGAGAGGGCACGTGTCGCGCCAGTTCCAACACTTCCCCCCACAGCTCGCTGCACTCGCGGGAGAGACGCACGCTCTCCCGGAACTTGTGCATGTCGAACTTTTGGCCCGAGGCCTCCTCCAGTGGGGGAATCATTGCCTCGAGCTGCTCCACCACGTTGGCGATGTCCACCTCCCGGACCTCCACCAGAGCATGGGGAGGAGTGATGCCCAGCACAGGCACGCCAAACTCCCGTCCGTAGAACTCGAACCACTCCTGCACATCCCGGCACTGGTTGGTGTTGTAGACCAGGACGTCGGGCCGGGGCACGCTCTCGATGCCCGGATACGCTTTAGAGAGAGGCGTTTCTCCCTTCAGGTAGCAACCCACGTCGCTGGTCAGGTAGGAGCAGATGTCCGGCGAGTAGCCGATGGCGTTGGTCAGCGGGATATAGTCCATTGCCAGCCGGGTGGCTCCCAGCATAGCGCCGTGGTTCTCGGGATAGTGCACCTCGAAGCCGAAAGCCACGAGCAGTTCGGCCGGTCCGACGCTCGTGCACCAGGCGATCTTGCCGTTCTCCTCCCCGGTGGAGATGCGGTTCAGCCGGTAGTAGTAGTCGGCCATCATCTGCTTGAAGGTAACGGTCGCCTGTATCCTCTTACGCCTGAGCCCCTTCTCCATTCCTCATTCTCCATTCTTCGTCATCCTCCATCCTCACAGGGCCTCGGCCAGCACCTCGGTGATGTCCATCACCCGGATGCGCTGCCTCCGCTCTCGCCCCATCCTGGCGCCGGCCAGCTTGAGGTTGCTCTTGCAGGAAGGACAGGCAGAGACGATGACCTCGGCTCCCAGATCCATCGCTTCGGCTACGCGGTTGTCGGCCAGCTTCGCACTCAGGCCATTGTCATAGGCCTTCATGCCCCCGCCCCCGCCGCAGCACTTGGCCAACTCTCGGTTCAGCTTGAACTCCACGAGCTCCAGACCCGGTATGCTCTTCAGGACGTTGCGCGGCGGCTCATAGATGCCCAGGTGCCGGCCGATGTCGCATGGATCGTGATAGACGACCTTTTTCGGGAACTCACCCGTGAACTGGATTCTGCCCTGACCAATCAACTGCTCCATGAACTGCACAGCGTGCAGCACCGGCACATCAAAGCCTGTCCTGAGCCCGGTCGAAGGGTCAGAGTGTCTGGGGTACAGATCTGCGAAGGCCCTATAGCATCCAGCGCAGGTAGTAACGATCTGCCCGTTCTCATTCAGGCCCATTTCGTAGAACATGGCCCTGTTCT
Organism: uncultured Anaerolineae bacterium; assembly: GCA_964397845.1. Classification (GTDB taxonomy): domain Bacteria; phylum Chloroflexota; class Anaerolineae; order CAYNKW01; family CAYNKW01; genus CAYNKW01. The sequence continues at coordinate 6,233 of CAYNKW010000140.1, forward strand.
TCTCCATGCAATCTTTAAAGCTATCTTTGGCGCCGATCAAGTGGGCCACGTAGCCACAGCAAACCTCGTGCTCCCCCAGGACGGCATAGTTCACTCCGGCCTTGTCCATCAACTCCATCATGCTGGGGACGATGTACAAATCCTGGTAAGAGCCTACACAGCCCAGATAGAGCAAAACGTCCGCCTTCCCCGGGGAGACGGTCTTCTCCTCGAAACCGGTCGGGTAGACCTCCGTCCGGCTTGCCGCAGACTCGCCGAAGGGGTTACCTTGGGTTCTCAGGCTCTCCAGCATGGGCGCGAAAACGTCCGGCAGGTAGCCTTCTTCAACCAGCCGCCGGCGCGCACCCTCGACGATGTCAGAGACGACGACGCCGGCCGGACAAGTGGCCTTGCAGTTCAGGCACGTGGTACACTGGTAGAAGCTGGCTGCCAGTTCCTCGGAAGGCTCAATGGCCCCGGTCATCAGATTGTGAGCCAGGATGACGTGCCCTCGGGCGTTGCGCGATTCCAGACCGGTCTCGGCAAAAATGGGACACCCCAGGCGACAGAAGCCGCATTGGATGCAGGCCATCACCTCGTTGTCAATGGGCGTGCCGTAGCTTTTGACCTCGTCCGGCCTCTCGAGAAAGTCGGTGAAAGCAAAGTAGTCATAGATGTCCTTGACCGTGTCGTCCAGGCCCATCTTGCCAGGATTGAGGATGTTGTTGGGGTCCAGGGCCTTCTTAACGGTGCGCATGACTTCCATGCCCACCTCTCCTATTTCCCGGCCGATAAAGGGCGACTTGGCCATGCCGGTGCCGTGCTCGGCAGTGAGCGTGCCCCCGAGCTCAATGGTAAGGTCTATGAGATCACTGGTGATCTTGCGGGCTTTCTCCCAGTGCTCTTTCTTTCGTGGGTCCATGATGAGCACCGGATGGATGTTTCCATCGCCCACGTGACCGAAGGTAGCGATGGGGAAATCGTACTTTTCGCCGATTTCCTGGACCGCCTTGATGACAGCCGGTATCCTGGTGACGGGCACACCGCTGTCTTCGACGATGGGAATGAGCCGCTCGCCTCTGATCCGCTTTGAAAGAGCAGGCGTCAATCCTCCACGGGCCTCCCAGATCTTGAGCATCTCCTGATGGTCATCGGTCCATCTCAGGTCAATGCTACCGTGCTTCTCTGCTATGGCGCTGATCTGCTTCATCTGATCTTCAACTGCGGCCCTGTGGCCATCTATCTGAAGGAACAGAATGCAGCCAACCTCTTGGGGAATTTCCAGGCCCATGACCTCCTTGACCACATCCAGGGAGACCGAGTCCAGAACCTCACACTTTGAGAGGAGGATGCCGCTGGTCAGGATGTCGGTCACGGCGCTGCCTGCGTCCTCCAGTTTCCTGAATCTGATCTGGCCGAAAGCCATGTACGCGGGTGTAGGCAGAATCTTTACCGTCACCTCGGTGACCACACCCAACGTGCCCTCTGATCCGATGAAGAGATGGGTCAGGTCGAAGCCTGAGGAACTCTTGGGGCTCACCGTTCCGGTCTTTAGCAGCCGGCCGTCGGCCAATACCACCTCCAGACCCAGGATCCAGTCTTTGGTACCGCCATACTTGACTGCGCGCTCACCGCTGGCGTTGGTATTCACCGTGCCCCCTATGGAGGCCAGAGGCGCGCTGCTGGGATCGGGAGGGTAGAAATGGGTTGGAGCCAGCGCGGCGTTCAGGTTATTAAGAATCACTCCGGGCTCCATCACCGCGTACCCATCTTTCCGATTGATCTCCTTAATGCGGTTCATCCTGGACACATCCAGGACGATGCCCCCTGTAGGGGCCAGTACGGCCCCCGTCACGCTGCTTCCCGAGCCCCTGGGGATGACCGGTATCTTGCGCTCGTTGGCCAGGGTCATGATCTTTGATACCTGCTCCGTCGTGTTTGCAAACACGATGACATCGGGGACACCCACGTGGACCGACATGTCCCGTGAATAGGCCTGGCGCTCGACCAGGTCATCCCTGACGTTATCCGCACCCACTATGGCTTCCAACTC
>CAYNKW010000140.1:8364-10368 GCA_964397845.1 uncultured Anaerolineae bacterium
CTCTTGGGCCGCTTATAGCCAGCGATCTTGCCCCGCGTGTACTCGATGATCTCCTCCCCGGTGGGGGGATTGTCGGGCTTCTTGAGGATGACCACGGCGTGTACCGCCTCCCCCCACTTCTCGTGAGGCACGCCGATGACCGCCACATCTAGGACGTCGGGGTGGGAGCCGACCACATTCTCCACCTCGGAGGGGTAGGCCTTCTCGCCCCCGGTGATGATCATGTTGTCCTTGCGGTCCACGATGTAGAGGTAACCGTCCTCATCGTAGCGGGCCATATCACCGGCACTGAACCACTCACCCCGGAAGGATGAGGCCGTCTTCTCTGGCATCTTCCAGTACTCGTCGAACATCATTGGGCCCCGCGAGTAGAGCTCGCCCACCTCGCCCACGGGCACGTCGTTGCCCTCGTCGTCCAGGACTCTCACAATGTCCGTCCCCGCGCAGGCCCGGCCGATGGAGCCCAGCTTGATCAACTGCTCGTGCGGCTTGAGCAGCGTGACCAGTCCCGCTTCCGTGGAGCCATAGGCCTCGTAAAGCTTGGCGTTGGGGAACATCTCTAGCACCCCCAGCTTGGTATCCCGTCGGGCCGGCGCCGAGGAGATCAGCAGTTGCCGCATCGAGGTCAGGTCGCACTTTGCTTTCACCTCGTCGGGCAGGTTCAGCATCATAATGTAGTGGGTCGGCACCAGCGAGGTGAAGGTGATCCTCTCCCGGTCAATGATCTCCAGTAGTTCGGCCGGGTCAAACCTCCTGGCCCGGTGCACATAGACCCCGGCGCCGATGTAGGTGAACACGAAGGAATAAAAGGTAGAGTTCACGTGGCACATCGGCATTACCAGCATGCCGATGTCGGCCTCGTTGAAACCAAAGTCTACCTCGTTGATAAAAAAGAAGGCGATGTAAGATTCGTGGGAACGGACGACTCCCTTGGGGCGGCCGGTGGTGCCGGAGGTGTAGAGGTGGATCCACGTATCCTGGCCCTCGATCTCGACTCCGGGCTCAACCGGCGAGGCCGCAGCGATGATGCCCTCATAATTGAGGTACCCCCGAGGGGTCTTGTCCTCATCACCGATAAAGATGAACCGGCCAGGCCCCACCTGCTCAAAGGTCCCCCTGACAGATTCCACGTCGCCCAGGAACTCCTCGCTGCAGATGAACGCCTTGGAATCAGAGTTGTTGACCACGTACTCGATCTCGGGGCCCACCCAGCGGAAGTTGATGGGGACAATGACCACCCCCGCCTTGGCGGCGGCTGCATAGATCTCCATGTACTCCATCGCGTTGTAGAGCAGGACAGCAATCCGGTCACCTTTCTTGAGTCCCATCTCCAGCCAGGCATTGGCCAGCCGGCAGGCCTTCTCGTTGTACTGGGCGAAGGATAGCTCACCGAAACCGTCCTTCACCGCGATCCCCTTCACCGCCATCTTGTCGGGAAACTTGACGGCGTTGACCCGTAGTATCTCACCCATATTCAGCCAGGGCATCACTACCTCCTTTCTCCATTTGCACTGGCGCATCCACCCTTAAGATACGCCTTTTTGCGAATCTGTCAAGTCGGACAAGTGACACTACATGCTCACTGCCCCTTGAACTCTGGCTTCCTTCGCTCCAGGAAGGCCGTCATCCCCTCATCCTTGTCCTCGGTGCCAAAGGTCAGCGGCACTGCCTCCAGCTCGAAGGCCAGGCCGGCATCCAGGCTCGTCTGTAGCGCCTGGTTGATGGCCGCTTTGGCCCGCGCCACGGCGACCGGGCCCTGCCTGGCGATTCGTTCCGCCAGTCGCCGCGCCTCGGCCATCAACTGCTGGGGCGACACTACCCGATTGACCAGCCCGATGCTCGCCGCTTCCTCGGCGCTGATCTGGTCACCGGTAAAGATCAACTCACACGCCCGGCCCCTGCCGATCAGCCGGGTCGCTCGCTGCGTCCCGCCAAAGCCGGGAAAGATACCCAGCCCCACCTCGGGGAAGCCCATCCGCGCCTGGGTCGAGGCCAGGCGGATGT
>CAYNKW010000141.1:0-10358 GCA_964397845.1 uncultured Anaerolineae bacterium
TCCGGCCGCCACGTGATACAACTCCTCTGCCACCGGGACAGGAAGCCGTTTTCGACGGCCTTGCCTTGAGCCTAGCTTCTTTCGTAAGCTTATCTGAAATGGGTGCAGTTGCTCTCATTTACCATTACCTTATCCGCAGAGGTCATCAGATGAGTCCATAGGTTGGAAGTGGTGCCGGTTTTGTGTGTTTCAGGGAAAGGTTCTTGCGTTGTTGTTGTGCTTGTTCCCTTGTTCTATCATGAGCGAATTCGATAAACGCATCCCAATCACTGTTCACTTCGATGCAGCGAAGCTGCAGCAAGTGCTCGGCGCGCTCTTTAATCCAGCGCATACCCCCGCTGTCAAAGCGCTTGGCGATCACATAGTTCACTGCGCCCTCGACCGCCCCAGACGAAATCTCCAAATCTTGCTGGCGCAGTTCCTTGTAGTTCATCTTGTCCACTCGTTTGTGGCTGTACTCCCGTATCTTCTGCAAGCGTTCTTGGGTGCTTTGCTTGCCTGAGTCGAGTTGGGCGAGGCGTTTGCCAAGCTCGGCCACGATCTCCGCCGCTCGCCCATCGTACAAGAGCTCCTTCTGCGCCTCTACCCACTCGACCAACTCAGCGCTGCCTTCCTTGTAGAGGCAGCGGCCGATTTCCCAGAGGTATTCGGTCACGTGGTAGACATCAACGGTGTGAATTGCTTCAGGGAAGAGTTCTTCGATATAGTGCTGCAGGTCGTTATCCCCATCGGTCACAATCTGAACGAGCTTTCCACTCTCCGGTCCAAAGCCGCGCTTGTTCGTTTCACGCCAGGCGATGGCGACCGTGTGGCGTTTGGGGGCGTAGGAAGCATACACTTTCTCGTTGATTGGCCCCTCCAACTGGCCGTCCGCACCCTGCCTCAGCGTGTACATCGACACGATGGTCGCCATCTTGCCATTCTTGGCTTTGTCTCCTTTCTTGCGGCGCTTCTTGGAGCCACGTCGTCGATGTGCAGCTCGGCCGCGATGCCGCTGGGACCCTGGATGGGGGTTCGACGCCCGCTTGCCTCGCCGCTTCTCCAACTCCGCTTCCGTAGCCGTCGGGGTGGCTTTGCTGTCGATCTGGATCACCAACACCTCTCCATCCCCTTGGCGTTTGGCGCCGTTCCCTAAGCTCGGCTATATCCGGTCACTCGTTTGCCCCATCACGGTCCGTAGTTAGACGTGGGCCCCCTCGAGGTCGTAATCACGTCCATCAGGATGGACAGGGGCATCGCTTGTCGGTGACGGTCGTGGCCCGGTCGACGGGTGGTCTGCGCTACGCCCCCCTGAATGTGTGCCGTCTATCTCCCCCTTCCCGCCAAGCCCCTTTCGGGCCCGGTCGTTCCCGCACGCCTTCTCTCAAAACTTGACAAGTTGAGAAGACGCTTCCGATGCGGGGGCACTTTCGAACCACACTGCTGTATGCTGACCCAACCCCAGAACCATGCCCGCGATGCTTTCCTGAGCTGGCGTCCAGTGCAGAAACAGACTCAAGAGCAAGGTTGCCTGCGCGTAACTGACTTTGGTGGCAATCCGTGTGGCACAACTTCGCAGCAACATGCTGAAGCCATCGCTGGTCAATCCCAGTGCCACATCCAAAGGGTAATAACCTTTGGTGCTAGTTTTACAGGCTGAACTCAGCAATGGTCAGATGCACCAAACCCGTTTCATCAGGCTCAAGACCATGCCATTGCACCAAGAGGTTGAATAAGGCCATCGTGTAACCGACGCGGCTTCTGAAATAGGGCCATTTACGATGCATCACTTTCTTGAAGTGGCAAACCAAGGTCAACATCGACAGGGTAGTCTCGATCATCATCCGGTCGTTCCATTCACCGCGCTGACACAGACGCAGGTGGTCGGGGTGCCAGTCTTTCTTGGCGAAGTCCGTGTCTGCAAAGACCACCGTCTGCCCAGCCACATGGTCGACCACATGCTGAAAAGCGGACCCATCGTAGACATTGGCGGTATCACAATCCCAGTCGATGATCAGACCCAGATGATTTTGCAGCAAACACAGTTTGCCGCCAACAATCCATCGCCCATTGGACTTGCCCTTGCGTCCAATCTGCTGCGGGCTGCGGCCTTCTCGACGGGGATGGATCAGCTCGATACCATAGGTGTCAATCACGCTCAGCAAGGTCGGTTGGGCCATGAAACAGTCGACCCACTTCTGATGCGAGTTGAACAGGCGAAACAGACGCGTCCGATGGGGCAAGCTGGGAAACAAGACCAGGTAATCCCACTTGAGCCAGCGGTAAAAGGCGCGGTTGCCGACCCCTTTGAGCGCAAACAGCAAGGCCAAGGTGACTACTTCGCTGGGATACAGCGCCGCTTGCGGGTGTTTCTGGGCCTTGGACATCAGGTCGTCTAGCCGGCAGAACAGTTCTTTGATAAAATCTACTGTAGACACGGGTTTCTCCTTTCTGCTTTTGGTTGGACAACCTATAGCATAGGAGTTTCCCGTGTTTTTTCAAACTAGCACCATTGGTTAATACCCTCTGACTTTGCGATAGTAATACGTGCGCCAATAGCGAACCTTGCCAAAGAATGTCCCCAACAACCGAGAATAGAGGCCGAGTCGCTTGTACCCCGGCTGTGGCTGTGGGTGCGCTGCCTGAAACTGCTCTTGGCGCATACAGAGAAAGAGTTGGACAAACAGGCATCCCAATGCCAGGACTTTGGGCAACAACTGCGTTTCGAACGCCATGAAGGTAAGCGACTGACAGACCAAAACCCACGCCACTATCTCTTTCACCTCTTGGACAATCCTGGTTTTCACCTCTTCCACCGTGGGAGCAGTGGCCACATCGTCTGTGACTTCCGGCAGGGGAACAGATACGTTCATAGGCTTCCTCAACACGCTTTTGCAGCCTACTATGAGCAGTACAGGAGTGGTCAGGGGGCAAAACGATGGGCTGTGCAAAGCCTGGCAGGGGAATTTGTGAGAAAAAGTATTGTTTTTCAGTGCTCAATCGAGGTTTGACAAATTATAAGTTTAATGCTATACTTACCTATGGCATAATCAGTATTACATCCTTTGCTGTAGCGTTGGCCTGGCCTCTGAATAATCCTGCCGTTACCGCGCCGATTATCGGACCGCGTACACGGGAACAGTTTACCGGAATCTGCAGGTGCAGTGGCACGGACTTGAACCTGATGAAACTGGCTTCGTCGAGCTCTCCATCGCTGAGTTCAATCTGTAAAACTAGCACCAAAGGTTATTACATGAAAATGGACTCGCTGTTCCGTTCACTGTGTATACGACAGATGCAGGCGATTCTCCGGGTTGTCCAGTTAGAGAGCAATGGGCACCTGGTTGAAGTAGTTGCCCTGCGCAGACGCCCACAGCCATTACCCCACCTGCCACGGCCTCTACGTCATCTGCACTATCGCCCAATTTGCCAGGTGCGTTTCACAGAAGTCCGTATTGAACTCATCCAGCGTCAACTCGAAAGTCTACTGCGCCGTGTCGAAATTCTTGATGCCGACAATCACGCCGTGCCTATACACGGTTTCCGGCTGCGGCGTATCCAGGATTGGCGAGGTCCCACGCCCTTGCTTATGGAAAACATTGGATCGCTCTCGTCCAAGTGTAACATTAAATGTATCTTCTGCTTTATTTCGGGCAATCCTTTGCACATCATGCAGCCTCTCCTTTCGCTCCACGAGGTTTGCACTCGCCTTCGGCACTATGATCCAAGGACTCGAACGGGCTTGTTTCAGACCTACGACGAGTATATGGAACCTTTCTGGAATCCAAACGCACTGCCGATCTTACAACTCGTGCGGCAACGAGCCCCGAACGAGGTTATAAGTGTGATCACCAACGGTACGCTATTAGACGAGTCGGCAGTTCGTGAGTTAGCTAAGCTAAAGCCAATATCCATTACCGTCTCGCTCAATAGTGCAGATCCCGATCAACGTGCACAGTTAATGAGAGATCGATATCCGCAACGGGCGATCAATTTGATCCCAATGCTGCGCAGATTCCAGGTTCCCTTCGCTGGTAGCATTGTGGCGTGGCCAACAGTACCGCTGGCCGATATTGAGAAAACTGCACGCTACTTGGACGCTCACGACGCGCGGAATATTCGCATCACGTTGCCTGGTTTCACACGGTATCAACCAGATATTCCAGAGTGCGATTTCGAAGAGCATTGGCTGCAAGTGGTGGCTTTAGTTCTGCGCCTGCGCAAACAGATTGGAACCTTTATTATGCTGCAGCCGCACCTGTACTGGCAACAACACTCGGATGCACGAATCGGCGGAGTAATGCGCAATTCACCAGCCTGGGAAGCGGGTTTGCAAGTGGATGATGTCATCGAAGCAGTGAATGATACCCCCACGCCTTACCGAGAGGACGCACTGCGTGAACTGGCGAACCCCGCTTACGACATGGGCCCGAATCGCCGTGAACTCCAGACACGACGTAACGATCAAACTTTTGCGGTGACGCTGGTGGATGACAGCACCCGCGGGGATGACCGTTATCCATACAAGCCCGTAGGCTACGCCTCAAGTGATTTGGTAGACCATAAGCGACGCGTGGGACACTTTGGTTTGTGGTTTGCGGAAGGGTTTGCCTACTCCTGGCTAGCCCGGTTGGCCCAAGTTGTCCTTCACCTTGATTCGTATGCTCCCCTGATTGTCTCGTCGAAACTGGTCAAGCCTGTCCTGCTTCACGCTATGGAGAAAGCAGGCCCTGCTTTCCTGCACAACCGGCAAGTTCAGATAATTTCAGGAAATAACATCTATTGGGGAGGCAACATTGTTCTGGGAGACCTGATGATGGTTGATGATTATCGCCAAACTATTGAGGCGTATCTAAGACAAGCCGATATATATCCAGACTTGATAGTGCTTCCTAGCAGTTTTATGTTGGGATGGAAACGGGACTTTACGGGCAAGCCGTACACACGTCTCCACCACCATTTTGATATACCGATAACCCTAGTTCCATGCAACAGCATTGGCATCTAAGAGGCATCGGGCAACTTCTGATTATGAGGGGCACTATGGCTCACCACGGAGATGAGGGCACAGAGTACGTATGGCGCTTCGCAATATCTGGGTCTGGTGAACGTCGCGCCTTGTGTGAGGATCCAACGATTGAGTTCATACGTGAGCAACTGTGCAACTTACTCGATGTTGTTGGATTGTACAAGGGTGACATGCGGGTCCATGTGGATCGTTTCTGCCTCCTTAACGACGAGGCCCGTACCTACTTGATCTATGAGGATGAAGCCGATGCACGTGTTGTTGGTTAATCTTCCGGATCCATACGATGTCAACCCCCATTTAATGCGTGAGCGTCATGAACGCCATCTACCCCCCCTTGGAATGGCTTACGTCGCGGCCACTCTTCTGGCGGAAGGACATACAGTCGAGTTGATAGACGGCGCTTTTCCCAAGTTGGGGTCGAGCGCATCCCGAACTGATGATATCTTTGGTAAGATCCTGGCGGGGAACTATGATGTCGTCGGGCTATATCTCACGGTGTTGGGCCTGCATTGGGGCCTATATCTCGCACGTCGTGTGCGGAACGCCCTGCCGAATACGTGGATTATTGCAGGTGGTCCTCAGCCAACCATCACCACCGAATCGTTTCTCGCTCAAAATCCAGAAATCGACGTGGTGGTACGGGGTGAAGGTGAACGCACCATGTGTGAATTGCTCCGCCGGCGACAACAAGACCTGGCAATCGACAACGTCGCTGGCATTGCTTATCAAGCAGCAGGCGGCGTGCGATTGACCGAGACACGTCAGCTAATAAACGATTTGGACTCATTGCCTTGGCCCGCACGTGATTTGTTGCCTTCTTTAGCTGACTATGCCCATATCCGCGACCCCCACACAGGCCGTCCGTGTGCTGCGACCTCGATGATCACGAGTCGAGGTTGTCCTTTCCACTGTACTTTTTGTTCGATGCCAACCTATGCGCGAGCGAACCGAGGAAAACGCTGGAGGGCGCGCTCTGCGGCATCTGTGGCGGAAGAAGCCAAGCATGTGGTACGAAACTTTGGCATTGAACGTATCATCTTTTGTGATGATCACTTTTTGCTTGACATCGAACGCGTCAGATGCTTGGCCCAAGAATGGCAAGCGCAGAATGTAGGAGCAACTTTTTCCTTCAGTGCGCGTGTGACTCAAGTTATCCGGGCGACACCTATCTTGTCGCAGTTGCGGCGTGTGGGCTGTACAACGATCGAGATTGGCGTCGAAAGTGGCAGTCAACGCATATTGGATATTCTGCGCAAGGGAACGACTGTTGACCAAAATAGGGTGGCTATCCAGACCTTGCTGAACCATGGTATTGTGCCGGTTGTGGACTTTATCATGTTTGTACCTGACACAACATTGGATGATCTGGAAAAGAATCTGACGTTCTACGAAGAAATCAATTCCTTACACTACTTTCCGTTCCGCTGGCAAAACAAGCTGGTCCCGTTGCCAGGGACTCAGGCTACCGTGGAGCTGGGCTTGGATGATTCTACAGTGGATTGGGCATCTGGTCCACTAGACTATGACTTTACGGACGCTGCCGTCGGCCAGGTGTACGCGGCTATCCAACGTTTTGAAGCAGAAACGGCGTGGCGCACTTGGTTAGATCGTTGCGAGCAACTGGCAAACGTGAATGGTCAGCAAACTACTCCCAGATGGCAAGCCAATTTGCGACTAATGCAGACCATTCTGCGACGGTTACCGCTTTTCGTCTTCCGCCAATTACTGGCAATGGCGCGCTCCGGTCGGCTGGAGATAGAAATATCTTCTTTGATTTATAAAACAAAGTCGCACTTGGACAGGCTGAAGAATCGTATTGAGGCACTGGAAGCAGCGGTCTCAGTAAATGAACATATCCTTATCACAGAATAAACGGGTGATCTTGCAATGAACATAGCTCTAGTCCTCCCACCAGATCAAGACATGATTGAAAAGAACTACCGATCTTGGGGTGGGCGTTCTTCTCACCCACTTGGTCTGGCGTATGTGGCAGCCTATGTACGTCAGGCGACAGGTGTCCCGATCACAGTAATTGATGGCAACTGTCCCTTAGGGCAGGATGGAGGCTGCTTTGTGTTTCCGACAGTTGAACAGATCACCAATGCCCTGGTGGGGCATCCTTTTTCTCTGGTAGGCTTCTCTGTTGTGACAATGAACTACCGTCCGATGTTGGAAATCGTTCGTGCTGTCAAAACCGCGCATCCAGAGAGGCTCATTGTGTTGGGAGGACAGCATGCGACCTTGACCTGGGAGGACATTCTGACCAACGTGCCTGAGGTTGACGTGATCGTCTTGGGAGAGGGTGAGTCGACTTTTGCTGAGCTTGTTGATCGGGTGCGCCAAGGCGCCGGATGGCACGAGGTAGCAGGGATTGCTTTCAGGCGTGATGGTATCGTTGTGCGCACACCGCCACGCCCACTGATCGAGGATCTTGATACGTTGCCCTGGCCAGCCCGCGACTTGTTACCTCCGTTGAGTCAATACACTCACCTCCAAGATCCCCATGCAGGTGAGGATCAGGTTGTTGGCACCATGGTTGGCAGCAGGGGATGTCCCTATTATTGCTCGTTTTGCTCAATCCGCGCTTTCTATGGGTCCCAGCCTGGCTCGTTGTGGAGGACGCGCAGCCCTGCTAACATCGTGGCAGAGATGCATGAGTTGGTAGACAAGCACGGTGCAGAGCACATTTCCTTCTGGGATGACATCTTCTTCTCACAAGCCCATCGGGTTGAGAACATCTTGCGTGAGATCATAGCTCACAACCTGGGCGTGTCTTTCAGTTTGACAGCACGTGCCGATCTGTTGGTGCGGAACGCTCATCTATTGCCACTGCTGCGCTGTGCGGGTTGCAGCGTGGTCGAAATTGGGGTAGAGAGTGGTAGTCAGGCTATGTTAGACCGTCTCAACAAGAAAACAACCGTGGAGCAGAACCTACGTAGCATCCAACTGCTTCGCCAGCACGAAATAAGGGTGCTTGTAGATTTCATTATGTTCGACCCTGATAGCACGCTGTTCGACCTCGACGCTAATCTGCGCTTCTACCAAGAGGCTGGGCTGTGGGGATACTATCCATTCCGCCTCTTCACCCGATTGCGGCTGCAACCGGGTACCCCGGCATTACGTGAGATGCAAGCGCGAGGGAACACCCATGGCAGCATCCACGACCCACCAAGCTACGAGTTCACTCATCCTGAGGTTGCCCGGCTGTACAATTACTTACTGGCTCTCCGAGAGCGACTGTCTGGCATGGGAGAGTGCCTGACAAGGGCAAACGCGCTTATCATGCAACTCAGTGGCAAAGGTCACCTCATGAATGAGATGGAGCAGCGAATATCAGCTCGCTGCAAATTGCTTTCCGTGCGCCTCAAGCGAATGCCTTACAACATGTTTCGCGAGTTGCTCGATCTGGCGCAGTGCAGTGCCCTGACACAAAAGGCATTTGAGCAGTGTGCGAAGCAGGGGGAACACGAAATTGCGAGGGCACGCGCCAAGCTAACTCAATGGGAGGAGCAAGTTTATGTCCCAAACTAATCTATTATCGCAGTACCGCAAAAGTAACCCTGTAACAGAAATGAGGTATCATAGGCACAAACTTCAACCAAGAGGTGCCTATGAGAACCCCGAAGGAATTATACCCCAGTGAGCGCATCATATACAAACCCGAGTTACCAGCTTGCCCGCACTGTGGAGGCCCACTGGTGATGTACAACTATCTGGCGTGGGATAAGACCGTGCAGACACTGGATCGCGTCCTATCTATTGCCAGCCGACCGGGACACTGTGCCGACCCAACGTGTCCCGAGCACGACGCGCGGCTTCTGTCGGCGGAAGGGCAGCAAATCGCTCTTCCCGGTTCCACCTACGGCTACGATGCCGTAGCCCGCATCGGCTGGCTGCGTCAAGAACGACGAGAAATCTACGCCGATATTCGGGCCGATCTCACCCCCCGAGTTCAGATTTCGGAGTCTCATGTACGTTATCTCTACCAGCAGGTATATCTGCCGCTTTTGGCCTGCCACGAACGGAAGTACTGGGATCACCTGGCTCAGGCGGCTCAACAGCACAGCGGGTTGATCATCGCCATTGATGGTCTGGCACCGGAAGGTGGAGAACCGCAATTATGGTTCATCCGCGAACTTCTGACCGGGCTGACCCTGCGCAGCGGATGGTTGAGCCGGTTCGACCAACCTACCTTCGAGGCCTTTCTTCATCCGTTGGGCCAACTGCCTTGGTCGATTCTCGCCGTCCTGAGCGACAAGCAAAAAGGACTGCTCCCAGCTGTATCAACCGTCCTGCCCGATGCACGCCATCACTTCTGCCATGCCCATTACCTGAAGAATTTGGCGGAGCCCCTGGCTGAGGCCGATTCCGCTTTCAAGGTCGAGCTGCGCAAAACTGTGCGCCAAGAAGCGGGCGTGTTGATCCGGACTGAGAAGCCTACCGAAGCCGCCCAGCCAAACGTGTTGACAGTGACCGGCCTATTGCCTGACAACCCGCCCGCCGCTGTGGAGCCAGAGTCCTCCGAGCCTGAGCCATCCGTTGCCCCGGCATCAGACGCTGCCCTGGCCAACGAGGTCGTCACCCACTTCTCCGCCACACACGCTACTTGTTGACTCTCAAAGGGCGACCGCCCTTCCGTCTGGCCGGCATTGAGACCTATCAGCGTCTACAAGGAGTCATTGCTCTGACCGACGAGTTGCTAGACCATCGGTATGATCCCCGTATGGCCCGTCTTAACCAGGGTCTTCAGGCTGCCTTGCCCCCATTGGCAGGCGAGTATCGGGACTTGCAGCGAGGGGCTACCTGGCTGCAAGATATCGACCATATTCTGAAACCACCCGATGATCATCCCCTCACTGGCGAGCAAGTGTCCCAACAACTCCGGGCCTACCTGGATGACCTATTGAACCTACCAGATGTCTCGCCGCGCCTGGACGATTTTCGCCATCACCTAGACAAGGTCAGCACCAGCTATTGGCCCGGCCTGTTTCATTGCTATGACCTGGAAGGGCTGCCTCGCACCAACAATGACGTGGAAAGTCTCTTTCGTGACACCCAACGCCGTTTGCTCCGCACCACCGGCCAGAAGGGACAAACCCGTCGCGCTTTGCAGCGCATCGGTGCCTGGGAACTGCTGCCTAGACCGCCCACCGAGGCGGAGTGCCTGGACGCTTTGCGCCGAGTCTCACCATCCCAGTTGGCCGAAGAACAACGACGTTTGCGTCAACATCGGGAGCGGTTCCGATTGCGCACTCGATCTACTCGACGAATCAATGCTCAATTCGACAAACTCCGCCAGCAATGGCTATCTCTCGCAGCTACGTCAACAGGGTGACTTTTGCGGAATTGC
>CAYNKW010000142.1:0-2932 GCA_964397845.1 uncultured Anaerolineae bacterium
GCACGGGTGGTGTGGCAGGCAGCCGTCCGGGCAGGTATCAAACGGGCAGGCCTCGTCGGGCTGGCGCTGGCCATCCTGTTGGCCGGCCCGGCTGTGGAGGCGGTGCGGGGAGGCTATCCCATCGGCGGTGACCACGGCGCGTACCAGGGCCTGGAGGAGGTGATCGCCTTTTTCCGCCACGAGGTTCCGGCCAGGTCGGTGGTGTGGCATCGTTACCTGGGATGGCACTACTTTCATTACCTCTTTGGCGCCCCGCTGGACTTGCGTTGGTACACCGGACCAGCCGTCCTGGCAGCCAAAGCGTCGTTGGAGACGGACACGCCCAACTATGTGGCCTTTCCTGCCTGGAAAGAAGCGGGGGAAGCGGAAGCGCAGGCAGCGTTGGCGGCCGTGGACCTCAGCCTGATGGAGGAATGCCGCGTCCGGCGAGGTGACGGCCGTCTCGCTTTTACGATTTACCGAATCGTTGTCCGGGATGTGCAAGGGGGGGTGACATGGGCCTCAGAAAACCCCTAGATCGCAATCCACGCGCTCGCTTCGGCGGTCTCGCAGCTCTTCTGGGATTGGGCCTCCTCACCCTCGTCTTCTTCTGGAAGCTCCTCCTGACCAATCTCATTCTCAGCGGTGTGGACGTCTTTACCTATTTTTACCCTTATTGGGACTATGCCGCCGAGTCGGTGCGCCAGGTGCATCTGCCGCTCTGGAATCCCTATCTGTTTCTCGGCGTCCCCTTTCTGGCCAACAGCCAGGCAGCCGTGCTCTACCCGCTACACTGGCCGCTGGCCTGGCTGCCGGTGGCCAAACAGATCGCTTTCTCCATTGCCCTGCACGTCTTCCTGGGCGGCGTTTTCGCCTACCTCTACGCCCGTCGGTCGCTGGGGGTCTCTCCGTCCGGTGCGTTTCTCGGCGCGGTCATCTTTGCCTTTGGTGGATCCATCGGCGCCCAGGTGGAGCACGTGAATCAATTGAACGTGGTGGTCTGGCTGCCACTGCTGTTGCTGTTATGGGATGCGAGATCAAGCCGGCGGAACTTGCTGTTGGCCGGGCTGGTGGTCGCGCTGATGTTGCTGGCCGGGCATACGCAGGCGGCGTACATTTGTCTGTTTGGTTGGGGCATATACGTGGTCGTCAGGCGAGAGGACAGGGAGAAATCGTGGCGGCGGTGGGGGTGCGGCCTGGCGGGGCGCTTGGCGTCCTACGCGCTGGTCGTGGCCATCGGCGTGGGCCTGGCGGCGATACAACTCTTGCCGACGCTGGAACTCGCCAGATTATCGAACCGGGCGGGAGGGCTGCCCTACGCGGAGGCCAGTTCGTTTTCCCTGCACCCTCAACTGCTGGCCTACACGCTGCTGCCGTCTTTCGGCGAGGATCTGGCGCAGGTCTTTGGCGGCGAGGCGTTCAGCGAGTACATTGCCTACCTGGGGGTGTTGGGCCTGTTCCTGGCTCTGGTCGGTGCGCTCTTTCGCGCCGACAGCCGCCACCGGGGTGCGCTCGCCATTCTGGTCACCCTGGGCCTATTTCTGGCGGCTGGCCGCGTGAATCCCGCCTATCGCTTGCTGTACAAAGTCGTGCCCGGCTTCTCCCTGTTTCGAGCGCCTGCCCGATGGATGATCCTTTACACCTTCGCCGGGGCGATGCTGGCCGCGCTGGGCGCCGATTTTCTCTTTGCCTCGCCAGACGTCAAGGCACGGATAGCCAACCGCTCCCAGAAGCAACTCGTGCGCTGGGCCTGGCGACGATTCCTCATCGGCGGGGGTGCGGTTGCGCTCCCCTTCCTGCTACTCTCTCCGCTGTTGGACTTTCCGGCCTGGCCCACGCTTGCGGCCTGGGCTGTGCTTGGGGTTTCAGCCCTCGTCTTCTGGGCAAGGGGGTTGGCCCTTCGGCTTCCCTTTCGACCCTTCGACAAAGTTTATCCTGAGCCCTTTGTCCCTGGGCCAAAGCCCTTGGTCCTGTACGGTCTAAGTACAGGGCCCAAGGACACAGGGGACCAGGGGCGGAGTCGAAGGACTCAGGACAGGCTTTGTTCGAGGCATGGCGCAAGACAGGCAGCGCGCGCCGGTAGATGGGGCTGGAAGCTCGCGCTGGCCGGGCTTCTCCTGGTCGAGTTGTTCGTCGCCAGTCGGCGTCTGGCTTACAATCGCCTGACCGCCCCGGAGGCGCTTTCCTCGCTGCGAACGGCCCCCGCTCATCTGTTGGCCGACGCCCGCTTTGGTGGAGAGACGCCGCCGCCGCGATTCCTCAGCCTGTCCGGTATCCTCTATGACCCCGGCGACCTGGCGGACATCCAGATTCTCTTTGCCGACCAACTGTCGCCGGAAGCGATCTATGACTTTGTCGTGGCCGCCAAACGCAAGGAGATCCTGGCTCCCAACCTGCCGCTCTACTATCGCCTGCCTGCGGTGGACGGCTACGATGGTGGTCTGCTGCCGCTGAAACGTTATGTGACTCTCCAACGACTATTCCTCGACGAGCAAGACCTCTCGCCCGACGGCCGCCTGCGCGAGCAACTCCAGCAGGTGCCGGAGGGACGGCTGCTCTCCATGCTCAACGTCAAATACGTCATCACCGACAAGGTATACGACGTGTGGATTGACGATGCGTTCTATGACCTGGGGCATGGCGCAGTGCTGGGTGCCGGCACAGCGGAGCAAGTGGAATTGACCGATTTGCCGCATTTTGATGCAACCGCGCTGGGCATCGTCTCGTATTTGGAGGGGGGAGAGGTGATAGCGGACGGCGAGCCGGTGGCCGAAGCGACGGTCGTTGGCGCGGACGGCCGGACACAACGCCACCTGCTGCGCGCCGGTGTGGAGACGGCCGAAGGCGAATATGCCGCCCGGCAGCCCCGGCACGCCCTGGCCCGCGTGGGCCACCACTGGCGGGACAACCCAGAGGGCAACGATTACGTGACCCGTTTGCCCCTGGGTCGGGT
>CAYNKW010000142.1:3032-10347 GCA_964397845.1 uncultured Anaerolineae bacterium
GACAAAGCAGCTCTGGCGCTGCTGCAAGACCCGGCCTTCGACCCGGCGGTCAGCGTCGTGCTGGCGGCTGAAACATCGTCACCTGAACTCGCGCCGGGTAGCCAGGCCACGGGTGACGATGCGGTGTCCATCGCGCTTTACGAGCCAGAGCGGGTGGTGGTGGAGGCCGGCCTGACTCGGGAAGGCTATCTGGTGTTGAGCGACACATACTACCCCGGCTGGTGCGTCAACGTGGACGGCGCGGAGGGCCGCATCCACCGGGCCAACCTGCTGTTCCGGGCCGTGTATCTGCCTGCCGGCCAGCACACCGTCGAGTTCAGGTTCCAGCCCAGGTCTCTGCGCATTGGTGCGGGCATCAGCGTTTTGGTGACAGTTTTGACCGTCCTCGGCCTGGTTGCTCTCAACGGCCGGTGGATGCGCAACCGCTAATTCGCCCATTCACCGTTTGTGTTGTATAATACAATCTGGGATGCATGACCATTGGCATCGACCATTATGTCATTCACTTGACATTCTTTTCCAAAGGAGGTTCCAAGGTGAACGCTTTCAATCGTCTGATAGTGATCCTGCTGCTTCTGGCCATAATTGCCTGCTCGACAGTTTTTTTGGTAGTGCCAAAACCGCTCGTACAACAAATCCTTCAACCAGCTTTGGACAGCCTCTACCAGCAGCTTGACGGCTTCAACGACCTATTCTTACTGGCCGTGGGCGTCATCCTGGCGGTCATTATTTGGGTTGTCTGTTTCGCCATCCTTTACCTGGAGATTCGGCGGCCTCGTGTCAAGGACATCAAGGTGCAGAAGGTCAGCGGTGGAGAGGCGGTCGTCGCTGTGGAGTCTATCGCCAAGCGGCTGTCGTATCACGTTGACCAATTGGCCGACGTGATCAGCGTCAAGCCCAGGATCAGCGCACACGGCGGTGGCGTGGACGTGGAATTGGAGATCGAGATCAACCCCGAGATCGACATCCCGATGAAGGACGAGGAGATCCGCCAGGTGGCGGTGCAGGTGATAGAGGAGCAGATGGGACTCAAGCTGCGCAAGATTCGCCCCAGTTTCAAAGATGCGCCGTATCCAAAGCTGCCGGGGTAACAAATAGCAGATGAAAACAAACACATCGCTCAGAAGCGCATTGGCGCAAGAGTGTGGGTAGGCCAAAATGGCTTTGCCAATGCCAACAGAGCAGATGGAACGATATAAGCGCACGGCACGCGCACGTTGGCAAGCTGAGAAAAAGCAGCGGGATGCACGGCGCGAGCGTGCTTGGCAACTGGCTCGCCGGGCGGCAACCCTGCTCAAGGACAGCGTGTCGTGGTCTTTGGGTCGCTCACGCACGCTGACCGTTTTACTCTATGGTCGGATGTAGACCTGGCGGCCTGGGGCCTGACGCCAGCCAACTGGTTGCGGGCCATCGGCGCGGTGAAAAGCCTGTCCACCGAGGTTGAACTCAATCTGGTGGACGTGACCTGCTGTTCACCCGAATTGCTAACCGCCATTGAGCGGGAGGGAGTTCTCCTGTGATCTCGCGCTACCATATACTGGCAGAGCGACTTCGAACCGAACTGCGGACCCTGGAACAGGTCGTAGAGCGAGCCGAGGGCGCTTTGTCCCGGGCGACCCAGCAGGCGCAGGATGGGGACTACTGCTGACTTGGCACGAACAAAGCAAAACCGCCGGTGTCATGATTGCCAGCGGTTTCGTTTGTTCTGAATCGGTCAAGGCTATTCGTAAATGTATCCATCTACGACCACGCGAACCTCGGTGAGGCCCAGCGACTTGAGAAAGTAGTAAAAGTAACTGCGCCCCGATTTGGCCGTTTGCTCCAGCAGCCCATACGCGATGGCCTGCTCTTTCAGTCTGTCCTCCGCCTCTGGCATCGCTTTTTCCAGATAATCGGTCACCGGCTCCGGACATCCCACAGGACACCAGCCTCCGGTGTCCACAATGTGGCTTCGCTCAAAGTCCATGTCCACGTAGAGCACCTGCGGCGGCGGCAGCTTGAGCATCACCTGCGTCTCATCTTGCCACAGGTTGTCTTCCAGCGACCAGTCTGTCAGATCAAAACCTGCCCCTACGGCGCCATAGAGAAGAGCCAGAAACTCCTTTTTGAAACCCAGATATTGGGCAACATTGTCAGGTATCTGGGTGTAGCGCATCTCACTCACCAGATGTGATTCGGTGCTCACCAGTTTGGCTACGTTCTGAAGATCAGTTATGGAAACCATAATTGTGATTTCGGTAGGAGTTGGGGGGGGGCCGGGCTTGATAATGTCTCTGCCGATCAGCAGAACGCCGAGCGCCGTCAAAGCGCATACCAGCGTGATCGCCAAGGTAGTCATCAACAGGCAATTTACCGGCTTTCTTGCTGTTGAGCCTGCTGGTCTAGAGGTAGGGAGTGGAGAAGCTTCTTCCACGCTTTCTTCAGGTAATTTTTCTGACAAGGCGTCCTCCTTGTAAATCAGTTAGTGCCGGATCAAACGGTGAAGGCAAGAGCTAATGTCTCCCCTATGAACCACGGAACAGGATGGTCACGTCGGTAAATCCCAACCGTCGCAGGAAGGCCTCGATCCTCGTCGCAAACACCTCTTCCGCCTGCTCCAGAATTCCGTTGTTGATACTCCAGCCGCGCAGCGACCTCTCTGCCTGTTCCTGGGCTTGTAATTCCAACTGCCAATTTGGCTTCAGGATGTTGAATTTGCGGTCGTACACCCAGGACTCGCCGGGTATCAGGTGGACGCTGAGAATTTCTGCCGCTGGCATGACTATTCTGACCGTCGTTCTATTGACGACGACGTCTTTATCGGCAAGTGAAGCCATATCCACCCCGGCCATCACTTCGCCGGTAGCCACCAGCACAACCTTGTTGTCCCCAAACAGCCTGACTATCCACGAGGCATCCTTTTGCTCGACGATAGAGACGGTTTCCAGCTTGTATTGGATGGTGACCATCTTGCCCAGTTCCTGGCGCTCGATCAGAATGGGCGTCGGCGTGGGGGTCGGGGTGGGTGCAGGCGTGTTCGTGGGACGTGGAGTCGGGGTGACAGTGGGCAGCGGCGTGAGGGTAGGTGAGGGGGGGCGAGTGACCGTCGGCGAGGCCGTGACTACTGTGGGCCACGGTTTCGTGCGACGGGCAGTGGCTGCGAGTGTTGGTGTTGGCCTCTTCCAGGTAACTGGCCAGTATCCCCTGTATGCCAGTCCAACCAACAGAATGGTCGCCAGGACAGCCAAGACTGCTATCAAAATGCGCGTCCATGGCTTCCTGGCTGCACCGCCAGGATTGCCTTGTTGTTTCATCGCTACCGCCTCCCTTACCTCTACACCTACTCGCTACTTTCCGTGATCCGCCCACCGATGCGCATTACACCCTCGCCGATTTCTATGTCGGTGATCTCCACCGCCACGTCCATCTGCTCCGGCGCCTCAATGATGGTCTCGGTGATGATGCGCGACAGGCTCTCGAGCAACCCCTTGGGTACCGGGACGGCACCCACCCGCGCCTTGTCCACAGCGACGTCGAGCTGGCCATCCTCCACCTGAGCCGTGGCAGTCACCTTGACGTTGAGCTGGAACGGACAGATGGTCGTCAACTTACCGGAGAAGATCATCTGTCTGCCGCTGAACCGCACCTGGAAATCCTCCAGCGGTATCTCGTCCGCCCTATCGGCCTGCTCAGAGAGTTTCAAGACAACATAAGAGGTCAGTTCTGCGTCGGTGATTTCCAGGCCAAAGGTGCCCTCGTCTTTGTTGGTCGCTTCTTTGAGCTTTTGCTCCAACCGGTCGGCAGCCTCCTGGGAGACGGGCACTCTTGCCTCGGTGGAAGGCGTCTTTTTGCCGAGGCTGCAAGACAGCAACAGCGCCGACAGCAGAACGAAAACCAGCATCAAGCGATAGCGTCTTGGCATCATGTCCCGCCTTCTGTGGTGGTAGGTTGGTAGCCGGCAAGCGGCAGATTAGTGATCGTTCTCGCCGATGGTCGAGCGAAGGTAGGCTTTGATAAACTCGTCCAACCGGCCATCCAGCACCGCCTCGGCGTTGCCGGTTTCGTGGTCAGTGCGCAGGTCTTTGACCATTTTGTAGGGGTGCAGAACGTAAGAGCGAATCTGGTTGCCCCACCCGGCGTCTACGTTCTCTCCCCTGAGCTGGGCCATTTCTGCCGCCTGGCGCTGTATCTCCAGATCGTACAACCGGGCGCGGAGGACCTTCATGGCGATCTCTCGATTCCGCACCTGAGAACGCTCGTTCTGACAACTGACGACAATGCCACTGGGCTTGTGAGTGAGCCGCACGGCCGTGGCGTTCTTTTGCACGTGCTGCCCGCCAGCGCCAGAGGCTCTAAAGACTTCCACCTCCACATCGTCGGGATCGATCTCGATTTCAATTTCCTCGGCGATGTCAGGCCAGGCCTCCACTTTGGCAAAGGAGGTATGGCGACGGTGGGCCTCGTCGAAGGGAGAAAGACGCACCAGACGGTGGACGCCCCGTTCTGCCTTGAGGTAGCCAAAGGCGTACTGCCCACTTGTGCTGACCGTCACCGATTTGTAGCCTGCCTCCTGGCCGGTCAACGAATCCAGGATTGTCGTCTTGTAGCCGTGAGCCTCCGCCCAGCGAAGGTACATCCGCAGCAGCATCTCGGTCCAATCCTGGGCGTCAGTACCGCCGGCGCCAGCGTGAATGGCAAAAATAGCGTCCGCCTTGTCGTGAGGCCCGGAGAGAAGCAGGAGGGACTCCTGCCGGTCCAACTCCTCTTCCAGGTCGTCCACTTCCTGGGTTATATCGGCCACCATCGCCTCGTCGTCCTCGGGCGAGACCAACTCCAGCAACTCCAGGCTATCTGTAACCCTGGCCGCCAGCGAACCCCACAGCTCTACTTCTTCCCGCAAGGCCGACAGCCTTTGCATCGTCTGCTGGGCTTTTTGCGAGTCGTCCCAGAAATTGGGCGCCGAGGCGGCCTTCTCCAGGCGGGCAACCTCCTGCTCTTTGCCAGCGACGTCAAAGACGCTCCTGAATGTGATGGATCTTGGCGTCCAATTGGTTCAGTCTGCTTACTAACTCATCCACGTCGTCCCTCCAATCATCGTCCAATAGGTCTACAATTGGAAAGTCCATGGCCGAAATTATACCACATTCTCGGCACCAGTTCTAGACATGAGCCTTGGTCATTTTGATTGAGCAAAAGGGTGCAGCAAGGAGACCATGAAGGCAGTCATGCGCACACAACCAAGTACAACAAGTACTCTGAACATCCTCCGGTATTTTAGCCTATTAGTGCAATATTGTCAAGCAAAAAAAGTTCGTGCTGAAAGCGAGGTTAATGCGAGCCCGAAGTGATGTACACCGCAGCCGATGCCCTTGACGAGGTGCAAGCTCACGTGGCCGATGCGCTGGCGGCGCTGATCGAACTCCACGAGGACCTGGGGTGGTACAATCCGGCCACCGGTGGCTTTGCTCCTGTTCCCGACCGGGGCGGTAAGGATCTCAAAATCGGTACGATACGCCACATCGTCCGGTTGTTAGACCTGGATGGGGAGGAATTCAGGCAGGCCTGATATCGGGGCCCTGAAAGCGAAGCGGCCTGGCTTATGGTCAGGCTTTTTCTGTTTCAGCTTTCGGATAGGCTCTAAGGGGATGGTTCACAATTTAGTTGGCACCTTCATCCTGTCAACGAATGAAGCAACGAATAAACGAATAGGTTTTGACGGCAGATATCATTCGTTTATTCGTTTGGTATTCGTTGACAGAGGGAGCCGGGCCACCAGTAATCTCAATGATTTTCTCGAGGGTTCGAGGAGTGTAAACTTGACTCGACCAGAAAATGAATCATAGTCCTGGTCGCTCTGCTCTTTGGCGAGTTGAGTGAGGTCGATCAAGAACGCCAGCTATCGAGCGCCCTCGCCAACCGCTACTCCTCGAACAGCGCGCCTTCTATGTCCCTTCTCCGCAACTGATCAACCATCAACCTCGTCCTGACTCCAACGCCTCGCTCTCACGCCGTGGGTTCGGGGTGCTATACACTGCCTCCAACCCCGGCACGATCCTCGCCCAATCGAACCGTGCCCCCACGAACTGGCGGACGGCCTGGCCCAGGGCAGCCCAACGCGCACATCTGCGTCCAGGTGATGTGGCGGCGGATTCCCCCGCACCTGCTACACGGGGAGGCGAAAAAAGTAAAGCGAACGCACAAAGAGTTTGTGGTCAGGAATTTGTTCCCAGTCCAGACGATCGTACGAGAGCCCGCGTCTTCCTCGAAACGAGCTTACTTGATACTTCGTTTGGGCCCGAGAAGGCTATTGAAAGGATAATGTCGCGCTCTCATCAGTAGTGAGTGATCTTCTGTTAATCAGTCGCATGAGACCGGTGGCAACTCAACTATACCAGACCAGTGTTGATTATCTGCGGAGTGAACCTCAACAGGCACTTGAGCTGGTTGGTTTGGTTCATAAATGTAGTTGAAGTTTTGAGCCGGGCTATAGTCATAGGGCTTCTGACCACCTGATGCATTGAGGGTAATGCGTACTTTCACTTTTTTGCCTGCGCACTTGGACTCGCCCACATACACATCTACCGTCAGGGGCTCAGTTGGTGGTGTCGTTGGCGTCGCAGTGGGCGGTGGTGTCGTGGTAGGCGTCGGCGATGGTATGGTAGGCGTCGGCGATGGAGTGATGGGTGTTGGCGATGGCGTGGTAGGCGTCGGCGATGGTGTGATGGGTGTCAGAGATGGCGCGGTAGGTGTGGGTGATGGTGTGGTGGGTGTCGGTGGTGGCGCGGTAGGCGTCGGCGATGGAGTGATGGGTGTTAGCGATGGCGTGGTAGGTGTTGGGGGCGTTGTCCCCCTCGTTGGCGTCCCGGTGGATGTTGGCGTCTTTTTCGGCAAGGGTGTATCTGTCAGTGTAGGGGGAGACGGTATGCCAGTCAGCTCCGGTGTCGATGGAGCTGCTGTGGGGATAGGCATTTCCTCCGGTGACATAGTCCTTGATGGCAGCGGGGTCACGCCGGAAAGGGGAGTGGCTGTTGGCTCCCCTATCGGAGTTGGGCTTTTAGTTTTTACGGTTGAGGCTTTCAGGACGGCCCGACATATTGCAGTTGGCGGGACCGACGTCGAAGGCTGGATCGGCGATAAGACTTTACAACTAAACACCGCCAGAATGGGAAATCCAAACAATACGATGAAAACGCGCCAGGGTAGTCCGAGTAGAAATCGATCTCTCATTGAAAACTCCTCCTCAAACATAAAACGGCTGCACCACGGGCACACTAGGGACATTAGTTTGACAATGTTAGATTAACTTGACAATAAGTTGGCAGTGTAAGGCCGCAAG
>CAYNKW010000143.1:0-4623 GCA_964397845.1 uncultured Anaerolineae bacterium
TAGGAGTAGGGGTAGGGGTAGGACTGGGCGTAGGTGTAGGCTGCCTGAACACGATGGGAAAATATAGGACGTGGGCGGTTTCCACTTGATCCAGGCAGAAGCCCTCCCCTACCCAGCTGGAGTTTGTAAGCAACTGAACCTGAATCTCTCTGCCGGGCACCGAGTTCGACCATAATCCAGAAGAGTAACTACCTGTGATGCGCTGATGTTCTGTTCCTGTGCCATCTTTCAGGATGATATAGTCACCTGGCTTCACGTCCACGTACGAAAAGCGCACTCGAGTACTCTGTGCGTCCGTATCTGGATTGGTCACTGGTGGCCAGGTGTAGTCAAAGTTGCTCTCATAAGGATGATCCGATTCGATCAGACATCCGTCTAGAAAAACAAACGGCCCGGAAGCAACAGGATCTGTGATACCAGCCGCCTGTAACTGCCAACTGCCCTGGTAGGTACCCGGTTCAGCGGGCGCCACCATTTCCACTTGAACGGCGGCGGTCTCTCCAGGAGCAATGTCGGGCACCACGACCGACGCTGGGGCTTGCATTTGGTCACCGTCCACAAGGTGTAACCTCGCTCCCTTGCACCAGGCGGTGTCACTCTTGTTGGCAAATTGCCAGACCTGGGTGAAGGATTCACCTGGTCTCATGGCCATCATGACCGGCATGGTCATCGCCAGTGGGATCGAGTCGCCCAGAACCTTTACCGCTTCCGAGGTCGTTTCGCCAGATTCGCCCGTCGCAGCCATGGCCGCGGCCGTTACCGCTGCTGCGGCCGTTGCTGCTGCGGCCAGGAACTCTCGCCGGCTGAAATTCCAGCCCGTGAGTTCCTTTTCCACACTGTAGATTTGAGGCTCCTCTTCGGCTCTCTGTTCCTGCTTAGGTTCTTGATTTTCGTTGTTTTCTGTCATGACTCGCCTCCTCAACATGACTTGCGAAAGAAAGCATCTTGTTAGAATTCAGGCACTTGACTGCCTGATGAATCGAACAGGCTGGTTTAACAGGGATACCAGTAGTGAGTTGAGACAGCATCGCAGGAACAGTGGCCGTCGCAGGCGCACGGTGCCGGCACGGTCACGCAGTTGCAGGTGCAGGTCCATCCAGGGGGAATGGGCGATCCGCACGGCATTGTGCGCGTCTCACCGCCCGGCCCTGTGAAATTGATCCCCGTCTCGCCTGCTGGAACCTCACCGACATCACCGGGCAGCGGCACGGCCACGCAGTTGCAGACGCACACCGCACCGGGCGGGATGGGCGATCCGCAGGGCAGCGTCCAGGTGCGCGTCGTCCCGTCGGGCTCAGTGACCTGAATTTCCACCCCTTCCTGACCGGCCGGGATTTCCTCCGTCGAGGCAACGGCGATGACCACCGTGACGGTCATCAAGTGGGTGCCGTCGGCGGCGAACAAACGCCACCGGCCGATATGGTTGCCCAGTTCAGCCGGGGCCACCAGATCCACGCTGATGTCCACCGTCTCGCCAGGCTGCACGTTGGTTGGGGGCAGCGACCGGGCTTGTGCCACCTATCTGCTCGCCGTCGTGGAAGCTGAGGTTCGATCCCTCGCCCCACTCCACAGCCCCGACGTTCTTTAGCCGCCAGGTCTTGGTGAACGCCTGTCCCGGCTCCATGACCGTGCCGTCAGGAATGGTCACGTCTGCTATGAACCCGGCGACGGGAAAGACCGGCGTATCCGTCGGCGTTGGGGTGTGCGTTTTGGTTGGGGTGTGCGTCCTGGTCGGCTTGGGTGTCCTGGTTGGCGTTGGTGTGCGGGTCGGCGTAGGGGTGTCCGTCGGCGTAGGCGTGGGCGTCCGTGTCGGGGTGTGCGTGGGGGCTGGCGTAGGGGTGTCCGTCGGCATGGGGGTGGGGGTGTCTGTCGGCCGCGTCGGCACTAACGTAGCCACAGCTCTTGTAGCGGGCGTGCAACCGGCGGTCTTTCCCGCCACGACTGCCGCAGCAGCCGCACTGGCGGCGGCCAAAAAGTCCCGCCGGCTGAACCGCCAGCCGTTCAGATCTCTCTGTACAGCGAACACCCGCGGCTTTTCCTCGGCCCCCTTTTGCTGCTTTGCTCCTTTCTCCTTCTCTTTCGTCTTGGCTTCTTCCGTCACCGGTCGCCTCCTTTCCTGGTGCCGGCTTGCTCGTAAAAATCCCGGCAAACCGAGCAAGTGTGGCAATTCTTGTCGCATTTAAGAATAAACTCGAACAATTCGTCCGTTATATCAATGGCCCCCAGCACCGAAGCCGGCCCGCCGCCGATGTCCCGGGGCAGAAGTGGCTCACGGTGAACGTAAGCGTTCAGCACCATCAGGTAACGGGTGCGGTCGCGCAGCGTGACCCGGCCGGCCAGCTTCAAGCTGTCGTAGAGCCCGTCGTAGTAAGCCAGGTGGCGGGGCAATATCCAGGCCCCGGTCAGCCGCAGCCAGGGGCGTTCCTCCAGCATTGGTTGGCAGAGAGAAGGCGGGAAGAAATCGCCATAACCCATTTCGTAGAAGTGTTGGGTACGATAGGGACAGCCAGGAATGCAGGCCTCGTTGACGATTAAACGGAGTTCACCGGCAAAGGCGCTCCTCAGGCGCTTCAGGCCCTCGAGATGGCGCACCAGCGAGTTGTCCGCAGTAATGGCGTCCATATAGTCCTGTACCATCAGCACCTGCGCCGGGCGGGCGATCCCCATGAGAACCGAAGCGCAGATCGTAAACTCGGGGAGGGCTTCCCGGATCAGCCTGGCGAGTGTCAGATTGGTGACCGTTGCGCTTTTGACGCCAAAGTCTTCGCCCAACCTTTTCAGGGCATCGAGGACCTGGGGCGCAACCTCCTCCACTGGCCGGGGCAAGACAATAGGATTGAGCAACACTGCTTTGGGCAGAGGGGCGTGCCGCAAAAAGGTCTCCAGGTAGCGATCGGGCTGCGGGCCACGACCGGAAGCGATGATCCCGTCGGGCAGGGGAAAATAAACCTCTTTGATGTGCGCGCCGAATCTATCGGCAATCTCTTCCCAGAAGGAGAGATCCTGATCCACGTAGGGGATGACCCAGGTACTCATGGGGCCACCTCCTGGTGAGGGACGGCCAGTTCGAACGGCGTGCGACGGAAGCGTCGCATCGTGGCGGCCAGGCAGCCGCCGGGACATTCATTAGCAGTCTTGAAGGGACAGGAGGAACATTCTTGAAAGACACCGGCCTGACGATAGGGTCGGGTAAGGGATACAAAGGCGCTGCGAAGAGCCGGCGCGTCGGTCTCTGGCGTCAAAGGCAGGCTGCCCAACCTGGACAGAGGGTAGCAGTAGATTACCTGGCCTTCGATGTCCACGTCCAGGATGGGATTGCATCGCCAGTCCACGTCGGCAGCCAGGGCTTTGAGGGTCTCCAGGTCTCGATCGGCGAACATGCAGCGCACAAAGCCGCAGTCGAACTCGAGGGTCACGCCTGATTTGGCTGCGATATGGGCAAAGGAAACGATCTTTGTTCCGACAGCGACGTATTGGCGGGGATGGACGTACCGGTTAGCGCCAGACAGGCAGGGCTGTGCCACGCCCAGACGAATCGCCGGCCGGCAGCCCGTCTCGGCGATTATCGGCAGGAGAAAGTCGAGTTGAAAGTCGAGCCGGTAGATGTTAAAGCCCAACAAGGCTCGTTCTCCCAGTTGTTCGATGGTAGCGTACCGCCGGGCATGGGAGTCCTCCCCGGCGACAGCCGGATCGTTGACGTTCACCAGCACCGTGCACTCGGCGACGGGCAGCGACGCCAGGCAAGACAGCGCACTTTCAGGCATCAGCCCGTTGGAAAAGACGACGATCTTGAAACCAGCCTTTCTGGCGTGTTCGATCAGAGCGACGAATTGCGGATGCAAAGTGGGTTCGCCGCCCATCAGCCGGGCCTCGCTTATGCCGGACCGCTTCAGGAAATTCAGCCGGCTTTCAAAGTCCTGGACAGCGAGAAATCTCTGGCTCGATCCATGGAGCTTCCGATGATCGAGGGTAAAGCAATATGAGCAATTCTGATTGCAGACGGCGCTAATCGCCAGATTTGCCACGCCAGCCGTCTCCCAACGCTTGCACAATGCCCTCGTCCTGCCAACCGCGCAGCATAGCGACGAGGGTTCTCTTGGCCTCATCTTTTTGGACCTTGAGTATCAAAGACAGGAAACGAATTATCTTTGCGTACCGATAGCCGAGGGTCAAAAAATCCCATATCACCGCCTCCACGCCACGGAGGGAGCGGGACAGCCCTTTATCCGCATCCACCAGGAGAACCTGGCCGGCATCTCTCACCCAGGTGATGTCCGGTGCGCAGCGATAACAGATAGACCCTTCGCCATCGGGCGGCCCGGTCTTGCCGGTCACAGCCGTTCCTCCACGTCAACGAGCGTGTCGGATGCCTGCTGGGCTGCTCTCTCCAGTGCCTTGGAATCCTCCAGCAACTGGCGAATCATGTCCCGCCGTCCCATCGCCCTGAGGATGTTCCGCAAGGTGATGATCCTGGTTTGAAGGCAAAGGCGATCATAGTCGCCGGGCGAATCGGGCAGTACGTGGTTGACATGGCACCCCCCGGCGCAGTGCCATTTGCAGAAACACCGGGCGCAGAACGGCTTGTTCCACACGTTCAGGCTGCGGGCAAAGGCCACGGCTTCC
>CAYNKW010000143.1:4723-10270 GCA_964397845.1 uncultured Anaerolineae bacterium
GGCGCAGAACGGCTTGTTCCACACGTTCAGGCTGCGGGCAAAGGCCACGGCTTCCGCGTCTAGTTCCACCGAGCCATTTTCCCTGATGCACCCCAGGCTCAGGGCCAGGCCCCGCGCTTCCCAGTCTCGCCGGGGCAAGTAGCAGGCATTGATGACGCCATCGGGCGAGACAATGACCGCGTCCTGCCCTACCGGACAAAAGCTCACCCGCCGGGTGCGGATGTCTGCGGCAGCGTAGACCGGCTCGATCCCGTGGGCTTCCAGAATCTCGGCGGCCCGAAAAAAGTTGCTGGCAAAGGCCAGCGGATCGGGCGGTTCAAGGTGGCCTGCCCGGGACTGGGCGCTGGGCTGGACTGGCTCAAAGCATACTCCCCGAGGGCGGTAGTCCTGACAGAACCAGGTCGCGATCTCGGGCATCCTGCCCACCGTTTGAGCCGTCACACAGGTCCGGAAAAAGAGGTCGCCGGCGCCTTCGGACAAGATCCTGGCGCTGCGGGCCACCACCTCAAAGCTGCCTCGCCCGTCCTTATAGGGCCGGTATCGATCCTGGATGTCCGCCGGGCCATCCAGGGACAGCACAATCGTATCGAGGTTGTCCGCCGCCCAGTGGCAACGTTCTTCGCTAAAGGCTCCATTGGTCGCCACTTCAAAACGAACCGTGCAGCCGGC
Organism: uncultured Anaerolineae bacterium; assembly: GCA_964397845.1. GTDB lineage: Bacteria > Chloroflexota > Anaerolineae > CAYNKW01 > CAYNKW01 > CAYNKW01. Next base: position 5,393 of record CAYNKW010000143.1, read on the forward strand.
CTCCTCGGCTCTGATCCGGGCCAGGTTGACGGTCAGATGCAGCACCTCTTCCGCGTAAAATGGCTCCCCGCCAAAATAGTGAACCTCGGTATCGCGCTGGCCGGACTTGCTCACCAGGCCCATGTACCAATCCACCGCGTCACGGGCCAACTGCAGGTCCATGACCTTACCGGCTTCATCAGGTGTCAGGAAGCCACAATAGCGGCAGGAAAAGTTGCAGCCCCGCGTGGGCAGCAAACCCAGGAACACCGGCGCCAAGTCTCCTTGCCTGGGCAGTGGCGCAGGCTCGGCCTCTGCCTGGAGAATGTGCACTATTTCGCCCAGGTGCCCTTCGCTGACATCCCTTCCCGAAAAAAGGTTCGCCTTCAACCGCAACACCGCCCTGCGGTCTACCAGGGCAGCCAGGTTGTGGAGAGGTGCATAGATAAGAAACTGATCCAGTACTGGGACGACGAAAAGACTGTCCCTGACGGAGGTCCTATCCGAAAAAGCATCCACGCTGACAATCCTGCGTTGCTCTTGAGTCGGAGACATCGGATCTCTGCAAAAAGCAAACAACGGCGATTGACCCCCGGCGTCGAACGCCAGGCAACTGCCGGTGCTTAGTAGCTCCATTGTCGCTCCCTTTACAGCCTGCAAATACCTCCCGCGCCTTGTTTGCAGAGAGGAGCCCAGAATCGGTGTTAACGTTTTGCTGTAGCAGTATACCACAATCTCAGTAGAAAATCAACGCAATCGCAATGCCTGACAGGGTTATTCAGCTTTGAGAGGTTCGCCAGCGCAGAGGAAATGGGGTATAATGAAAGAAGAGAACACCCAACCTGCTTTTGTTTCTGTATGGGAGATCAAATGGCGAAACAAGGCCGTCAAGCGTTTGACCTGTCATCCGGCGATTACCACCGCTACCGCGAGCGGGCCTTCCGCACCCGCGATCGTACCTTCTGCGTCGTCACCAAGCCAGGGATCTTTTGCTGGCACCGGTTAGATCCTGGCACGCGCCTGCTTATTGAGGCCATAGACGTTGACCCTGCCGACATGGTGCTCGACCTGGGTTGTGGTTATGGGATCGTGGGGCTGGCAGCGGCGGAGAGGGCCCCGCAGGGGCGGGTCTACCTGGCCGATAGCAACGTCGTCGCGGTGGAAGCGGCCCGGCGCACGCTGGCCCTCAACGGCCTGACCAACGCCGAGGTGCGCCTGAGCGATGTCGCCTCGGCTGTGCGCGACGTGGCTTTCGATGTGGTGGCGACGCACCTCCCGCGCGGCAAAGTCGTCGCCCGCCAGTTCATCGCCGAGGCAGCAGCCGTGCTCAAGCCAGGCGGTCGTCTCTATTTGGCCGGGCACAAGCGGGCCGGCATCAAGCCCTTCGTTGCCTACGCGCAAGAGGTCTTTGGCAATGGGCAAGTGCTTGCCTTCAAAAAGGGCTACCGCGTAGCGGTGTGTGTCAAAGGCGAAGGCATGACTGTTCCACAAACCGGTTACCACCAGTGGCACGAGTTCTCCGCCGAGGCGGGCGGGCAGAGCCATTGCTATATCTCCAAGCCGGGGGTCTTTTCCTGGGACAAACTGGACGCCGGCACGCGGGTTCTCGTCGAGACGATGAAAATTCGGGCCGGCGACACGGCCCTGGATCTGGGCTGCGGCTGTGGTATCATCGGGTTAATCGCAGCAGAGAAGGCGCACCAGGGGCGGGTCTACCTGGCCGACAGCAGCGTCGTCGCCGTGGAGTCCGCCCGGCGCACGTTGGCTCTCAACAGCGTGACCAACGCCGAGGTGCACCTGAGCGACGGGGTAGCGGATGTGGACAATATCCGCTTTGACGTCGTCGTCACCAACCCGCCCTTCCACCAGGAGCGGCAGACCGACTATAACGTGGCCCACCAGTTCATCCGCGACGCGGCGAGGGTCCTGCAGCGGCGTGGCCGCCTGTACGTCGTCGCCAACCGTTTCATCCGTTACGAGCGCCAGATGAGCGAGCATTTTCACGAGGTGAGTGTCGCTTACGAGAACAATCTCTACCGCGTACTGCTTGGGGTAAGACCGAGAAAGTTGGTAAAGCGGTAGTCACTTTGAATGGGAGAGTTTGTATGACTGGTGGACAGAAAACTTGCTGAGGCATCGAAGAGACAGAGTCCGTGAACTGGGCATCTCGCCGGGGACGCTGTCGTCCGGCTCGCTGAACGCCATCACCGACGTGGCGGGCGTGCGCGTGGGACACGTGACGCTCATCCAGGGAGATGGCCCGCACGCCGTACGCACCGGCGTGACGGCCATCCTGCCCCACGAGGGCAACCTGTACCAGCAGAAAGTCATGGCCGCCGTGCACACGTTCAACGGCTACGGCAAGGCGATCGGTTTTGAGCAGGTGCGAGAGTTGGGTCAGATCGAGGCGCCGATTGGATTGACCAACACGGCCAGCGTGGGCCTGGTAGCCGATGCGCTCATCACCTGGACGCTGAAGCAAAACCCGAAGGCGCGCTCGGTCAACGTCGTCGTCGGCGAGTGCAACGATGGCTACCTGAACGACATCCGGGGCCAGCACGTGCATCGGGAACACGTGTGGCAGGCGGTTGACGCGGCGGCGCCCGGGCCGGTGGCCGAGGGGAACGTCGGCGCGGGCACGGGCATGGTGTGCTTTGAATTCAAGGGCGGCGCCGGTACCGCCTCGCGGCGGCTGGAGGCGGCGCAGGGCGGGTTTACCGTCGGCGCGCTGGTAGTGGCCAACTTTGGACAGCGTGAGTTGCTGCGCATTGACGGCCTGCCAGTGGGCCGCCATCTGGCCGAATGGCATACATTTTGGAAAGGCGAGCCACCTGCGGCCTCCCTCTCAACAGATGAAGGCTCGATCATGATGGTCGTCGCCACCGACGCGCCGCTCACCGGCCGGCAACTGCTGCGCGTGGCTAAACGGGCTGGGCTGGGCCTGGCGCGCACCGGGCCGGCCGGTGGGCACGGCAGCGGCGACTTTGTCATTGCTTTCAGTACCGCCAACCGCACGCCGCTGGTGACACGTGGCCTGACGCGCCAGATCGAGGCATTGGTGGAGACGGGGGAGGCGCTCAACCCCCTGTTCCAGGCCACGGTCGAAGCGGTCGAGGAGGCGATCCTCAACGCTCTCTGCATGGCAGAGACGATGACCGGCCGTGATGGGCACGTCGTCCATGCGTTGCCGTTGGAGGTGGTTCGGGAATTGGGAAATTGGTAGCTTGAGAAACTGGGGAACGGTATGGAACACGCACCACGGCCGATTAGCAGATAGAGGAGTGATACTATGACCGACCCAGCGCCTCATTCCAGCGCCTCATTCCAGCGCCTCATTGATGAGCGCCAGCATCCTGGAGTGAAGCGCGCTGCTGGCAGCGAGAAAGCGCGGCGAGGCTAACAACCACGGCTGTCCGCCAAAGTCGGTGGCCTGCCCACCCGCTTCGCGGACGATGACGGTCCCTGCGGCGGCGTCCCACGGCGACAGCCGCGCGTGAAAATAGGCATCCAGCCAGCCGGCGGCCACGTAGCACGGCCCCAATGCCGCCGACCCCAGGGCGCGCATCGTGCCCACCTGCGGCGCGACGTGATTCAAGATTCGCAGCAGCGTTTCCCGAATCTCTGGCTGCCGCGCCCAGTCAAAGGCGACGAGGGTGCCGATCAGCTCTTCCCGCTCGGCGACGTGCAGCGGCCTCCCGTTGAGAAACGCTCCCTGACCCACTTTTGCGTGAAAGAGGTAATCGCGCGTCGGGTCGTACACCACACCCAGCACCGGCTTTCCCCGGTGCGCCAGCCCGATGCTGACCGCAAAGATGGGCAGGCGGAAGGCATAGTTGGTCGTGCCGTCCAGAGGATCCACGAGCCAGGTGTACTCGCCCAGTTCGTCCAGGCTACCCAGGTCTTCCTCCGCCAGGATCGCGTGCGACGGGAAGCGGGCGGCGATCAGGCTGACGATGGCCTCCTGGGCGGCCACATCGGCCTCCGTCACCAGGTCACGGAAGCCCTTGACGTGTACCTTTATCGGCTGACGGTACTTTTCCATGATGATCTGCCCGGCGGCGCGGGCGGCTTCGATGGCGGTGTCTAGCATGATGCCTCTTTTCATAAGCAGCCCCCACAACGACCTTGTGGGGGCTGCACGTCTGCTGCTCGACGGCAGGTGGATGTCAACCTGAGCCGGAGGCGAAGGGTCTCATTCTTCCAGCTTCCGGTGGTGGGCTGCCTGCTTGTCAAGAACGAAATTCCCTTCGACCGGGCTCAGGGCTCGCTGCGCTCGCTCAGAATGACAGCCTCACAGTCCTTCTTTGTCTGCGATGGCTTTCTGCGCTCGCTGGATAAAGTTGGCCACCGGCATGGCGCCCAGGTTTTCTTCCGTGCGCAGACGGACGGCCACGGTGCTGGCCTTTTGTTCGCGGTCGCCGATGATCAGCATGTAAGGCATCTTTTGCAACTGCGCTTTGCGGATCTTGGCCTGCATCCGGTCGCTGGAGTCGTCCACCTCGACGCGGAGCCCGGCCTGGCGCAGTTGGTCGGCCACCTGGCGGGCGTACTCGTGATGCCGATCGGCGATAGGGATAATGACCGCGTGCACTGGCGACAGCCACACCGGAAAGGCGCCGGCATAGTGCTCGATCAACGCGCCGAAAAAGCGCTCCAATGCACCCAGCAGCGCCCGGTGTACCACGTAAGGCCGGTGCTCTTTGCCGTCTTCTCCCGCATAGGTCATGTCGAACCGTTCGGGCAGGTTAAAGTCGAACTGGATCGTCGTCAGTTGCCAGATCCGGCCCAGCGCGTCCTTGACCTTGATGTCAATCTTGGGACCGTAGAAGGCACCGCCTCCCTCATCCACTTCGTAGGGCAGCCCCTGCGCCTCCAACGCTCTTTGCAGCGCCTCCTGTG
>CAYNKW010000144.1:0-4191 GCA_964397845.1 uncultured Anaerolineae bacterium
GATGAAAAGGCAGCTTTCGGCGAGACAGGTTGAAAAGGCATAGAAACCGCGTGAAACCCTCCTTCAAGATCAGATCTGATTGCCATAACACTTGCGCAGCGCCATTTCCAAAGTGTGGGCTCGAACAACGCCTGGTATGGCGGCTACATCGAGCGCCCCCCCCACAGAATGGTGGCGGTGACCATCAAGGTCAGAGCTGCTCACGGCCAAGTCTTGTTGAGGGCTGGGATCATAAAGCGTCTCCTCTTCAGGGGGGAGGATTACGCCTTCGGCCATAGCGCCTTGTGGCGGCAACTTGTGCTCGATCAGTCGTTCCCGTTCGTCATATAACCCCTCCTCCACTTTGTACAGCAGGGGCAGGTAACGTCTTTCAATGTCCTCGATGATGGCCCGGTGCGCCAGGTAGCCCGCGAAACGTTCGACGCCGGCAAGCAGATCTCCCTGTCTGATTGCCCGCCAGGCGGTTCCAAAGTTGTTGAACCGGCGATAAGCGCGGACGTACTCCTTCTGCAACGTACTGGGCTTCATTTGTTTGGGGAATATGGTCACATGGTTTCCACTGCCGAAATCATAGTCCAGCAGAATAAGCCGTTTGCGCGGTATTGGCTGCGGCCCACGGCCGGGCAGCGCTGACAACGTAAAGATGTTGATGTTGTCAATGCCGTAACGTATGGCAGAATCTATCGTGGCACGGATGCTATCAACCGTATCTTCGTCGGAGCCGATGATGAACGAGCCGGATATGCGGAGGCCGTGCTCTTTGATCGTAGCAACGGCATCGGTGATACGCGCCGCCGTCTGATGTTTTTCAAAGCTTTGCAGGGTGCTATCGTTGAACGATTCGAAACCGATAAAGAGAGGATCAAAGCCGGCCTGTTTCAGGAGCGTCAGGAACTCGGGGTCTTTGTAGATATCTAGACGGCAGAAGGCGAAGCAACTGAACTTGATACCCTCCTGGAGAATGCGCCGCAGCAGGGCCTTGGCGTGGCGGCGGTGGGCACCAAAGCAGTTGTCGACGAACATGAACCGGCGGCAACTGCTGTCGGCGATCTTGCCCTTGATCTCCTCGACCACGCTGTCTATACTTCTAACCCGATAGGTACAGGGGTTGAACATCATGGGCACGATACAGAACGAGCAACTGAAGGGACAGCCACGCGATGTCTGTACGATCTGCATCTGTAGCCTCCCGCGGAGTAGCAGCTTCCAACGATTCAGTTCACGCCACCCATGGACCAGCGATAGATCGGGAATAGTGTCAATGTCTTGCACCATCGGCCGATCGGGGTTGTGAATGACCCGGCTTTCACCGACCCTGTAGCTGATTCCCGGGACCTGACGCAGGTCACGTCCGGTGTGCAAGGCGTCGAGCAGGTCAGGCAGGGTCTCATCTCCCTCCTGGCGCACCACAAAATCGCAACGGCGCAGCATATCCTCCGGCAAGGCCGTGGGGATCGTCCCACCAGTCACGGTCACCGCTCGCTCATTATTGGCCTTGACGCGCTTGATAAAGTCAAAGGTACGGTGCGCGGTACAGGCCTGGGTCTGGAATCCAACCACCTGAGAACTGTAGACAAAGTCCCAGTCAATCGGTTTGACGATCTCAAAAAAGACACGGACATCATAGCCGTGCCGTTTAAGGATCGTACCCAGGAGGGGCAGACCCCAAAGCAACATAGCCAGATAGTGACTGGCCCCTAAAGGCACCGTGGGCCTGGGAGCAATCAAACTGACACGTCGGATTTTCATCACGCACTCCTTTCATAGTTGCCGTTCAGGCGATGGGTTCGGCAATCTCCTGGCGCTCTATCCGAGAGTAATCGGCCGGCACACGTACCTGTCTCGATGGAATGAGTACCGGGCCGTGATGAACAACGTTAGCCTGCACCTCTGGAGTCCACGCTTTGACAAAGTCGGGAGGAAAGGTGCCTTCCTCGCCGAGGTTCTCTTCGATGAGATGATCCTCTTCATCGTACATACCCTGCTCTACTTTTTCGAGGTAGGAGACGTACTCGTTCCAGTATTTGGACATGCGCAGGTAGAGAGGGAGATGGGTCGTCTTGTAGTACAACTCATAGAAGTTGAGCTCTCTGAGGTCTTCCCAGAGCTTGTGCAGGTAGAAACGACGCAAGCCGCGATTCATCTCGCGCTGGAGAACGCTGGGCCGCATATTCTTTGGAAAGTGAAAAACAAAGGTGCCGTTCCCGTAATCATAGTCGCGCATAATCATGCGCTTGCGGGGAATGAGACCTGGATTCGAAATGTTTGGATATTCCATGATCGAAAACCCAATGTAGTTGTGCACCCCGTACTTTAACGCCAGATCCACCGTCTCGCGGGTCGTCTCCAACGTGTCAACGTCGGTACCCAGCACGAAAGAGCCAGAGATGCGCAGACCGTACTTTTTGATGACTTTTAGCGCGTCAATCACCTCCTGGCGACTCTGCTGTTTGTTGTAGCCGGATAGGCTAGAGTCATTGAACGACTCCAGACCGAATTGCAGGTTGGTTATACCCACATCTTGCATGAGTTGCAGGATGTCTTTATGGCGTGCCACCTCGATGCGCGTAAAGACGAGACACCACTCGAAACGAATGCCTTCCTCCTTGAGACGGGTGAGAAGCTGGCGCGTGAATCTGGGATTGGCAACAAAGTGATTGTCTACGAAGAGGAACTTTGTGCTTTCAGAGTATTCGATGCGGTACTTGATCTCCTCGACCAGGCTGTCAATGCTCCGCGTGCGATAACCCATTCCAAGCTGGCGAATGCCGTAGCAAAACGAGCAGGCAAAGGGGCAGCCACGGCTGGCCTGGATGACATTCAGGACCTTGCGGCCGCGCAGCCATAGCTTCCAGGGAGGATCGCTCTTGAAGCGATGTATGATCGACATATCCGGTATGACATCAATGTCCTTGACAAAAGGCCGGTCGGGAGTGTGGACGATTCTGCCATCTCGTTTGTAAGACAGGCCCATTACAGTGTTGAGATCGCGTCCACTCTGGAGCGCGTCCAGCAGATCCAACGTCGTCTCGTCGCCCTCTTTGCGCACAACATAGTCGGCGAAACGGAGCGTGTCTTCGGGCAGCTCGGAGGGGTGGGTGCCACCCACGATGATGGGGATGTGCGGATTGTGGGCCCTGATGCGCCGGCAATGCTCTATAATCCGGCGGACGGTGCAGGTCATGACGTAAAAGCCCACTGCGTCCGAGCCAAGGATATAGTCCCAGTCCATGGGCCAGAGACGTTCCTCGAAAAGCTTGACCTCGTAGCCATGCTTCTTGAGGATGCTGCCCATCAGGAGCGGCCCGAACACGGGCATAATATCGTGGTAACTGCCGCCCACCGGAATGTTCGGCTCGGCCGAGATGATGCTGATGCGCTTGATGTCCATGAGATTCACCTCCTTTACAACTATACAAATTCAATCGTCTCCGTGGTGGCCGCGCTCAGGTCGGCATAGACCCCGCGTCGGGCCTCAGGTAGCATCGCCGCCAGGACGTACATCGCCTCGTCGGTCATCTGCCGCAGTCGCTCCCGTCTCAGGCGGCCGGAAAAGGGCCGAAACCGGAATGGCCGCCCCAGGCGCACCACCGCCCCCGGCTGGCGCCACCGCGCCGGGTTGATCGTCGGGAAGCCCGCCGTGCCTTCCAACGCCACCGGAATGATTGGAGCGCCGCTCCGGTGTCCCAGATAGGCCACCCCCACTTTGCCCTGCTGCAGGCTAGGGTTCCGCGTGCCCTCCGGTGCCAGCAGGATCACCTCGCCAGCGGCAAGCACCTGGAGAGCCTTGCGCAACGCTCGCCGGTCGACCTGCCCCCGCTTCACCGGGATCACCTCCCACAGATTGAGCGCGGGACCCCAGATGGGGTGCCGACAGCCTTCCTCTTTGGCCAGCGGGACGACGTTGCGCGGCAGGCAGCCTGCCACCACCATCGGATCAAAGAAAGCAGTGTGGTTGATCATCAGGATCGCTGGCCCCTGGGGAGACAAGTTCTCCAAACCCTCTACCCGCTCGAACTTGACTACGAAGCGGAAACCGATGTTGCCGGCCACCCAGCGCAAAATCCATCGTCGGCGCTCCAGTCGTGCGTGATCGTAACCTCTTTCCCTCTCTCGAGTGTGTCCGCTCCCTTTCACCATCCCCCTGCCTTTGATCTCCATGCCTGCCCCGGTATGCTCAATCTCTCCCCC
>CAYNKW010000144.1:4291-10217 GCA_964397845.1 uncultured Anaerolineae bacterium
TTACTGTCAGCGTGACGGTGTACGTGCCGGTCGTGATGTAACTATGAGAGACCGTGGCCGTGGACGAGATAACGATGTGCCTGTTATCGCCAAAGTCCCAGCCCCAGGCAAAAGTGGGGTCGCCGTTTGTCGTGCTGGTACCGGTAAAAGTGATCGGCTGTTTTGGACCTCTACAGATGGAGGCGGGAGAGAAAGAAATAGCGATGGTAGGTGTTGTAATCATCGTCGTCACTGGCGCTCCCAAACCGCTGGTGATGCCCTGAGAACTGGTCACGACTCTGTAGGAGTCGTTGGTGATAGACTGGCAGGTAGTGACGACAAAGGTGACCTGAGCCGTACCGTCACTGGGACTCACTGTGGGGATTTCCCATGTGATCGTCCCGGCCGGTACGGTGTCGGTGACGACGACGTTGGTGGCGGTGATCGCGCCGCTGTTGGTGACGGTGAGGGTGTAGGTCAGTCGTGCACCGGCCACCACCGGTTCAGGTTCAGCCTGCTTGGTCACGGTTAAATGTGGCACGAGGGCGATAGAGGTCTCAGTGTAGACACCGGTTGCACCTTCGGTGGTCGTGACCCGCACCTCGTTGGTCAGTGTCCCGCTATAGCCCATCGCGACGGTGACGGAGAACTGCTTCATCCAGATGCCACCAGGGGCGGTGATGGTCGGCGCCCAGGTGAGCACATCGGTGGCGGTGACGTGGGTGACGCGGTTGGGCAGGGTGTCGGTAATGATGGCGGTGAGGGTCACGTTGCCGGTGTTGGTGACGCGGAGGGTGTAGGTCAGTTGTGCCCCGGCCGCCACCGGGTTGGGGCTGGCCTGTTTGGTCACTGTCAATGCGGCTGGAAACTCATCGGCGCCAATGTCGTAATCATCACCAACCGGTCGTGATTCGCCGTCAATGTCGTCATTCACACCGACGTTCGTACCCGCATCAATTGCCGGCGAGTCAGGTGCCAGGTGAACCTCGTCGCTCAGGCGAGGATCAGCACGGATGTTGTGGGAATCAATGCAGCCATCAATATCTATGGTATTGCTAAGCACGCTGAAGGAGACAGTAACCGGGCTACTGCAATGAACACCTACCTCATGGGTGGCAACGATGTTGTTGATGACCGTCGGTGTAGAGTCTGTGGCGATGTATAGACCTGCCCCGCTTTCCGGATGGTTGGCCACCAGCGTGTTGTTGTAAATACGCGGAGCGCTGGAGTTAAAGACGGCGATCCCGTTGCCATCGTCACCGGCGGTGTTGTATCGGATAACGTTGTTGGCGAGATAGACGCCGCTGCTCCTGACCATCACGCCGCCACCGTCGTCATTTGCCTCGTTGTCCAGGATGTGATTGCCAAGTACTTGAGCCGTGGTGTTGCCGGTGAGGTAGATGCCGCCGCCGTCGTTGGCCGTTGCCTGATTGTCACTGATGACATTGCCCTGGATCAGGGCGGGCCGGTCTTTTACATAGATGCCACCCCCACCGCCGGATGAACTAGCCGACGTGTTGCCAGCGATGGTGTTGCTGATAATCGTTGGCGGTAGCGTCCCATATGGGCCGACATAGATGCCGCCACCGCTCAAATCGGCCGTGTTGCTCAGGATCCAGTTAGAATGTAGCGTGGGCGCCGCTCCACCGACGAGACGCACGCCACCACCCGCGTGGCCGTGGAGATGCCCATTGACGAAAGTAAAACCTTCTATGAGAGGGCCATAGTCTCCGTCTATCACCAGTACGGCACCGTTGTAATTGCCATCAACAGTCGTCGAGGATGCCACCAGGGAACGAGTGACCCAGTCCGAAGTATAGCCGCCCAGCAGGTCAATCGTCTTTGTCAGCGTCAGGTTCTCGGTGTAGATGCCTTGTGCCACGTGAATGGTTCCACCGGCGTCCGTCTGGCTGATGGCGTAGCCGATTGTGGCACACGGCGTGATCATACTTCCACACCCGGGAACGTCGCTGCCGGTTTCAGTGCTGACGTAAGCGTCCCGATAGATGCGGAAAAAGCCAGCAGTGACCCGCCGCGTGCCACTGTGCGCCTCTGCGACCAGCAAGCCGCAGTCCGGTGGGCCGAAGGTGGCCGTGTTCAGTGTCACGCTAACTGTGATCGTCCTGGACTGCCCATTGTCCAACGTAAGTGATACTGGAGTCACGACCGCCGGCCAGCCCTGCGCCGATAGGTGGGCCGGCGTAAAGGTGTCACTAACGCCGGTGCGATTGGTCAAGGTGTAGACAAAGGTCACCGTCTGGCCCGGTACGCCCCTGGCGATTTGCTCGGACGGCGTCACTTCCAGGCCGCCGGTCAGGTTGGCGGTATCGGTCGCGTACCAGCCATCCACGTCGGTTGCCCGGGCCGTCACTGTGGCCGGCAGGCTGTAGCCGAGCCGGCGGAAGGCCATCGTCACGAGATAGTCGTTCGCTGCGTTCAGATCGGCGGGAATGATGCACACGTCGTTCACCAGGGGATCGTCCAGATCAGCGACGACGGCGGTGTTGGCGTTGAGGTCAACGTAGTCAATGGTCCGGCTGCCGGTGACAGCGCCGGACACCGTCACGCTCACGGTTGTCACGTCCGGCTGCGTGTAGGGACTGGTCACCTCGACCAGCGCGGTCAGACCAGTCGCATCGGTATAGACGCCAAGCAGAGTGACAGTTGGAGGCCCGTCGTTGGCCCACGGCAGGAACGATGTACTCAGCGGATGGATGGCCGCCCGCTGCGTGACGGTCAATCCCTGGCCCTGGCGCACCTCGAAGTGAAGATGATCATAGTGTGCCCCCGTGTGGCCTACCCAGCCGATGAGCTGCCCAGGGAGGACCTGGAGTCCGTTCGTGATCGCACAATGGACTGCTGCAAGGTGATTGTAGCGCGTCTCGTAGTCGTTGCCCCCGACGTCCTGGTGAGTCAGGTGCACGAAATTGCCGCTACCAATGCCGGATGCCCAGTCGTCTCTGAAGGATCGCACGGTTCCCGTGGTCACGGCGTGGACCGGGACGTACTCGTCGGCCTGCCAGTCCAGGCCACGGTGGAAATCGTAGCGGCTGTATCCGCCAGGTTGTAACAGCCGGGGGCCAAAGGTGTCACGGATGTCTAACGAGATGGCGAGGGGATTGGTCAGTGTGTCGCAGACAGCGCTCTCGAGGGCAATCCAATCGAACTCGTAAGCTGCCGAGTAGCCGTCATCCAGGCCCTCGGGGACCAGTTCGAAGGTAATCGTAAAGTTATGGGTTCCGCTCCAAACGGTAGGGGACCGGCGCAGGTCAATCCTGAAGGGGTTGGGGACAGGGCTGCCCGGGGTGATAGTTAGCAAGCGGGTAATCTGGGATCCTTCCTGGACACCCAGGTACAGTATTGCATCGCTGCCGTACTGGCGGTCGCGAATGCTGTAGCTATATATCTGGCCCGCCAGGATTGGATAGCGGTCCACGTTGACGTTCGTCAGCACTGGAGAGGCCGCCAAGCCCGTTATCGAGGTGGCGTTGGTCACGAATTTGGCAAAGGCGACTTTGCCCTGGTGTTGGCTGCATAGAGTGTTGGAGAGGTTGTATCCTCGCAACAGCGCCCCACCATCGCGCCAGTTGTCGGACCAGCCGGCCGGAGCTTCGTCGGTGTCTGAAACGACCCAGGAGTCAAACAGGTCCAGGTAGGCCACGCGATCGTCATAGTGACGACAAACCGTATCGGCGCCGGGCTTCCTGGTATAGTCGCGGGTGCTCGTCACCTGGCACACAGTAACGTTGCTGTTGCGCAGAATCCCCTGGCAGTAGTGCGACTCCTGCGAGTCAGGCAGGATGTAAGAAAAGTCGGTCAGGGTCCAAAAGAGGTAACCGGCCACGCCGTGGGCCTCGCTGAGTGAGAGTAGTGTATTGTAGTAGGCAGCCTGTTCGGTCTCAGTATGCGGGTCGTCGGGGGAGATCAAGGTGTGCAGGCCGAACTCTTCCAGCACGATCGGCTTATCGCCGATCCGGGATTGAAGTGCCTGCAGGTCGCTCTCGAAGCATCGCTCCGATAGAAAGTAGTGCATGCTCACGAAATCCACAAGCGGGGCGAACTCGGCGGCGATGGCCGGGCTGTACACCAGCGTATCCGTGACGGCCGGGTCGTAGCAGAGTGTGCCGCTGACTGCACCATAAAAGCCGATGGTGACCAGGTGGTTGGCATCCAGCCCCCGGGTATAGCTGATCATCTCGGTCGCCCAGGCTTTGACCTCGTCCTCATCAAAGTGAGCGTAGTCCCGGTCGAGCTCATTTTTAATGTCCCAGGCCAAGATGGCGGTGTTGGTCGTGCCGAGCGTGTTGACCACGGCACTGATGTGGTGGGTGTTGGTGAGATAGTCGGTCGTTGAGTAAGGGGTCGAGGAGACGCTGGCATAGAAATCAAAGAAGGTGACGATGGCGACCATGTCTCGCACTCGCAGTCGATCGACAAAGTCCGCCAGATGGCCAAGATATGGAGCGGCCTGATCCGAGCCGCCAAAAAGCTCATAGGGCACAAAGATGCGCACGGCATTGCCCCCCAGCGCCTTGGCCAGGTCCAACTCGGTGGAGATTTGAGTTGTAGCCGCCGTGTAGCTGAGCCAGAACCGGTGCCAGGCATAGTCCTTGGGATAGTAGTTCACCCCCCGCACCTCAAAGGGAACGCCGTCCCGCTCCAGATGACGGCCGACGGCCGTGATGATGCCTGTGGGAGATCCTGCCGCTGCCTGGCTGGAAGGGGGACAGGCTGTGACCGAAGACTCCACTTTTGTTAGCAGAAACCCCAACAGCACGACGGCTGTCAGGCCCAACCCTAGCATCACAGCGATAGACAGCCTGCAGATAGAACGTCTTAAAGTTGGCATTGTTTCGATCCTTCTCTCCTTCTCAAGGAGTGATAAGGGGAACCATGACCACATCTCTGATTACCACGCTCCCCGCGCCGCCTGCGTCTTCTGGGTGTTGCGAGACATGGAAAACCGGCAGTCGGGACAGTTGCTTGGGGGGTCGTGGATGGCGCAGGAGCAGATTTGGGTGTTGGCTGGACCGATGATGCCGACGAGAGGGGTGGGTTATCAGTCAGTCCGCGGGATAGCTTTTCAGCACAAGGGGCAAATGCACACTTAACTCGGTAGTGCTCGCAGGAGGAGGCTCTGGAACCGACCCGGGGCCAGCGACTCCGGGACAAACTCGATACTGTCTTGACACAAAAAGCCTCCGCCCATCGCGACACGCCCGTCGCCACAGCGAAGGCTTTTCACAAACTTGAGCCACAAACACACCACTTGTCTGCTTCATTGCCCGCCTCAACTTGCAACGTGGCCTCGAGCCACCTTTTGCAACGACACCTCGGGCGATGAAGGACTCTCCCCCCACAGGACAGCCTCTTCTCCCCTCACATCATATTATACCATACCCCTTCCCTTCTGTCAATGAAAAGCGCGATGCGATGTGCCAGATAAATCGGGACGACAGTGAAATGAGCGCGAGGGCATTGAGGTAGCCGCGTTTTCCGTAACGCGCAGGCCTCACTGTGCAAGAGTTCTTTCCGGGTGCCGGCGAGTGGTTGTCGACCCAACTGAGGCCCAAGGGAGCTTTTGGGCCTATTCGGGGCGATCCAGGCGTCGTGAGACCGGAAAAGACTTTTGGATACCTGCCTAGTAATTCTGGCAGCGCTGAACGTCACTGCCAAACACGCCACCCCAGACATCCACTATGAGACAACAGTGGGAAGACAGCCAGTATCTGACCGTCATATTGTAGGTACGTCCAGACACGCTATAGCTCCGCGTGACGTCGCAACGGGCGACGGTGAACCCCAGTTCGGGGTCAATCTCATACTTGCAATTCTCGCTTTGATTGAAGCTTCCCGACTCACAACTAAGGCCAACCGACCACCAGGCACAGCTACCACCCGGGTTGGTCTGACAGCTTACGTCACATGCTTCTGTGGGCGTGGGCGT
>CAYNKW010000145.1:0-10203 GCA_964397845.1 uncultured Anaerolineae bacterium
TCGTAAGCGCGTTCGACGTACCTACTTGCCGGGTCTCTGTGCTCTGCTGGCAACTTGGCCCTCCTGCGAATGTGTCTTGATCATCTCCCTCAGGGCCCAGGAAACCGGTGGCAGACTGGACGCCCTCTCAAAACCTGATTAGACTGATTCGAGTCAAGGTCATTTGGCGTCGCGTACCAGGCCCATTCGCCAGATGCCAGCTCGTGTACTGCTCAGCATACGCATTCCCAGCCGACATCCCATCAACGGGATCGACGGTGGCTGGCTGCAACTCGGGCGGTGGCGGAGCCCCTGGTCCTTCGGCCTAGGGACGAAGGGCTTTCACGGTGGCCCATTCACCTACGATGGTGTCCTCTGTATAGTTCACTTCGCTCCTCCGTTTCGGGCGCTGAACCTAATGTGACACTGTGCGTCCGGGTCGGATAGAAATTGGGCGCGCGCAGCTCACATTAACTTGCCCACAGCCCCTTCCGAAACAGAACTTGAAGGTGTAACTTGATACTGTGCATCATCCACCGTTGACCCGGGTTCAACGGTACTCCCCGAAACGGAGCTTGAGGGTGCAACTTGAGGCTGTGCATCATCCAACGTTGGCCCAGGTTCAATGGTGCTTTCCAAGACAGAATTTGTGGGTGCAATTGGTTGACGACATCCCGCAAGTGAAAAGATAAGGACTGCTAGGAAAAGAAATCGCTTCTTCATGGTTTTTGCCTTCAATCACTCATCACACTCTATTTCACAGATCATCCGCCAATTACCAACCCGCAATCGGTAGCCTGGGCGATTCTGAAGCTTGGTGACGTTGGGGTGCTTCGCGTAGGGGTCAGTCGCGATGCGGTCCAACCTATCACGGATTCGCTGGGCGATGCCTCTGGGCATCTTGCGTAGGGCTTTGTGAGCTCTCTTGGTGAACAGAATTCTGTACACAGCAATACTAGCACAATGCAAGCATTTTAGCAAGTCACGACTCTGGGTGATCTATAGGATTGATTTTTTTCACGTTTCGTGCTATCATCTATCACCTAACCTTCGCAAGAGTTTCCCCGTCTCCCCGCTTTGGGTTGCTATGAAATATGAAAGAGCTTGGCTTGCGAAATAGACAAGTTTAGGTTATAATTACAACGTTCCAACTTTGAAGGGGAGGTAAGGATGAAAAAAGAATTGTGGGTACAATTGGTGATGTTGTTGTGTCTGATCGTCGCTTGCAGTTCGGCAGCGACAACTTCTGCTCCCAAAAAGACTACCACAGCCACATCCGTTACGCCAGAGGGTGAAGCGACGCCTATCGGCACGCTGGTCATGGAAATCCTTCCCACGAGCACGCCGGTTCCTCCTCCACCTACGCCCACACCACGACCTACCTCCACGCTTCAACCGACACCCACACCTCAACCGACACCCACTCCACAGCCTACATCCACAGCCCGGCCCACGGCACAGGAGGGACAGCCCACTGAGCAGCCGACGCCTACGCCACCGCCGACTTTAACTCCAACTCCAACCCCGACCCTGACCCCAGCCCCAGAGCCAGCGGGACCGGTGGATAAAGAGGTGGTTCTCATCCCCGGCGGCGAGTTCACGATGGGCGGCAACGATGGTGACCCCGATGAGGCTCCTCCTCACCCGGTGACCGTGGCTCCGTTTTGGATGGATATAACCGAGACAACCAATGATGAGTTCGCTGCTTTCACGCAGGCGACGGGCTATCAGGCTCTAGCAGTTCAATTGGGCGAGGGCAATTACCCGGTATCCCGTGTGACTTGGGATGATGCCGACGCCTATTGCACCTGGGCCGGTAAGCGATTGCCCACTGAAGCGGAGTGGGAGTTCGCCGCTCGGGGCACCGATGGACGCGTCTATCCCTGGGGCAACGATTGGGATCCGGCCAAGGTCAACGGCCGGGAACGCGGCATCCGGGGCACCACGGCGGTGGGCAGCTTTGGCGCTGGGGCCAGTCCCTTTGGCGTGCTGGACATGGCGGGCAACGTGCGGGAGTGGACGGCTGACTGGTACGACAAGTATCCTGGCAGTTCTTTTTATTCTCAATACTTTAACAAGTTCCGCGTGCACCGGGGCGGCGGTTGGTTCGACGATGCTGGAGACCTGCGCACCGCCAACCGCAACGGCGGCCCGCCCGAGTCGGCGAACGACGACCTGGGGTTTCGTTGCGTCAAAGACGCCAACCCTTAGCAGATGCCGTTCTGTGGTTTTCAGAAAGGAGGTGGTGTCAGGGCGAAGATTTGTTTTTCCAGGGTTGATTTCACTATCTGTTCGCATTTTCAGGGATGAAAAAAGGAGGAATCTCATGCGCAAGTGGACATTGATAAGTTTATTGGTGTTGGTCAGTCTGCTCATCGCTCCTGCTGCGGTCTTGAGCGCCGCCCCCCCCACTCAGGCTGAAACCACCTACACGGTTCAGCTCGACGACAACCTGTGGAACATCGCGGAAAAGTATTTTGGCACCGGCGTGGCGTACCGGGCCATCCTGCTGGCCACCAACTTGAAGAGCAGCGAGGATGACACATTCGCTCGCATCTACGACAAGAGCCTCATCTATCCCGGTCAGAAGCTTCTTGTTCCCAGTGCCGACGAGGCAGAAGAGATGCTCGCCATGCTGCGGGGTTTCAGGGTGGGCTATGTCACCGACACCGGCGGCATTGACGACAAGAGCTTCAACACCAACCAGTGGCAAGGTATCCAGCGCGCGGTAACGGACTTTGGCATTGCGGCACAGTTCATCCAGTCCGACGAGGCAACCCAGTACGAGCCCAACCTGACCGAGTTCGCCAGTCAGGGCTACGACCTGGTCTTTGCCTCTGGGTTCTTCCTGGGAGGTGACTTGGCCAAGGTGGCGGCCCAATACCCAGACCTGAATTTCACCATCGTGGACTATGCCTACCCCGATCCGTTCGGCGTACCGGAAGGTGTGGTGGGTCACAGTGAGTGCATCCCCAACGTAATGGGGCAGGTCTTCAAGACAGACCAGGCCGCCTTCCTGGCCGGCTATCTGGCGGCAGGGATGACCAAGACGGGCAAGATTGGCTACTTTGGTGGGGCCAAGATCCCCACAGTGACGATCTTTGGCGTCGGCTTCCAGGCTGGCATAGAGCACTACAACGCAGTGCACGGCACGAACGTCGAACTCATCGGCTGGGATAACGAGACCGGCGAGGGGCTCTTCACCGGCGACTTTATTGACCTGACCAAGGGCAAAGAAGCAACCGAGTCTCTGTTCGACGAGGGAGCGGACATCTTTATCCCCGTCGGTGGTCTGATCGGCTCGCCCGGCTTCGACGTCGCCCGCGAGCGTGGTGGATGGGGCATCTGGGTGGACGTGGACGGCTACTACCTGTTGCCCGAGGCCAGAGACGTGCTGCTGACCAGCGTGATGAAAAAGATGGACAGCTCGTGCTACGACGTGATCGAGGCCACTATGGAAGGCCGCTTTGATGGTTGTGGCACCTACATCGGCGATCTGAAGAACGACGGCGTGGGCATCGCTCCGTACCACGATCTGGAAGACGCCATTCCGGACGATCTGAAGGCCGAGATCGAAGATCTAAAAGCCAAGATCATCTCGGGCGAGATCAGCGACACAGGCTGCATCTCCTACCCCGATCTGTGCCCTGCTGGCTTGTACTAGCCGTCCGGCGCTGTTTGGGATATAGCATGCAAGCCAGGCGGTGCCAGGAAAGCATCCTGGCACCGCCTGGTGCAATCCCGCTATCTAGCACTGCAACCTACCACAGCGGGACAAACCATCAAGGAGCGAGTACATATGCCCTCAATCCTGGAGTTGCGTGGTGTTACCAAAGCTTTCCCCGGTGTCCTGGCAAACGACCACATTGACCTGACCCTCAACGAAGGTGAGATTCTGGCCCTGCTGGGTGAGAACGGCGCGGGCAAGACCACCCTCATGAACATCCTCTATGGCCTCTACACACCCGACGAGGGCGAAATATACATAGCTGGGCAAAGGGCCGACATCCGCGACCCCAATGACGCCATCCGCCAGGGAATTGGCATGGTACACCAGCACTTTATGCTGGTGCCTGTGTTCACGGTGACGGAGAACGTGATGTTGGGCATTGAGCCGGTCAGGGCAGGCCAGTTCCTCGATCGGAACGCAGCCGCAGCACGTATCCGCGAGATATCGTCCCGCTTTGGGCTGGAGGCAGATCCGGATGCGCTGGTTGACGATCTCCCCGTTGGCGTCCAGCAGCGTGTGGAGATCATCAAAATCCTTTACCGCGAGGCCGACATTCTCATCCTCGACGAGCCTACGTCCGTGCTTACCCCTCAAGAGGCAGGGGAACTCTTCAAAGTTGTCCGCTCTCTGATCGCCCAGGGCAAGTCGGTAATTTTCATCACGCACAAGCTCAAAGAGGTGCTTGCCATCGCCGACCGCATCACTGTACTGCGGGACGGGCGAGTCGTTGGGAGCACAACGCCTGAGGAGACCACAGAGGCGGAACTGGCAAAGATGATGGTGGGCCGTGGGGTCATCCTGACCGTGAACAAGAAGCCGGTCGAGCCAGGCGAGGTCACGCTGGATGTCCAGGACCTGCGCGTGCTGGACGACCGTGGCGCGGTGGCTGTGGACGGCGTCTCACTCCAGGTACGTGCAGGTGAGGTTCTGGGGATTGCCGGTGTTCAGGGCAACGGCCAGACCCAGTTGGTTGAAGCACTGACAGGCTTACGACACGTCGAAAGCGGCAAGGTGACCATCCAGGGCCAGGATACGAGCCATGCCACGCCGCGAGCGATCGCCGAAGCCGGAACGGCGCACGTTCCCGAAGACCGACAACGAGATGGTCTGGTCTTGTCATTCCCCGTAGAAGACAACCTGGTGATGAATACGTACTACGTTCCGCCGTTTGCCAAGGGCATCATCTTACAGCAAGACGAGATTGAGAAGGCAGCCAAAGAGCGAGTAGAGCTGTTCGATGTGCGCGCCCCCAGCGTATTTGTCCCGGCATCCAACCTTTCGGGGGGCAATCAACAGAAGGTTATCGTCGCACGTGAGTTCTCGCGGCCCATCAAGCTGCTGATCGCTTCCCAGCCAACGCGTGGCCTGGATGTGGGTTCGATTGAGTACATCCACAGGCGCATCGTCGAGAAGCGAGACGAGGGATGCGCCGTGCTTTTGGTCTCGCCTGAACTGGACGAAATCATGAGTCTCTCCGATCGGATTGCCGTAATGTACAAGGGGCAAATCCTGGCCATCGTGCCAGCCGAGGAGGCGACCAAGGAGAGGTTGGGGTTGCTCATGGCGGGCATCAAGGAAGAAGCCCCAGCTCAGGTTGCCGCGTAGGCACGGGACGGTCTCGCCAACTCGACCTGAGAAGTAGGAGGCTGCGTTGAATGAAAAGAGGGAATCATCCCAAGAATCACCCAAAACAACCGAGTCCTCGGTTGAATCCGAGCGCACTGGCCTCCGCCTGATCCTGGTCAGGAAGGGTGTGCTGCAGTCGCTGCTGGTGCCGATTCTGGCGGTGTTTACGGCCTTGGTCATCGGGGCGTTCATCATCGCCGTATCCAACGCCGATGTCAGGGCGGCCTGGGGAAACATCCTCTCAAATCCACTGGGTGCACTCTCTATCACCTGGCTGACGGTCAGAGACGCCTACGTTGCCCTGTTCGAGGGAGCTTTTGGCAGCCCGGCACGGATTATCCAGGCCATTGGCACATTGCGCAGTAGCGGGGAGTCCAGAGAACTGCTCGAAGCGCTGCGGCCATTCGCCGAGAGCCTGGTGATCTCGACGCCCTACATTTTTGCCGGCCTGGCCGTGGCGCTCGGCTTCCGAGGCGGTTTGTTCAACATCGGCGCCGAAGGTCAACTCTTCGTAGGCGGTTTGGCTTCAGCCTACGTGGGCTACTCGATCTCTGGCTTGCCCTGGTATATCCACCTGCCGCTCGCCTTGCTGGCCGGCATAGTGGCCGGCGCGATCTGGGGAGCCATCCCTGGCTTCCTCAAAGCACGTACCGGGGCCCACGAGGTCATCAATACCATCATGATGAATTACGTTGCCTTCCGGTTGACCGACTATCTTTTGCAAGGTGGACCAATGACTCGTCCTGATGGGCTGCCCATCACGCCGGAGATCAAACCTAGTTCGTATCTCCCGGCCCTGTTCCCACGACCAATGCGCCTGCACGCGGGTTTCTTTCTGGCATTGGCCGTGGCAGCCCTGGTCTATTGGTTCCTGTGGAAGACGACGCACGGCTTTGAAATCCGCATGGTAGGCGCAAATCCCAACGCGGCTCGTTACGCAGGCGTGCGTATCACCCGCACGACCGTTTTGACCATGGCGCTCAGCGGGGCATTGGCGGGATTGGCCGGAGCGAACCAGGTGCTTGGCCTGGATCACCGGCTGGTGCGGGCCTTTTCGACCGGCTACGGTTTCGACTCCATCGCGCTGGCACTCTTGGGCAATAGCCATCCGGTGGGGGTGGTGCTATCCTCCCTGCTGTTCGGATTCCTGCGCGGGGGTGCAGCGCGCATGCAATCTGTGGCGGGCGTCCCGGTGGAGCTCATCCGTGTCGTCCAGGGCATGGTCATTATCTTTGTCGCAGCTCCAGAGATCATACGTGGCTTGTATCGGCTGAAAGCTGCACGCAAAGAGGAAGGATTGGCCGTGCCGGGCTGGGGTTCATAGGGAAAGGGAAAACAATGGTGCAATCTACTCAGGTGCAGGTTCCCAAAACAGGTCGAAGCCGCAGAGACGTCGCCGTCGGTGTGCTGTTTCTGTTGATTGCGGCCCTGGTCCTTTTCCTGCTACCACGAGGGACAGCAGGTCAGCAATCCACCTTTGCCCTCACCAGCCACCGGGGGGGCGTGAGCATCGTGGCACCTGACCTGGTCGTCCCCACCTCGCTGTCGCTCTATGCACTCGGGGCGTTGGTGGCCTTTGCTGGTGGCTGGCAGGTAGCCAGGGTGTTCAAGCGCCTCAACCTGGTGATTGCCCTCGTAGCTGCCGTTGGCATCGCTGCCTTTCTCGTGTGGGCCAGCCGGGGCAAGTCCATCAACCTCACCGGCATGCTGGTCAGCAGCCTGGTGCGGGCCACGCCGATTGCGCTGGCCGCGCTCAGCGGCATCTGGAGCGAGCGATCCGGTGTGGTCAACATCGGTATTGAGGGCATGATGCTGGCAGGGGCGTTCACCTCTGTCGTTTTTGCCAGCGTCAGTGACAACCCCTTCGTAGGCGTGCTGGCGGGAGTTCTGGGCGGGATGCTTCTTGCGCTTGTGCACGCGGTGCTTTCCATCCGCTTCAAGGTAGACCAGATCGTCAGCGGAACGGGGATTATCATCCTGGCGCTCGGCCTCACCAGCTACTTGCAGCGCGCCGTTCTCAACATCTACCCCGGGCTGAACCAGCCAGGGCCGGCAATCAGCGCGGCCAGCATTCCGGTCCTGTGGAAAATCCCCGTCCTTGGGCCACTTTTTTTCAATCAGAGCCCCATCATCTACACCTTGTTCTTACTGCTAGCAGTGACGCATATCATCATGTACTACACCAGATGGGGCTTGCGCATCCGGGCTGTGGGAGAGCACCCTACGGCTGCGGATACGCTGGGGATCAATGTGTTCAGGACACGCTATATCAGCGTGCTTGTCAGCGGGGCAATTGCTGGACTGGCGGGTGCTTACATGAGCATCGGCGCTGCGGGGCGCTTCAACGAAGGGATGACAGCCGGTAAAGGATTTCTCGGCCTGGCAGCGATGATCTTTGGAAACTGGAATCCGGCGGGGGCGTTGCTGGGGGCGCTGATCTTTGGCTTCTTTGACTCTTGGCAAGGAAAGCTCGCCATCCTGCAGGTGGGCATCGCGCCCGACCTGCTCGGGATGGCGCCATATCTGGCGACGATGGTCGTCCTGGCCGGCATCGTCGGGCGTGCCAGGATGCCCGCCGCCGATGGCCAGCCATATGAGAAGCAGTAAGGCAGCAGGCGGCGCTGATCTTTGGCTTTGCCGACGCGGTCCAGGACAAGATGCAGAACGTGCTGCAGGTGGGCATCCCACCCGAGTTCCTGCAAATGGTGCCCTACATTCTGACCGTCGTCATTCTGGCCGGGGCGATCGGTCGTGCCATTCCGCTGCGAGCCATCGGAAAACCTTACGAGAAGCAATGAAATAGAAGGCTCTACCCAGCCTCAGGGTGCGAGTTCCACCAGAGCGTCTACCGCGCACACCCCCTGTCCTCTTGGCAGCACCATCAGCGGATTGATCTCCAACGCGGCGACCAGGTCTCCCAGGTCTACTGCCAGTTGGGAGACGCGCACCAGAGCGTCTGCCAGAGCGTCTATATCGGCCGGTGGCCGTCCCCGGAATCCCTGCAGCAGACGTCTCCCTTGAGTCTCGTGGATCATCTCCAAAGCCTCTTTGTGACTCAGGGGCGGTAGGCGCAGGGAGGAATCTCTCAAGAGTTCTACCAGAATCCCGCCTGAGCCAAAGACTATCACCGGGCCAAAGTCTGGATCCTGCAGCATTCCCAGAATTACCTCCACTGCATCGGCGAGGATCATTTCCTGGACGACCGCTCCCTCCAACCGCGCCTGGGGATTGTGCAGACGGGCTGCTGCCATCACCTCGCGGAAAGCTGTGATGACGGCCATCTCATCCTCCAGGCCAACCCGTACGCCACCGATCTCTGTCTTGTGCTGGATGTCAGGAGAGAGGATCTTGAGAACCAGCGGGTAGCCAATGCAGTGAGCCGCTTCGACCGCCTCTTCCGCCGTGGCTATCACTGTCTCCCTTGGACCGGGGATGCCGTAGGCAGCCAGCAGGCGCCGTCCTTCTACCTCCGAGAGGGATCCCCGCATCCCCTGCAGTCTCCTTCGCCAGTCAGGCAGGTCGGCCGGCGAAGGGCAACCAGCAGACGTTTGCTTTCCCATGCGGCGGCGAAAACTGGCATAACGCACAAAGGTCTGGATAGCTCGCAGGGTCTCACGTGTCCCCTGCAGGTATGGGACACCACCCTCATCCAGCACTTGCTTCACTTCTTGTTGGAAGGTGGTAGAGAGGTTGGAGAACACGAGCACCGGCTTACCCGTCTCCTGGGCAGCCTGCACCGCTGCTTTCGCCACGGACAGTGACTGTCCCACCTCGCGGGAGGCGACCTGCGGGGGCGTGTCACGACTCACGGCTAGCAGGTGGATGTCTTTTTGCCGGGAGACCACTTTCACACACGCCGGATAGGTCCTCTCCAGGTCGCCACTGCCCCAGGCATCCAACGGGTTGGCGATAGGGCTGTAGGCTGGCAGGATGTCGGTCAATGCTTGCTGGGCCTCTGCCGAGAAAGCCGGGAACCTCAGTCCCAGGTCCTGGGCCAGATCTGCTACCAGCCCAATATGACCTCCAGACAGGCTGAGGAGTCCCACTCCCTCACCCACGGGCAGAGGGCAGGTGAGGAACAGTTCCGCCGCTTCCACCAACTCGTCCAACGTGTCCAGCCGCATCACACCCAGTTGACGGAGAACGGCATCAAATACTGCGTCGCACCCGGCCAGGCTGCCGGTGTGGGCTTGGACCGCGCGGCGGGCAGTCTCCGAGCGCCCTACCTTCACCAGAAGGATGGGCTTGCTGGCCTCTGCAGCAGCCTGGGCTGCGGCCACGAGCTTTTGAGGGTTGCGTATCCCTTCTAGAAAAGCGATGATGACCTGGGTATGTGGGTCATTGGTCAGGTAGCCGATATAGTCTGCGCTGTCCAGCACGGCCTCGTTGCCGCTGGAGATGAGGTAGCGGAAGCCGAAGCGGGCCGCGTTGGCCAGCCCCAGGCAGATGGCCCCGCTCTGCACGACCGCCGAGACGCCACCGGCCTGGGTAGCCGGGCTCAAGGCCGCGCTGTAGGTTGCCACCCGGTCCACCAGGTTGGTCACGCCAATGCAGTTAGGCCCACAAACCATCAAGCCCGTCTCCTCGGCGAAGCGAGCCAGGTCGGCCTGACGAGCTTCTCCTTCCGGTCCAGCTTCAGCAAAGCCGCTGGCAAGTACCCAAGCGGCCTGGGCACCAGTCTCTACTGCTGTCTCCAATGTGGATAGTACTTTCTCAGCGGCCAGTAATACCGCCACCGAGTCCACCGGCCCAGGCAGCGACTTTAGGTCAGGGTAGCAGGAGTAGCCCAAGACTTTTTTGTAGTTCGGGTGGACAGCGTATACAGTTCCCCGGTACCCCAGGTGGCGCAGATTCTCCAGGACAAGGCG
>CAYNKW010000146.1:0-10185 GCA_964397845.1 uncultured Anaerolineae bacterium
CTAGTGTGCCCCTTGCGCTAGGGCGATTGCATTTGTCCTTCGATGAGCAGAATTATAGACAGGATTGACAAAATTTTATCGACAAATCATCCTGTAAATCCTGTTAATCCTGTCCTTTCCAGTGTTGCGGCTGACTCCCGATGCAAATGCGATTGCCCTGGCCGGTATTGACAGAGGATATAATCTGGCTATAATATGGCAATACCACAATCCTGCTGAGAGGTGACAGATGGCGACCAAAGTGATGGTTTCTTTTCCCAGCGAGTTCCTGGCTGAAGTGGATCGCATTGCCAGCGAGGAGCATCGTAGCCGGAGTGAACTGCTGCGCGAAGCGATGCGCCTCTACATCAAGTTGCGACGGGGCGGAAGGAAGCCCGGCGACGATCCCCGCGTGCGATCGGCGGTCGCGACCCAGGACATCCTGGCCCGGTTGGCTCCCGGAAACGGTGAGGATAGTGCCGCCGACGTCCGTCGCTGGCGGGAGGCCCGTTAATGGACGGGTCTGTTGTGCTGGATACATCGGTGGTCATCAAGTGGTTCCGCCAGGGAGAGGTGCTGGCCGACCAGTCACTGGCGCTGCGCAAAGCCTACCTGGACGGACAGATTGAGATCACGGTGCCATCGTTGTTGGCCTACGAACTGACCAACGTGTTGCGCTACAAGGGAGACCTGACCACCGGCCAGGTGCAGGATGCGGTGCAGAGCCTGTTTGACATGAGATTGGAATGGCTCCTGCCGTCCAGTGTGGCGATGCGCCGTGCAGTAGAGATCGCCCGTGGGCACGAGACGACAGTCTATGACGCTACCTTTGCTGCCCTGGCCGAGACGTTGGAAGCGACCTTTATCACCGCCGATGAGCGACTGGTCCGCCGTCTGGAGATCCTTCCCTTCGTACGCTTTCTAGGCCACGTGGAAGATGCGTAGCGTCTTTTGCCTCAGCCCCTTTGCCTGTTTGTTCAGGGCAAGGCTCATGGCGGTTTAATCCGTTTTTGGTGATAGAGTAGGAGGTAAGTGATGTAAGCCCTGTGCAATGCAGTGGGCTTTGGAGGGTAGCAAGATGGCTGAACTGCAGATCACAATCCCCAAAGACAAAATTGCCGACTTTTGTCACCGCAATCAGATTCGGAAGCTCTCCCTCTTTGGTTCGGCCTTGCGGACAGACTTTCGACCGGACAGCGACGTGGACGTGCTGGTAGAGTTTGAACCGGCGGCACAGATAGGCTTTATCACCTTAAGCCGGATGCGGCGGGAGCTTGCTGAACTCTTGGGCCGCCCGGTAGACCTGGTGCCGCGAGAGGGACTGAAGCCCAAGATTCGAGAGGCTGTTCTATCCAGCGCAGAGGTAGTCTATGCGGCCTGAAGAGCTTTATCTTACGGATATTGTGGAAGCGGCGGATGCCATTCAGCGCTTTGTCGAAGGGACTCAGCGTGGAGACTTTTTCGACGATGAGCTGCGCCAGAGCGCCGTGCTTCAAAAACTGATCGTGATTGGCGAGGCGGCCGCGCGATTGCCAATGGAATTCCGGGAACGGCATCCGGAGATCGAATGGACCGACATCGTTGGGTTTCGCAACATCGCCGTGCATGAGTACTTTGCCGTGAGCTGGACTATCGTGTGGGTCACGGCCACCCAGGATGTGCCCGATTTGCGACGAAAGGTGGCCAAGATTATGGTAGAAGAATGCGCTGATGAGAATCCCTAAAATGACCGAATCGGTGAACGTCGCCAGAAAACTCCTCGGCCCCTTTGCCTGATGAGTCCAGGGGCGGTTTTTGCCCGCCTCAAATGAACAACGGCCCCTTGTGGGGCCGGGATTCCGCGAGGGGCTCCGGCCCTGAGATATGGCCAGGTTTGCAGCCATGCGGGCAGAAGACGCACTAGCCTGGAAGAGCCAGTGCTGACTCGCTCTGTCAAACCAAGCATCGCCTGTTCCACGGCGATACGGCTGGGAATAACCCTGAATTTTGACCATCTTTGGGAGTTGACATCCTGCGTCTGGTGTGGTATGCTTGTGTCAGGTTATAGGGGGCAAAAACAACTGACGGTCTCCTGGTTCGATACGGAGGATGGGCTGTGGCAGGCTGCCATCCAGTGAACTCTGAATCCATCTGACGACTGACGCGCCAAAGGGCCTTGCCCCTGTCTTGGCGCGTTTTTTGTGTAAGGAAAAGGAGCAAAGATGTCACAGCAACAGCAGATAATCCCTAGCCACACAAGATACTTTTCTTGGTTCGTGCTTGTCGTTGCCGTGTGCTGCCGGCCGCTGTCATCATCTTTCCCATCAGCTACATCTTTTGGCGACGTTACGCGGTTTAATCCGTTTTTGGTGACAGAGTAGGGGGTAAGTGATGAGCACCATCTACGTGGAACCGACTCACAAGGCAAGTGAAGTTCTATCTCTAGTTCGATCTGCTATCGAAGGCGAGATAGCGAGGCTCGAACTTGCCGTGGAACTAGCCAGGCAGCGCCTGGTTCCATTCGAGCAAAAATATGGCGTGACCTCGGAGCATTTTATTTCCGAATTGGCTGCTGAAGACCTGGAAGGCAGCGATTGTCGTGGGCGCGCAACCCCGACTTGACGTTGGTAAGGCATGGACTGGACTCGCTGGTGTTCATCACCCTGAGGAGTGGGTCGGGGTGGTGGCCGGCGATGGTGAATGAGCTATACACGTGAAAGAGATTTCACAGCCAGCAGTTTTTATGCTATAATCTCGTAAGTTTGGCAATCACAAGCATTGCCAGGGTGAGGAGATCATTGTGGCGCTGTTGGAATTATGGATTGAGGGGGAAATCGTCTTGGAAGGTGACCCAGAGTAACCTTGTGGATACCTGGGTATACCCCTGCGACATAATCATTGTTCAAGGATTATGTGGCGGCTTCGCGCCACATGAATCCTTATCGTTAGGCGGCATGAGATGATTCGGGAACCTCCTGCAGTCCATAGAAGGGAAAGATATCATGGGTGGTTTTTTCTTCCAGATTATTCTGTTCCTCGCTGGCGCGTTCATTGGTATTGCTGTTCCGCTCTTGCCACAGAGAAGTCAAAAAAAGTGGATAGCCGGAATATTAGCTGTGTTGCTTATCGCTATTTCATTAGTGTGGGCCGGGTATGTATTGCGCTCCAGGGAGCTCATACCAACAGTTGTCGTTGGTACCACACCAGGTAAGCCGACGGCGATAATAGAGCCGACCAACACACCCGCGTCTGAACCTACGGAAACGCCGACTTCAACTCTCACATCCACACCAACACAAACCAAAGTACCCACCGAGACGGCTACAGTCACGCCAACTAAGACGCCGACGGCGACACTGACTGACACACCCACACCTATGCCTACCAGGACGCCAACAACTCCCCCTACACCAACCTCTCCACCAACAGCGACTCCAACTGTCACGCCCACACCTGTGCCACCCACCCAGCCTACCGTTCCCTTTGGCTACAAGATATTCGACACATTTGACGGTGAGGGAGGATTAGACTACCGGTGGCATACCTATGGTGAAAAGGATTTTTGTAGTGGAAAGCAAGAAGATGGATTTCTCTCTATACAATGCCGTCATAGTACCACAGGGGAGGTACACTTCGGCATGACTCCTCGTGAAGATGAGCCTACATTTGTTCGAGGCGTGGCAATGGCAGCTCAAGTACTCAACCCCAAGTATGAGGATGACTGGGGCAAGATACACTTATTGGTTCATTTTGGGGAGATTGGTGTGGATCCCAGCGTGCGCACCTATCATATATCCCTGCGCGGGACTATTGCTTACGTAATCGAGATGTTTCCCCAAGAGGGTTGGCGCGAAAGGCCATTGGCAAAAATCGAGTTTTCCCATCCGGAGGCGCATACTATGCGGATTGAGTATAACTCGGAGGATATTGCCTTTTTTATTGATGGCGAACCGATAGATCTTAAGAATCAACCGGATCTACCAACCAATTCCGCTTGGAAGAACTGGGTGATCGAAGGATACGTATTCCCGCAGCAAGAAGGAGCTGCTCTAGTATTGGATGCTCTCGTGGATTGGGTTGCAGTGATGAAATGAGTGACAGTTGGGCCGGATTCCCCAACCCTGTGAGAGCCGCCTACCGATGCTTTGACATTCTCTACCGCACGGGGTCAGTGGGGGGCCGCCTAACAACGGGTTCCAGCCGACCTGTTGATCGAGGCGGTTTTTGAGGGTGGGTTGCATTTGCGGGTGTTCTTTTCAGTACCATCCGTCATCGCACCCGCAGGCGGCTGAACCCGGTGCCATTGTGCCGAAAAGGAACTCAACAAATCTGTCTAAAGCCAGGCGACATCGTATTTGCGCGGTCAGGGGCAACGACTGGCAAGACCTTCTTGATAGAGGAGTGTCCAGAAGCCGTGTTTGCCTCTTACCTGATTCGGCTGAAGGTTCGAGAAGAAGTGACGCCTGCATACGTCTACTGTTTCTTCCAATCGCCATATTACTGGAACCAGGTCAAACCCCGTGGAGCCGCCCAGCCGAATATGAACGCTAGGATTCTCAGCGGTCTGAAGGTGCCAATCCCCACCACTCTGGCGGAACAGCGCCGCATCGTTGAATACCTGAACGGCATGCAAGCCCAGGTGGCGGAGTTGAAGTGCCTGCAGGCCAAGTCGGCGGCAGAGTTGGAGCAGCTCAGCGAGGCGGTGCTGGCGCCTGCGTTTCGGGGGAAGTTGTAGGAGGCGTAATCGTGGCCGGTCATCGGGTATATTCAGCTATCGTCTCTGCTGTACGGTCTGGGCGAATGGTAGAACCTTTCAGCCAGGCAGATTTCCGGCGTGCTTGCCCCGGATTCGGTGAAGGTACCTACCGGGCCTTTCTGCACAAGCATCGCCTTGGCAATCCTAGAGGCTACACCGAACTGTTCGAACGTGTCAGCCCTGGACGATTCAAGCTCCTGCGACCCATCCGGTATGGGTTATAACCATGCCATGTCGCTGAATACCTGAACGCCGTGCAAATGCAGATGGCAGAGCTGAAACGCCTGCAGGTCGAGTTGGCGGAGTTGGCGTGTCTGAGCGAGTCAGTGTTGACGTTGACCTTTGGGGGGGAGTTGTGGGAGTCGGTAGGATATGGCAGATACACGGGTATTGAAGAACCAAGTCGAACCGTATGTCAGGAAGCAACTTGAGGAGAAGTTCGGTCAGCCTTTTGCTAAACAGTTTCTGCCTGTCGGCCAGCGTGCTGATGGTTCTCAGGCGACTCACGAATTTGACGCTGTCTCCACTGACGGCCGCATAGTCGCTGGGATCAAGAGTTCTTCCGGCAAGACGAGTGGAGGCAGGCGTCCATCAGGCAAGATAGCTGCTGCTTACAAGGAGTTATATTTTCTTTCCTTGGTGAAAGCTGAGCGTCGAATCTTGGTGTTGACTGATCCTGAATTCTATCGAATACTCGAGAGCGACTGCGATGGTAAACTCGCTACTGGCCTTGAATTGATGCTGATCCCCCTGCCACCTGAACTCGAAAAGCGAGTCCAGGCTATGAGAGAGGTGGCAAGCCAAGAGATGTCCACAGCTGCAGGGTAGGCAGGTGGTGTCTAAAGCGTTGCTGCAGTCGCGGTTGACTCAGGTCTTTCGGGGAGAACTCTAGCTCATGCTACTGGCCCAACTACGCCGGAAAGTACCCAGTGAATTCGAAGGGATGGAAGACGTTCTCACATCGAGCATCCTTGGCCTGTTCAAGTACCTGCCCGATCGGGTTGCTTGTGCGCTCTTGGCCGACTTTGCGAAAATCTCCTCACTGGAGGGCTCCCTTCGGCTAGAGCTATGGCCCCGCTATTCTACCCCGCCAGGATTCCTTAGCCCTGCCGACCCTGCAGAACGAGACGACGATCTGGCCACCCGAGGCGACACGGAACCCGATGCAATCATCATGGCAGGGGACTGGCTCGTGCTGATGGAGGCCAAGTACCGTTCCCCGCTGGACAAGACCTACGATCAACTCGGACGCGAGTTTGCGGTAGGCTATTGGTTGGCACAGGAGAAAGGTCTCCGGTTCAGACTATTGGTGGTCACGGCTCACACCCTGCAACCAGCCCCAGGGGATCTCGATCTGGCGACTGGCGTGCAAAATGCGCTCACTGCGGCTTCTGCTGGGCTCGGTGACGCGGCGGCAGGGATGATCGCTGCTGTACCAGACTCGCTGTATTGGACGAACTGGCAACAGCTATACAGCATCTTCTTGCATGTTTCCAGCGACGAAGGCATCTCAGAAGGCATCCATCGGCTTCTGAAGGATGCTTGTCAACTGCTCGAGCTGCGCGGATTGAAACCCTACGACTGCCGTTCTTTGGCCAGAGAGTTGGCTCGATGGGAAAGAGCCAGCCTACCAGACGACGCGTGGGCCTCGCCTGTTGCCTACCGCTACCGCGTGGCATATTCTGTAGAGGCTGGCTGGGAGCAGTTGCTTCGCCTGGACACAACCGCACTTCACCCGCTGACTTGGCGTCTTCGGGTTTCGGTTTCCGGCTATGACCTTGTTGACCACCTGGGAGGCTTCGATTTGAGTTCGCTGCGTACCCCGGTGTGGTCTCCTTTTCGTTAGATATGGAGGTTCGCATGACCATAGATACCGATCGTCTGGCTAAACAAGTCAAGTTGGCCTACGAATTCATGGAGGCCCTCCACGGACAAGCTCTGGCGCTCATCAAAGACGTAGAGACCCAACTGAGCCAGGCGCTCGAAGAGCTGCGGTGTCTGCGGCCAAAAGGATATCGCTTCACGGTGAATCGGCAATCTTTTGGCCTCGAACGCCCGCAGGCGACCATAGCCGATTATTATGCGGTTTGTCTCCGTCACTTTGCAGGTCGCGTGAAAAACACTCCTCTCGTCGGAGATCTCCCGCCGGTTGGCTTTCTCAAGGTCGTCTTGAGAGAGCGGGGTCTGGAACATCCTGAGGTTCGCTTTGGCATCGTGACCGAGGTAACCAAGCCCCCAGAGCGAACTGGTGACAAGTGGCCCACCAAGTTCGAAGACCTCGTCACTCACCTCACCGACCGGGCTTTGATAGGTCCACCACCCTGGATTGACCGAGAGAGCGTGGAGCAAAAGTACCAGGACAGCTACATTAGTGTGGTAATACGTGGGACAGCGGTCAGGTTGGCAGATCTGCCGGATTCGGAAGCAATCGCTCTGCGGATCGTCGATCCTTTGCTAGCGATGTATCGAGAGGCTGCCGGATAAGGCTATAGGGAAGCTGCAAGAGGAGTTCGGTCATGCCCATCGGTCGTCTGAAGTCTGTTCCCCTCCGGGCACTGTGGCCCAACGAGGCCCGCGATTTCACCACTTGGCTATAGGAGAACCTGGACTTCCTGGGTGAAGCCCTAGGGATAGATCTTTCCTTGGTGGAGCAGGAGGCATCAGCCGGGGCGTTTTCTGCCGACATTCTGGCAGAGGATGGAGATGGCAACCCCGTGGTCATAGAAAACCAGCTAGAGCGCACCGGAGGGCCTGTCTCCCCACGTTTGGGCCACCCTCTTTGAGGCAATGGATCTGTTGCGAACGGCACTGGTCAGAAGGAGGTTCAAGATGCCACAGACGCTTGACGATTTGACCAACGAGGAGTTCGAACAGTTGATTGACCAATACATTGAGCGCTCTGCGCAGTGGGACGGTACGTTACCCCTGGACTCAATGCTGGAAACCTGGGCTGAAATTGAGCGCCGCAAAGGACCTTTGCTGGTGCGCGTGCGCCTGATTGACGGTCAGATCACCCTGGAAACGCCCCCCGAAAGCCCGTTGGTTGTGCGGAAGCCGCATACCCTGGTGTTGGAAGACGGCAGCGAACTAACCCTAGAATTCGAAGAGTCGCTGTTCAAAGCGGCCTGAGCCTCGTTCTCGTGAGGGTGAGCAAGGCCGGGGAGGCTCAAGCTCCCGGTGGGTGCATTTCCTCATCGCACGGCTGACGATTTGCAGCGCGATGAGCTGACTCTCTGTCTGAATCTGGCTGCCGAGTGCCGCGAGCGCATCATTGCGCAGTTGGCGATCATGGCGCCGGCAGAGTTCAAGCCAGTGCGGTTTGAGTTGCTGTGACTGGATGTGTTTGTCCGTGTGCATCCGTGTCCAGAATCTTGTCTCGTTTGTAAAGAATTTGCGCCCTCAAGGAGCTCAGGAGGTCCCCCATGCGAGAATGTCCCAACTGCAGTGCTCAAGTCTCCGACCAAGACGTCTTTTGCAGCGAATGTGGGGCGCGCATCCCCGGCGGACCGGCCGGCCCGGCGAGGGCCGATGCCGCCGTGACCGATGCCGTCCCTGAGAGAGCAGCTCCGGCAGGTCGCAAATTCCCTCTTCCCTTGGTCGTCATCGGCGGCGTGGCGGTTCTGGTCGTGCTGATCGCCTGTGGTGTGCCGGCCTTCATTCTTGTCAACCGCTCCCGCTCTACGGGTGAGTCGGTGTTCCTGGGCGCGTCTTCGACCCCGCCAGCAACGAGGCCCCGCAGGGTCAGCACACCCATCGTGCCGCCCATCTTTGAGGAAACCTTTGACGACGACGCTGGCGAGTGGTCGGTGTGGGAAGACGAGCACGGGACAAAGGGCGTGGAAGACGGCGTGTACTATATCACCGTCAGCGATACGGGGTGGGCCTCGTGGGGCACGTCTGACCGCACCTTCGACGACTTTGGCCCAGGTGGAAGCCTGGACCGCTGACGGGCCGGACGACAACGGCTACGGGCTGGTGTTCCGCTACCAGGACAACGACAACTTTTACTATTACGAGATCAGCAGCGACGGCTACTATAGCATCGGCAAAATGGCCGCCGATGAGTGGGAAATACTGGTGGGCTGGAGCGAGTCGGATTTGATCCGGTTGGGCCGGCAGACTAATACCCTGCGCGTGGAATGTGACGGCCCCAGGATGACCTTCATTGTCAACGGCTACCAGATTGAAGAATTGACGGACGATGACTTTGAAGCCGGTAGCCTGGGCTTTATCGCCGAGGCCATAGACGAACCCGGCGTGAGGGTTCACTTTGACAACCTGAAGGTCTGGGCGACCGAGTAGAAGGGTAACGCAAGCTGCTTTTGCCTTTGCTGAAGGTCTATGCTATACTTTATCTGTAACAGCGGAACGATCTAGAATTCTCTCGGAAAGTCTGTTTTGCTCCCACAAACACTACAGCGGATTGAGAAACGAACGGATTTTCTCCCACCTGCCATCCGTTTTATTCCAAAATCCGTTGTAGTGTTCCACAGCAATCGCTTTACGAGAAAGCTCTCCAGGAAAAGGAGGTATCCAAATGGCCCGATCAACGATTGAAGCACCCTGGGATGTGGAGTTTCCCCAGGTCTGCGCTCGCTGCACTGCTCCGACTACTACAAATACCATGCGCCTCCAGCGCCAGAAGCCCTCGGCACAGAAATGGTTCTTCTGGTTTGGCCTCCTTGGGGCAGCCATCGCCGGCGCAAGAAAAGGAGGCTCCTTGCATTTCGAGATTCCCTACTGCAAGAACTGCCACCGGCAGGACCGTATTCTCCTGTGGGCTACCTGGGGTGCGTTTCTGCTGGGTCTGTTGTTCATCTGTAGCTTCGCCATGCTTGCCTCCTCGGTCCAGGAGGCATCCGACGCGGCCAGCACGGTCGGCGTCCTGAGTACGGTGATGGGCGCATTCACCCTGCTGATCGCTGCACCGGTGCTGGCCATTGTCCGGCGGGCCCAGCAGGCGGTGCACATCAAGCGCGTTTATGAGCGCACCGAGAGCGTCCGCCTGGCCTTCCGCAGCCGGTCCTACTTTGAGCGGTTCTGGCAGGACAACGTGGAGCGGATTATTTCTTTTGTGCTGCGCTATGGCAAGCAAATACCCATTCCACTGGACCAGGCTATCGCCGCCGTCGGTGGGCGCATTGACGAGCAGGATCCGCGCTCGCCGGCCAGTCTGAGCGGCTACTTTGAGCGCGGGCAACTATACCTGCAGGCCGGGATGTACGACCATGCGCTCACCGATCTGGACCGGGTAATCGAGGTGACCGGCTTTGAGAATCAGTACTTTCTGGATGCCCAGTTCTTCCGTGGCCAGGCGCACATGCAGGTGGGCAACAAAATGCGGGCCCAGACCGACCTGGAGAACTATGTGAAGGCCTCGAGCGACCGCGCCAGAGTGCGACAGGCGCGACGGTGGCTCAAGCAACTGAGGCGCGCTTGAGGGAGGGAGAGATGGACGAGCCCCGCAGCCC
>CAYNKW010000147.1:0-10108 GCA_964397845.1 uncultured Anaerolineae bacterium
TTGCCTGCGGCGCGCCGGTCAAGTATAATAGGCGCATCAACAAAGGCAATCAAGAGGAGGACATAGTGTGGCTGGCGGCGATGGGCCTCTACCGGGGCCTCTACCGGGGCGGATGGTGGCTCAAAACGGCGTGACGTTGGCAGAACGAATCGAAGCGCAGGCCCACGAGCTCGGCTTTGACCTGGCAGGCATCGCGCCCGCCGGGCCAATGGCCACCGCCCTGCGTTACCAGGCGTGGCTGGAGGCGGGCTATCACGGCCAGATGGCCTTCTTGGCCCGCCCGGAAGCCGTGGCCCGGCGAGGTGACTTGGCGCGCATCCTGCCCGGCGTCCGCTCGGTGGCAACGGTGGGGGTCAACTACCACACCATCCCCCTGCCCGCCGAACTCCGCGACGATCCTTCGCGGGGCATCATGGCCAGCTATGCCTGGGGCGAGGATTACCACGACGTACTGGTGCCGCGTCTGCGGGAACTGGGCGCGTTCGTCGAGGCGGAAACCAGCGAACCGGTCGTCTACCGCGCCTACGTGGACACCGGCCCCTTGCCGGAGCGAGAGATCGCCGCCCGTGCCGGGCTGGGCTTTGTAGGCAAGAACACCAACCTGATCCACCCACGCCTGGGTTCGTGGCTGTTCCTGGGCGAGTTGTTGCTCACCGTCGAAATCGTGCCGGGGAGCGCGGTCGGAGACCTCGCCCAGCCCCCTCAAAAGGGCGCGTGCGGGCGCTGCACGCGCTGCCTGGACGCCTGTCCGACGAGGGCCTTCGTCGCGCCTTACGTCCTCGACGCGCGGCGGTGCATCTCTTACCTCACCATCGAGTTGAAAGGCCCCATTCCCCGCCAACTGCGCCCGCTGATGGG
Source organism: uncultured Anaerolineae bacterium (assembly GCA_964397845.1). GTDB lineage: Bacteria > Chloroflexota > Anaerolineae > CAYNKW01 > CAYNKW01 > CAYNKW01. The sequence continues at coordinate 859 of CAYNKW010000147.1, forward strand.
CAACCACGTCTTTGGCTGCGACATCTGCCAGGAAGTGTGTCCCTGGAACCGTCGCTTCGCCCGGCCCGCGGCCGAACCCGCTTTCCGGTCCCGGCCCGGCGCGATGGCCCCCCGCTTGCTTGACCTCATCACCCTGGACGACGAGGGCTTCCGGCAACGCTTCCGGGGCAGCGCTGTGAAGCGGGCCAAGCGGCGCGGCCTGCTGCGCAACGTGGCCGTGGCACTGGGCAACTGGGGCGATCCGGTCGCCGTGCCGGCGCTGGCGCGCGCCCTGAACGACACCGAATCGCTGATCCGGGGGCACGCTGCCTGGGCGCTGGGCCGCATCGCCACCGGCGAAGCCCGGCGCGCCCTGAAGCAGGCCCTGGCGACCGAAACTGACGAGTGGGTGGGGGACGAGCTGCGGCTGGCTATCGAGGCTATCGAGTAACGCGACGTGGAAATCGCGGCTGCGCAAAGCGACCCCACACTCTACAGTAAGGTGGGGTCGTCGTGCATTTCAAGGAAAATCTGGACCGGAAGGAGCGATCACATCCCGCACGCGGAGTCGATGGTGATCTTTTCAATAACGTCGGCCGGCGCGTAGGGATCTTGTTGAGGATCGCGCGGCATCAGGCTCTCCACGACGTCCATCCCTTCTATCACTCTCCCAAAGACGGTGTGACAGGACACCTCACGACGGGCGCAGTCTCTCAGGTTGCCGTCGGCGTCGTAGGCGTCCAGCCATTCAGCGGGCGCGTAGGTGATGAAGAACTGGCTGCCGTTGGTATTGGGGCCGCTGTTGGCCATGGAAAGAATACCAGGGCGGTCGTGCTTCAGGTCTGGGTGAAACTCGTCAGGGAAGGTGTAACCCGGGCCACTGAATCCGCTGCCGGTGGGATCGCCCGCCTGCGCCATGAAGCCCGGCAAGACTCTGTGAAACGAGACGCCGTCGTAAAAACCTTCTTGGGCCAGGAAGACGAGGTTATTGACCGTCTGCGGCGCTTGCGCGGCAAGCAGCTCGATGCAAAAACTGCCCTGACTAGTCTTGACGGTGGCAAAGTGTGGCTGCGATGGGTCTATGCTCATGGGCGGCGGCGAGGCGTATTGTGGGCCGTCGTAATTAAAGAGTTCGATGAGCCCGACCAACAAGCCTTCGCCAAGTTGCCCGAGATCGGCGTACTGGCCGTTGAGAAAGACAGTCGGCGTGCCGGGCAGGCCCAGCGCTGCTGCTTCATCGTAGCGTTGCTGCACCAGATGGCGATAGGTGCCTTCTTTCAGGTCACCAGAAAATTGCTCAACGTCAAGCCCCAGTTCCTCGGCATAGCCGATGAGGACATCCACCATCGCATCCGGCGATTGACCAGCCCACTCACTCTGGCGTTCAAAGACCAGGTCGTGCATTTCCCAGAACATGCCCTGGACGCCGGCCGCTTCGGCAGCCTCGGCAACGAGAACCGCTTTATCGTGGAAAGTGAGCGGGAAGTGACGAAAAACGACTTGTAGTTTTTCTGGATAAGCGTCTTCCAGACGCTTGAGCAGGGCGGCGAACCCCGCACAGCCTGGTCACTGGAAATCGCTGTACTCTACCAGGACCATACCGGCGTCGGCCCCTCCCGTGGCCCAGTCATCCGGCTGAACCTCGGGAATCTGCCAGGGAGGGGCCGGCGTGGGCACAGGCCAGCCGCTGGCAGCCTCAGTCGTCGGTGCCGGGGTGTCTTCCGGCAGCGGAGAGGCCTGAGCAACTGGCCGCGTGGCCGTTGGTTGCGGTGTGGGAGTGCTGGCCACTGGCGTGGCCGTTGGCTGCGGTGTAGGAACCTCGGCCACCGGTGTGGCCGACGGCTCTGGTCGAGTCGGTGTGGCTTCGGGCGCCGGCGATTGGCAGCCAACGATGCCACCCAGCAGCAAGGCGCCGAACAGCAGAATCAGACGTTTTAGCATGGTTACCTCACTTTACACAGAATATGCCCCCTGCAGGGCTATAAGGGGCAAGCCAGTAAGTCGTCGTCGGCCACAGGGGTTATAATTTGCAGTCTACTGGTCACGCACGCCGGAGGACGCGCACGTCCCCCACACGCTTGGTCACGCGGCGCTCGTCCAGGTGCTCCATGAGGGCCAGAGAGTATTTGCGGCTGGCCTTGAACATGTCGCGCACCTGGGCGACGGTGATGCTCCCCTCGCGGCGAATGTGGTTCGTCACGCGCTGCACCATTTGCTCATAAGTCCCGGTCAAAAAGAGCACGTCGTCGCTGACTTTGACCAGATAACCTTGCTCCACCAGGGCGACCAGCAGGTGGGAGCCTACTCGGGCTTCGCAATCGGCCACGGAAGGGGTGGTGTAGGGCTGGCGGCGGAAGAGGGCCAAAAGTTCATCTACTTGCTTTTGCTGCGCCGGCGTAAAGGTCACACTGTGCTCCGGCAGATGAACCAATGTCTGCCACTCGGCCAGTTGTCCCTCGGCCACAGCACGGGAAACGATGGCGCTGAAGGCTCGCCCGCTCAGGCGGTGCACGGTGCGCCCAAGGCGGCTCTTGAACTCCTCGCGGTCCATGCCCTGGCGCAAGGGATGCTCTCGGTGGTACACACTCAGGATGCTCCGCACGTTCTCCAGCAACGCGCACCAGCCAGTCGCCGAATAGAGCAACCGCTTGCTGGCCGCCGGCTGCGGCAAATCTGTTTCGCCTGGCGCGCCGTCGAGGAGGATGGCCTGGCCGGTGGACAGCAGTTGGCCGATCGTCCCGGCTGTGACGCCGGCGGATAGGGGGCTGCGGCCGACCAACTCTCGCGCTTCGCAGGGCTGCCGTGCCTCCAACGCTTGCAAGACGATCTCTTCCGGTGTGCCGTGGGCCATCGTTTCCAGCCGCTCAATGACCTCGGCCCGGAAGCGGCGATAGCGACGGCCGGGGTGCGGGTTGACCACCATCCCGCCGCCCAGGGTGCGACTGGGAGAGGGTTGGCGGATGATGAAGCGATCTCTCTTCACCAGGGACACCGGTCTGGTCAGCCGCAACTGCGCCCAACCCGTCTCACCTGGCGACAACGTCTCCGCGCCCATCAGGCGCACGCGGGCCGGCACCTCAGCCGCACCGCTGAAAAAGTCCACCAGCGTGTTATGCTTCAGCGGTTTGGGCAAGTCGGGCAGGTAGCGAAGCTGGACGTCCACCAGCATCGTGGGACGCAACCAGCCAGGATTGGTGACGACGTCGCCACGGGCCAGCCGGTCTTTGCTGACACCAGTAAGGTTGATCGCCACCCGACTGCCAGGTACAGCCACTTCGACCTTTTTCTTGTGGGTTTGCAATCCGCGGATGCGCAATTTCAGGCCCGAAGGCTGGATCTCCACTTCCTGCCCGACGTGCAGCGTACTGTCCACCAGCGTGCCGGTGACCACGGTACCAAAGCCGGCGATGGTAAAGACGCGGTCCACGGGCAAGCGCGGTTTGCCCCGGTGGGGGCGCTGCGGAACCACTTCCAGGTACTTGTCCAGCGTCATTTTCAGATCATTGAGGCCAACTCCCGTGCGGGCCGACACCCGGACGATGGGTGCGCCCTCCAGACAGGTGTCTTCCAGCGTTTCGATCAGATCAACCATAACCAGATCCAGCCATTCTTCGTCCTCCGCCAGGTCCACCTTGGTCAGTGCAACGACACCGCCCCGGATTTTCAGGAGGTCGAGGATGGCCAGATGTTCGCGGGTCTGCGGCATCACGCCCTCATCGGCCGCGACGACAAAGAGAGCAGCGTCTATGCCGCCGACGCCGGCCAACATGTTCTTGATAAAGTCCTTATGGCCTGGCACGTCTATGATGCCCACACATTGTCCGCTGGGCAGTTGAAGCCAGGCAAAGCCCAGGTCAATGGTCATCTCCCGTTCCTGTTCTTCTTTGAGACGGTCGGGGTTGATGCCAGTGAGAGCTTCCACGAGGGCGGATTTGCCGTGATCCACGTGACCGGCGGTGCCAATGACGCGCAAGGTGCTCCTCCTCCCGTTGCGGGTCACAGCTTTTTCTTTTCTCGCTGGACCTTGGCGGCGCGGTCGCCAATGTGGATGGCCCATTCCTGGGCCTGGCTGGCCCAACGGCGCGCGTGGGTCTCTTCAATTTCCCATAGGATTGCCAGGTCCATGCTGTGAAGCTGCCCCTGCTCTTCCAACACCGAAATGCGACTCAACTGCTCATCGTTGCGACGGTCGTGGTCGCGCCACTGCTGCTCCCAGATCAGGATCTGTTTCTTCCAGCGTTTCTCACCCTCGGCCTGCGATTCTTCCAGTTTGGCCCTCTGACGGGCCTCCGCCAATCGTTGCAATTCGGCCATTTCGGCGTAACCCCGGTTCAGTCGCTCTTCCAGCTTTTGCATGTTCCCCAGCATGCGTTTGCTTTCCATGTACTGGTCGTGGTGGCGACGCATTTGCTCGGCGGCCTTGTCCATGCGCTGTTGGAACGCTTCCATCATCTCGCGCCATTCAAACATCTGGTGCTCTCGCGCGTTTTCGGCGCGTTGAAGCGACTCAATAAACTCGCGCCGCTGCCAGCCACGCTCCGTCTCGGAAGCATCCATTTCGTCCAGGCGATGTTCGCTACGACGGACCACCTCTTCCAGGATCTGGGCCCGCGAACCCTGGGCCTCCAGTCGCTTCAGGAGATTGGTGGTTTCCTCTTGAAGATGGGCCATTCGCTTGGCATCGCGGACGCGCTGCTCCTCCAGGTACGTGAGGTTCCGCAATCGGGTCTCCAGCATCTGATCCATCTCCTCGAACTTGTGCTGGAGGTCAATGACCTCGCTGCCCAATCGCTGGTCTTCGGCCCGGCGAATGTCCAGTTCTTCTTCCAGGCGACGCAAACGCTGGAGTCCCTTGTGTATCTCGCTGAATTGTTTGGCCTGTTTGGCCTGTTCGATGAGTCGCACACGAGTTGCCTCACGGGCTTCCTCCCGGCGTTGCTCCTCTTGCCTCTCGACCAACAAGACGATTTCGTCCTTGAATTGCTGCAAGGCGCGATCGAGCACGTGCAGTGACGTCAGTTGCGCCTGGACGGAAGCCAGCCGGCCCTCTAATTCCTGGATATGCCGCGCCTGATCGTCCATCTCTTCGGCCTGCGTGTCCAGTAGGCTCTGCAGCCGGGAAATATCGTCCTTGTCGCGCCTTCGTTCCTTGTCCAACCAACTGACTTGCTGGGTGATTTGGCTCAGGTTCATCCCCTTCTCCTTGCCCCTGATAAACAGATCACGTATCCCCCTCCGAAAGCCAGGACACGAGTTTCGGAGAGGTAGGTCATTTCTAGTTCAACTCCTCGATCTCGCCGGTGACCATGTAGACGACTTGCTCACCGAGGTTGGTGGTACGGTCGCCGATGCGTTCCAGGTTGTGGGCCACCCACAAGAGGTGCGTGGCCCGGGTGATGGTTTTGGGCTCTTGGATCATAAAGAACAACAACTCCCGGTACACCTGATCGTAGAGTGCGTCAATCTCGTCGTCGCCTCGGGCCAGCGCGCGGGCGGCGTCCACGTCGCGGTTCACAAAAGCCTGCAACTGCCCGCACAGCAACTCACGTCCCCTTTGGGTCATGCGCGGAATGTCAATGTACGGCTTGAGCTGCGGCTCGTCGGCCATGCGGATGGCCAGGCGGGCAATGCCCTCGGCATAGTCACCCGTCCGCTCCAGTTCGTTGGCAATGTTGTAAATGGCGAGAATGAACCGCAGGTCGGCGGCCATGGGCTGCTGAGTGGCAATGAGCACCTCACAATTCTCCTCGATGCTGCGCAGAGCCTCGTTGATTCGCTCATCGTCGTCAATGACCTGCTGGGCCAGCTCAACGTCCCGGTTGATCAAAGCCTGCACTGCTTTCTCGATCGCCTCTTTCACCATGTCCCCCATGGCCAGGAGGTCATCGCGCGTGCGGGCCAGGTGTTCGTCAAACGTCTCGCGAGGCATGGTTCCCCTCTCCCTTCTCCCCGGCATCAGGGATAAACGTCCACCGGCGTACCCACATCGGCCCACTCGTACAGCAAGCGCGCCTCTTCCACGCCAAGGATGATGCAACCATAGGAAACCCGCTGACCCAGAAAGCCAGCCCACAGGCGCTGGCCGTTAGAGAGGATCGGCAGGGCGTGAATGCCATTCTCCGACGCGCCGACGTAATAAATGCCCAGCCAGTGGGGCATTTGCAGGTCCCATCGGCTGGCATAGGCATTAGGCATCTTGTCCAGCACTTGAAAGTGTCCCACGCGGGTGTCGCGGCCCGGCTCGCCAGTGGAAACGACCCAGTTCCAGATCAGGCGATCCCCTTCGTAGACGTGCATGCGCTGCTGCCCGATGTAAACCTCGATCCGCTTGGGGACCGGCGTCGGGGTGGGCGGCGTGAGCAGGAAAATGACTTGAACCAACGCGGCTTGAGCTTCGTCCCCGTCCTCTCGGATAGCCAGCGCCTGCTCGTACGCCATTTTGGCGTCTAACAACTCGCCAGCAGACTGGCGCACCAACCCCAGTTGGTAATATGACCGGTAGAGCAAATTCCTTACGTCGTGGTAATCGTCGTCCAGTTCCAAGACGGTCTGAAATTGAAAGATGGCTTTCTCCCACTCACGGGCTGCATAGCTATCCTGGGCAGCCAGGTAAGCCAGGGCCAGCAGGCGCTGCTCCTGAGCGCTCTGCTCCTGGGGATCCAGGGCAAGCACGGTCTCGAAATGGGCGACAGCTTCTTCCAATTGCTCTTCGTCGGCCAGTTCTATCCCCCAGGCCAGGTGAACAGCAATGAGCCAGGCGTCCACGCCGCCATAGTTGCTATCCAATGCCTGAATCTGCTCCAGGATGCGGAGACACTCTGCCCAGTCTTCCGCTTCCCAGGCAGCCTTCAAGGGCGCGTGCAAAGCCTCGATTCGCTGCAACGTCGTGGGCGGTTCGACAGGCGTAAGCGTGTCTGGCGCAAGGGTGTCCGTTGGCATGGGCAACGATAGCACAGCAACAGGGCTTCCCGCACCCAGGGAAGTCAACAGGAAGCCGCCGGTCAGCAGTACGATCAGCCATACGACCAGCACCGCGCCGGCCCAGTAACCCCAGCGGTAGGATCGGCCCGCACCGGAAGCCAGCGTAGAAGGGCTCGTGGGGGACACAGTCTGCGCCGTGGACTGGACGTGACTGCGCTGCTGATTCAACTGCCGCTGCGCCCAGCGCAATCCTGCCTGAGCTTGCTGGCTGTGCGGGTTGATGGCCAGCGCGCGTCGCAAACAGCTCACGCTTTCCTGGGGCGTAACGACCACCCCGGCCAGCCATAACCACGTCTCCTCCACACCATCGTCGAAGGCGACGGACTGGCGCAGGTAGCGTCGCGCCCGCACCTTTTGCCCAGCCCAGGCAGCGGCGATGCCCGCTTCCTGCAAAGTCGCTGCCTGAGCCTGGCGGTCACGAGGCGAGACGTCGGCCATGTCAACCTCTTCTCTCTAGTCCCTTTCCGGTTGTCAGATGGACGCTATTATAGCATCAATTGACTCAGAGAGCAACGAGGGGCAGATGTTAAAAGAGCCAGGGCGTTGCACCCTGGCTCTTGGATGCCAGTTCACACATTCTCGCCAGCTTGACGGTTGTCCTCCGGCTCCCGGCCAAGGAGCTCGATGAAGCGGTGAATGAGGGCGTAGGCAAAGTTCTGGCGGAACCCGGCCACCACCGCCAGGAGAGCGGGGAACCATTGGATGGCCTGGCTCCCCTGGATTGTATTAGTTCCCGAAGCCTGGGTGGACATGGACAGGAAACCGGTCATGACGATCACGTGGACAATGCCTCCCATGACGAATCCTGAAATGGGTTGTAGCGTGTACCAGATGGTATATTGTTTGTCAAATTCAGCAATGTGCCGCCACAGGCTATAGAGCCCCCCAACGACGCCGCCGATGCCTCCCCACAGCATGGTAAAGAGAAGCGGCGGAACAGTGATGGGTGGGGTTTTGCCCGCTGCGGCGGAGGTTATTCCCTCCAGCCAGACGGATAGTGGATTGAAGAACACGATCCCTGTTATCAGGAAGACAAACCAGGCGGTGAGGTAAACTATCAGGCGATTGCCATAGTAGTGAGACCACTTTTCCACGTCCTCGGCATTGGCAATGATGGCTTCCACCTGCCACACCTTGTGTTCCGCCTCGTCGAACTGGCGTGGATCCTCCAGAGCGATGTCCCGTGCTTCGCTGAGCAGCAGAAGAGCCTCTTCTCTTTTGGCCCGCAGGCGAGAGGCGGCGAGTTTCTTTGATACCTCGCGGTACAGTTTGGTGGTAAGCTCAAAGAGTTCCCGCCGTTGCTTCTTGGAGACCCGTTCGATGACGATATCTTTCTCTTCCTCTGTCAGTTCCTTGGGCGGGGCTTTGGTGGTCTCCCGGACTTTTACCTCTTCGACCCAAGGCCCTGGCGGCGCGAGCTTTTCCATGTCCGTCAGCGACATGCCAGCCAATAGTCCGCCGATGCGCACGCGGGGCGGCGACGCCGGCACGGACGGTGGGGGCTGCGTCGCCGCCGGGGAGGGGGGCGGCGTGGGAAGCACGACCGGAATGGCTGGGGGGGGCGATGGCTCTACTATTGCCGCTTCTTCGATTTCCTCAATGGCCAGCAACTCTGGTTCTGGCACGGTGGGTTCTTCTTCAGGATAGTAATACTCGATGACCGGCACAGACGGCGCGGCCACCTCCTCCGCCGATGGTAGGGCAGTGGTCACCTCGTCTTCCAACATGGCCGACCAATCCACCTCTTTGGGTCCTTCTGCTTCCGGCGGTGGCTCGGCGGATACCGGTGTGGGAGGCGCGACCAGCCCAGCCGATGGTGGCCCAGGCTCTACGACGGTGGGTTCCTCGACGGTCGGCAGCTCTGGCTCTGGCGCGATGGGCTCTTCTTCGGGGTAGTGATGCTCGATGTCTGGCAACGAGGGTCGATCTACTGCTTCTTCTTCGGGTGAGTGAGCCTCAGGAGGGGCGCCTTCACCCGCTTCCAGCGGCATCTCAACCACGGTGGTCGGCGGTGATGGCGAGTCTCCTGTCTCTTCCTCGCCCAGCAGGATGGAGATACCCTTTCCTTTGAGGCTAGCGCGTTTTCTGGCCATACGCAATCTCCTTTGCCAGCGCCCGATATGCCTGGGCGACGTCGTGCCGACCGTCGTACACCAGGCTGGGCCGCTGTGCTACTGGCGCTTCCGCAAAGCGGATGCTGTTCTTGATCGAAATGTCAAAGCCTTCATCTCCAAGAATCCCTTTATCATAAATTGTCCGCCTCTGAGTTCCTCGCTATTCGAAACCAGTT
>CAYNKW010000148.1:0-10105 GCA_964397845.1 uncultured Anaerolineae bacterium
GTTTCATGTATTTCCAACTGGCAAGAGTAGAGAATGTTCAATCATTCGAGTCTTCCCTTAATTGGAAGGGCCACAGCGCACGATAAGCGGCTGGCCATTATAGATGAACAAGGAGAATACACCTACGGTGAATTGCTCATGACTGCAAACAGGGTCGCTTCGCGTTTGCTAGGTGATAGACCTGATCTGCAAGAGGCAGGGGTTGCTTTTATGGTTCCTCCGGGCTTTGAGTATACCGCTGTGCAATGGGGTATCTGGCAGGCAGGCGGAATAGCCATTCCCCTCTGTATCTCCCACCCCCTGCCGGAAATAGAACACGTACTATGGGATACTGCCGCAGAAATCATCGTTGCCCATCCAGCCTTTGAAAGAAAATTGCGTCCAACTGCCACCAGGCAAAATGCCCGTTTGCTCTTGACTTCAGAAGCTATCAGTGCCAGGGAATGTCCCCGGCCGAACATCAATGTGGATCGGCGGGCCATGATCTTGTACACCAGCGGCACGACGAGCAAACCGAAAGGGGTAGTAACGACACACCGGGGTATAACCGCACAGATCACGAGCCTGATAGATGCCTGGGAATGGACAGCCAATGATCACATCTTGAACGTTTTGCCGCTTCACCATACGCATGGCATCATCAATGTTCTGTTGTGTGCTTTGTGGGCGGGAGCTGCCTGTGAGATGTTGCCCAAGTTTGATGCCGGGAAAGTATGGGAGCGATTCATCAACAGCGATTTAACTCTATTCATGGCCGTGCCTACCATCTATGTGAGGCTAATTGCAGCGTGGGAAAATGCAACGCGAGAAGAACAAGAAAGAATGTCCAAGGCTTGTGCTAAAATGCGCTTGATGGTGTCGGGATCGGCAGCTTTGCCGGTAAAGGTCCTTGAAAAGTGGCAGGCCATAAGTGGACACACCTTGCTTGAGCGCTACGGAATGACAGAGATCGGTATGGCGTTATCTAACCCGCTCCACGGCGAACGAAGGCCTGGCTTTGTAGGCCAGCCACTTCCTGGTGTAAGAGCAAGACTGGTCGATGAATCAGGTAATGAGATAAAGGATGAAGGAAAGCCGGGAGAGATACAGGTAAGAGGGCCTAATGTTTTCCTGGAATACTGGGCAAAAACAAAAGTTACTCGAGAAACATTCCGTGACGGCTGGTTTTGTACCGGGGACGTGGCGGTTATAGAAAGAGGATATTACCGCATACTCGGCCGAAGTTCCGTGGACATTATTAAAACCGGCGGTTACAAAGTATCCGCTTTAGAGGTGGAAGAAGTGTTAAGGACCCACCTTGCGATAAGGGAATGTGCTGTGGTTGGTGTAAGAGATCAAGAATGGGGTGAACGAGTTTGTGCCGCCGTGATACCGGAGGCGGGTTGCTCATTATCGCTTTATGATCTTCGTGATTGGGCAAAGGAAAGGCTGGCCAACTACAAAATACCAAGCCGGCTTCTGTTATTGGGGGAATTACCCCGCAACGTCATGGGCAAGGTAACCAAGCAAGAGGTAAAAGGATTGTTAGAATAGCTGCTCACACCTTCCCTTCGCTTTGAAAACGACTTCTGGCCCAAGTATACTCCACTTCGCTGCCCCTGACAGGACAATCTGTCATTTTGACAAAACCCACCTTTCATTATAAACTCTTTGACACCCAAAATTCTTGACGGACAGAGCAAGATTCTACCGCACGCGATCTGGTCGACCTGGTCAGCAAAGGTATACTCGTGCAGCGTGGCTTCGAGCGTGGCAGCCACCAAGTACCGCGAAGCCTCAGTGAGGTGCAAAATGAGGCGTAAAAATGAGGCGCAAAAATGAGGCGCAAAAATGATAATCGAGCAACTCGGCCCGCCTGATGCCGATCACTCCACCGGCCTGCTGCTGCGCTGGCGCGACCGGCTTCTCTTCGCCGTTGAGCCACGCGACCACTGGCGGGACGAGAGAGACACACAACTTGTCCGTTTCGTGGGCATTGGTGGGCACCTGGAGCCGGGCGAAACCTGGGCCGAGGCCGTCCGCCGCGAGGCGATGGAAGAGAGTGGCCTGGCGGTGACCTTGCTTTCACCCCAATGCACCTACCTGCTGCAGGACGATGGCACCGTCCAGGACATCACCGCTGCGCTGGATTGGTCCGACCCGCCGAGACCCTGCTTCATCTGGAGCGCGGTCTACCGCTTTGGCCGTCCACCGAACGAACGGGCACGGCCTTTTGTCAACGCTGTCTTTCTCGCAGCCGCGTCCGACGACGCCAAGCCACACCCCGCCGCCGAGATGCCGGCCATCGTCGCCCTCACCGAAGCGCAACTGTGCCGCGCCGCCGCCCACTCCATCCCCCTGGCCGACCTGCTGGCCGGCGGTGCCACGATCTGGGAGTCGGAGCCGCTCCCCCGCTCGACGTTGATGGCCCCCGGCGGCAGCGCGCAGTGGTACGCCGCCTTGCTGGCGCACCGGGGGAGATCAGGCGGGTGTGTTTCAACTTGAGTTCTCCGCCTGTTCATGATATAATCTCACCATAGTTTGTTCTCGGGGAGATCGCGTAGTCTGGCTGAGCGCGCGCGCCTGGAGAGCGCGTGAGGAGCAATCCTCCGTGGGTTCGAATCCCACTCTCCCCGCCATTGAGAATCCCCGCTTATCAGAAGGGGATTTGACATTTTTCCCCTTTTGGGGTAACATATCCCCCGGTCGTGCTAGATGGGGAGCTAGCGGTGCCCTGTACCTGAAATCCGCTTACGCAGGGTCGAATTCCCCCTCAGAGGGCTGGCGCTCCCTGGGACTGCCGGGATTAAGTGGTGTAGAAGATTGGGTCCTGCGCGGCAGGAGCCCGTGAACCCCGTCAGGTCCGAGAGGAAGCAGCGGTAAGCGTTCCCTCCTGGGTGTCGCAGGAGTGCCTGGTTGGAGCTGGCTGATTCTGGTAAGCCAGCAGGCCCGGTTCGAAAGGGGGTGCACGACCACTTTGTCCATAAGGGGGGCGAGTCGATCATAGGATGGGCCGCCCCTTTGAGCATTTACATAATCTTTACACATCTCTGCTTTTCCGATCCGTGTGTTTCTGGTAATCCGTACCTTTTGTTGGGAGGGAAGGAGTGCCACGAGGATCTGCGTCCCCCTTGGACGGCCTTCGCAATCTGGCGTTGAGTGTCTTTCGCTGGCGACCGGGAGCCTGGCTTTTGGGCCTGTTGCTGGCTGTGGCGCTGGGCAGAGCGCTCACGGAGGGCTATCTCAGCACGCGCATCCAGGTTTACATTCACGACGGCGGGCAACGGCTCACCTGGCGCACGCACCAGACGTCGGTGGCAGCCGTGCTGCGCGAGGCGGGTGTTGAGCTGGGCGCCGAGGACATCGTCTCGCCGGAGCTGGCATCGCCGGCGCACGATGGCGACGTCATCCGTGTGCTCCGCGCCCGCCAGGTCACCGTGATCGCCGATGGACAGGTGCTGTACTTCCAGACTCATGCCGAGTCGGTGGGCAACCTGCTCCGCGAGGTGGACCTACAATTGGCCCCTCGAGATTGGTTGACTCTCAACGGGGAGAAGGTCACCCTGGACACGCCACTCTACAGCCTGGGAGAGACGCCGCGCTCGGTGTCCAGCCGGGGCTGGGGCAGGTTGGCGCCGCCACCGGCCGTCAGCGCGTCAATGGAACTCGCCATCCATCGGGCCATTCCAATCCAGGTGGACGATGACGGTGAGTTGCGCCTGATCCATACCACCCATCAGACTGTCGGCGCGGCGCTGCTGGGGGGAGGCATTGCTCTGTATCTGGGTGACGAAATATCGCCACCGTTGGATGCCTCTGTGCTGCCTGGCATGGAGGTCGTCATTCGCCGTTCTCGGCCAGTGGAGATCGCCACCGATGGGAAGCGGATTCGCATCCGCACCCAGGCGACCACCGTGGGAGAAGTGCTGGCCCAGGAAGGTGTGACCCTGATGGGGCTGGATTACACCGTGCCACCCGAGGACGCCCCCCTTCCTGAGGGCGAGCCTGTGCGAGTCGTTCGGGTACAGCGGGCTTTTGTCGTCGAGCAGAAACCCATTCTGTACGAGACGGTTTGGCTGCCGGACCCTGAGCTAGATCTGGATCACCAACGGTTGGAGCACGAAGGCGAGGAGGGTGTCCACCGCTGGCGCTACAGCGTACTCTATGAGAATGGCCAGGAGGTGGCGCGAAATCTGGAGGACGAGTGGCTGGCCCGCGAGCCGACGAACAAGGCCATCGCCTACGGCACCAAGATCACCATCCGCGACATAGAAACGCCAGATGGCACCTTTCAGTACTGGCGGCGCATTCGGATGTTGGCCACTTCTTACACTGCTGCCACTTGCGGCAAAAACCCGGATCACCCCTTGTACGGCACCACCCGTCTGGGCTGGCAGATGCGGCACGGCATTGTGGCGGTGGATCCCAGTGTCATCAGCCTGCGCAGCAAAGTCTACGTGCCAGGTTATGGCGTGGGAGTGGCCGGCGACACCGGCGGCGCTATCAAAGGACGGCGCATTGACCTGGGCTACGCCGAAGATAACCTGGTATATTGGCTCAAGTGGGTGGACGTCTATGTGCTGACACCGGTTCCTCCGCCGGATCAGATCCGCCACGTGCTGCCCGACCGGCCACGGCAGACATGAGGGCAACAGGAGCCCTCGGGGGAGGTGAGTGAGCGCTCGTAGGCTGCTGGCGCAATACGGGCTTCGACCCAAAAAGAGTCTGGGCCAGAACTTTTTGACCAACGAGAGCGTGCTGAACAAAATCGTCACGGCGGCCCAGTTGGCGCCGGGAGACGTGGTGTTGGAGGTGGGACCCGGCCTGGGGCATCTGACCCGCCTGCTGGCCCGGCAGGCCGGGCGCGTCATCGCGGTCGAACTCGACGAGCGGCTCATGCCGATCCTGTGCCATCAACTGGCAGGTCTCGACAACGTGGAACTGATCAATGACGACATCCTAAAGCTCCCACTTGATTCTCTTCTCCCCTCTTCTGATTACCAGGTCGTCGCTAACCTACCCTTTTACATCACCTCGACGGTACTGCAGCATTTTCTGGAAGGAGAACCATCGCCAGCGCGCATGGTCGTCACCGTGCAGCACGAGGTGGCCCAACGGATCACCGCCCGGCCGGGCAACATGAGTTTGCTGGCCGTCAGCGTGCAGTTCTATGGCCAACCGTGGGTCGTGACCCGCATCAGGGCCGGCGCTTTTTACCCCCGGCCGGAGGTGGCCTCGGCGGTAGTGCGCATCGACCGCCACCCTATGCCGGCGGTGGATGTGCCGGATGTAGGGGCCTTCTTTGCTGTGGTTAAGGCAGGCTTTGCCCAGCGGCGCAAACAGTTGCGCAACAGCCTGGCGGCTGGCCTGCGCCGCCCCCACGCCGGGGTGGTCGCCGCGCTGGAAGCCGCCGGTGTAAGCCCTCGCCGCCGTCCCGAAACCCTCTCCCTGCAAGAATGGGCCGCCATTACCTGCCAATTGAGAATCGAGAATTGAAAATTTTACGGATTGCGAATTGCGAATCGGAATAATTCTCATCCTGATACTATACCTCATCCTGGCCTTCACCTACTCTGTCGTCACGCCTCTCTTTGAGGCCTCCGACGAGTTGTGGCACTATCCGATGGTCAAATACATCGCCGACCACTGGACACTGCCGGTGCAGGACCCGGAGGCCACCGACGCGGAGCAGCCGTGGCGACAGGAAGGCAGCCAGCCGCCGCTGTACCACGCTTTGGGCGCATTAGCCACCTTTTGGATTGACACCGACGACATGCCCCAGGTGCGCTGGCTGAACCCCCACGCGGATAACGGCATCATCACCCAGGATGGCAACATCAACCACGTCATCCACACCGGCCGCGAGGCTTTTCCCTGGCGCGGGACGGCCTTGGCCGTGCACCTCGTGCGATTCATGTCGGTTCTCATGGGTGCGGGCACGGTGTTTTTCACCTACCTCATCGCCCGCCAGGTGTTGCCCGGCCGTGAGGGCGTTGCCCTCGGCGCGGCGGCACTCAATGCTTTCCTGCCCATGTTCCTTTTCGTCAGCGGTGCGGTCAACAACGACAACCTGACCTGGCTGCTCTGCTCCGCCGTCCTGTGGCAACTCCTAAGAATGATAAATCATACAATGAAAAATGAAAAAATGACCAATGACAAAGCAGTACATTGGCCGATCCCATTTTGTCATTTATCGTTTGATCATTTGTCATTTATCTGTTTGGGTTTGACTCTGGCCGCTGGCGTCCTGACCAAAGAGAGCGCCCTGGGCCTGCTGCCCCTCACCGCGCTGACGATCGGCTACGTAGCCTGGCGGCGGCGCTCGTGGCGCTACTTTATCAAGGGCGGCGTCATCACCGCCGGGCTGGTGGCGACGGTCGCCGGCTGGTGGTATTGGCGCAATCTGCACCTCTACGGCGACTGGCTGGGCCTGGAGATGTTCTACCAGGTGCTGGGCAGGCGCGCCAATCCCGCACCGCTGCGCCAGCTCTGGGGCGAGCGCTTTGGCTTTGCCATGGCCGGTTGGGGCCTCTTTGGTGGCCTCAACGTGCCCATGGACGCCTGGATCTACGACCTGCTCAACTGGGTCGCTGTTGCCTCGGCCGCCGGCCTGCTCCTGGCCCTGGCGCGGCAGATTGGCAGATTGCAGAATGCAAATTGGAGACTGCGCCTCGCGATTCGCGATTCGCAATTCGCAATTCTGCTCCTGATCGCCTGGCCCCTCATCGTCCTCACCTCCTGGAGCCAATGGGCGCGGGTGACGTGGTCGTCGCAGGGACGGCTCGTCTTTTCCGCGCTGTCGGCTTTTTGCGTGCTGATGTTCTACGGCTTGAGTCAGCTTGTGCCACGGCGTCTTGTCCGCTGGCTGGCAGTGGCTCTGGGTGGGTTCCTGCTGGTCGTTGCAGTTGCTGCACCCTTTGTCTACATCGCGCCCGCCTACGCCCGGCCTCCCACGCTGACCGGTGCCGACATCGCCGCCATCCCCCATCGCCTGGACGTGACCTTTGGCGACCGGATGTGCTTGCTGGGCTACGACCTGGAGGCAACCGAGACCCGGCCCGGCGGCACCCTGGCGCTGACGCTCTACTGGCAATCCACCGCCCCTATGAGCCGCGATTGGAGCGTCTTTGTCCACCTGCTCGACGAGTTCGACCTGCCGGTGGCTCAGCGCGACATGTACCCCGGTCAGGGGCTCTACTCCACCAGCCTGTGGCCCGTCGGGGAGACCATCGCCAGCCGCTACGTCCTCCGGTTGGGTGAGACGGTCTACGCGCCCGGCGTGGCCAAGCTAGAAGTGGGCCTGTACGACTATCTTGACGAGAACCAGGAGCGCCTGCTGGCCAGCACCGGCGGCGACAACGTACGCTTTGGCGAAATTGCTGTCGTCTCCAATCCCGGCAACGTGCCCAATCCGGGGCGCCATAACTTTGACGACAAGATTGCCCTGGTGGGCTACGGGATGGACCCCCGCGCCGTCCGACCGGGCGAGACGCTGATCCTGACCCTCTACTGGGAAGGGCTGGCAGAGATGGGGGAGAACTATTCGATCTTTACCTACATTCAGGGCAAAGATACACAAATTTGGGCGCGAAAAGATGACTGGCCATTGAAAGGCAAGGCACCCACAGCCGCCTGGAAAGTGGGCCAGCGAGTGGTAGACCCCTATGAGCTGACACTGGACTCCAACACCCCGCCCGGCGTCTACAACGTCGAGATCGGCATTTACCTGGCTGAGACCCTGGAACGCCTGCGCCTCATCACTCCTGATGGCCGCCTGGTAGGTGACTATCTTTTGTTGAGCAAGGTTCGCGTGCTGCCGAAATGACACTTTCAACCTTTCAACCTTCCAACCTTCCAACCAGATTTCACTGGCCCTTACTCATCGTCCTTGCCGTCTTTTTCCTCCTCGCCACCGCCTACAACGTCGCCGTGCCGGTGCTGGAAAAGCCGGACGAGAAATGGCATTATCCATACCTTCAAAACATCGCCCACGGCAAAGGATTGCCGGTCTACGGCCAGGGCGCGTGGAATCAAGAGGGCGGACAGGGGCCACTGTACTACGCATTGGCCGCCGTTGCGACCTTTTGGGTGGACGACAGCGACTTTGACATCCTGGCCCGCTGGAACCCCTTCTATACGCCGCTGGAAGACCGCCGCCGGGACGACAATCCCAACCGCTTCATCCACGCCGGCCGGGAAGTGTGGCCCTATCGCGGCGCGACGCTGGCGCTCCACCTCGCCCGCCAGGTATCGGTGCTGATGGGTTTGGCCGCGGTGCTGGGCACCTATCTCGTCGTCTGGGAGATATTCCCCGGCCGCCGGGCGCTGGCGACGGGCGCTGCCGCCGTCGTCGCCTTCAACCCCATGTTCCTGTTCATCGCCAGCGCCGTCAGTAATGACGTCACCGTGGCGGCCACGGCGTCCTTTGCCGCCTGGGCTGCGCTGCGCCTGGCCCTGCGCGATGATCCTCTAGTCCGGCAGGCGGCACTGACGGGCCTTTTCCTGGGGTTGGCGTTGCTCTCCAAGACCAGCGCCGTGGCCCTGGGGCCGGCCATCGGAGGGGTGCTGGTCTACCGCGCCTGGCGGGAACGCACCTGGCGGACGCTGCTGGCCGGCGGGCTGGTCGTCGCTGTTGTCACCCTGGCCGTCAGTGGCTGGTGGTACCTCCACAACTGGCGGCTCTACGGTGACCCGCTGGGCATGGCCGTGTGGCTGCAGCACTTTGGCGTCCGTGACCCTAAACCGGCGCTTCTCGACCTGCTGCCCGAATTCGATGGCCTGGAGATGTCCTACTGGGCCGTCTTTGGCTGGCGGGACATGGTGGTGGATCGCTGGCTCTATGACCTGTTCTTCGTCGCCGACCGGCTGGCGCTGGCGGGATGGCTGGTGGGACTGGCGCGCGCCCTCCGGCTGTGCTGGCGAAATCGAACGATCTCGCTGAACTCGACCATTGGCCTGGGACTCATCTGGGTCTGGCTCCTGGCGGCGTTTGCCGCGCTGCTGCGCTACATGCAGCTCATCTGGGCCAACCACGGACGGCTGCTCTTCCCGGCGGCGGCAGCGGTGGGCGTGGTCATCTTTATCGGCTGGCGGTTGTGGCTGCCCCGGCGGGTCACGCCCTGGCTGGCCGTGCTGGCCGGCGTCGGACTGGCTGTGCTCTCGATCCTCTGCCTGTGGGGCTACATCGTCCCGGCCTACGCACCGCCGCCCCGGCTCACCGAGGCGCAGATCGAGGCTATCCCCCATCGGCTCGACGTCGAATTCGGCGGGGTGCTTCGTCTGCTGGGCTACGACCTGGCCGGCGACGCCGTCCAGCCGGGCGACGTCCTGGAGGTGACACTCTACTGGCAAGCCATCGCGGCTACGGAGCAGGACTATGCTGTCTTTGTTCACCTGCTGGACGAACACGACCTGATGGTGGCCCAAAAAGACACCCATCCCGGCCTGGGACGCTTCCCGACGAGCCGCTGGCAGCCGGGCGACGCCATCGCCGACACCTACCGCTTAGCGGTACCAAAGACGGCCTATGCGCCCAGCGCTGGCCCGCTGGAGGTGGGCCTCTACTTGCCGCAGACCGGCCAGCGACTGCCGATGGCCGGCGGTGCGAACAATGTGCGTTTTGCGTCCGTGGCTGTGCACCCGCACGAGGGCGCGTTGCCCAACCCAACGTACTTGAACTTTGACGACAGGATCGCGCTGGTGGGCTACGACCTTGACTGGCGCACCGGTGCGCCCGGCGAGACGCTGCGCCTGACGCTATATTGGGAAGCGATGGCTCCCATGGAGGAAAGCTACACTGTCTTTGCCCACGTGCTGGGCGAGGGGACACAGGTGTGGGCCATCGGCGACGGCGTGCCGGTGAACGGATTGGCGCCGACTTTTACCTGGCAGCCCGGCCAAGTCGTGGAGGATGCCCACGACCTGACCATCGGCGAGACCACACCGCCCGGCGTCTACGACGTCGAAGTGGGACTCTACCTGCTCCAAACCGGCAGGCGGCTGCGTCTGCTGGCCGACGACGGCTTCCCTCTTGACACTCGCGTCTTTTTGAGTAAGATACGTGTCGTACCGTAACTTGACTACGTTGTGTATGCAATCGACGGTCTCCCGCTAGCGGGACGACGTG
>CAYNKW010000149.1:0-3428 GCA_964397845.1 uncultured Anaerolineae bacterium
GGATATCCGCTCAAGTCGGTGTGGGGAAGAAAGAGGGCTGCGTTGAACTCGTCGAAGAAGGTGTTATCGGCGCTCAATTCCAGATAGGTCATTTTCTGGGCGATGTCATAGACTGTGCGGCGCATATCCCGGCAGAGAAGAGCGGCGTAGGCGCCCAGGATAGAGGTGTTCCCCAGAAACTTGAACCTGTCCCAGGGCATGTCGGGCAGCAGCCCGATCTGGATGGCTTTATCCACCTCGATGTGCTTGCCAAAGGCCCCACCAATGAGAACCTGCTCGAGGTCGGCCAGGCTTATCCCCACGCTGCGTGCCAGGACCGTGATGCCCGCGCGGACAGCAGCCTTGGCCCGCATCAGATTGGCGATGTCCACCTCGCTGATGACAATGTCCTCTCCCCTCTCTGTCTCGTCGCCCCAGGCGACGACGTACTCCAGGCCGTGCTTGCCTTCCCGCACCCTTGGTGTGTCCAATCTCGGGGCGATCTTGCCTCCCTTGTCAATCACTCCGGTGATGAACATCTCGGCCAGGAGCGAGATCAACCCAGAGCCGCAGAGACCTTTGGGGGAGACATTCCCAATGGTGCCGTAGGTCGGCTCAAGGGTGTTGGAATCGATCCATAATTCCTCGATGGCGCCGGTGGTGGCCCTCATCCCATCCTCCACACCGAACCCCTCGAAGGCAGGGCCGGCCGAACAAGCACAGCCGATCATCCACTCAGCATTGCCCAGGACGATCTCGCCATTGGTGCCGACATCCAGAAAGACGGTCAGCTTGTCGGTAGCAAAGAGACCAGAGCTGAGCACACCGGCTGTGATGTCAGCCCCTACGTAAGCGCCCACCCCTGGCAGGCAATCTATGGTGGCCTGAGGATTGATTTTGATTCCCACATCTCCCGCTGTTACGGGCACAGGATGGGTGGTTATGGTGGGGATATAAGGCTCATAGCGGATGGATTCGGGGGGCATGGCCAGGAATAGCTGAACCATCGTTCCGTTGCCGGCCACGGTCATCCGATTTATCTCTTCCAGATCGACCTTGTTGCGATGGCTCAACTCCATCAGGAGGCTGTTGATGGTTTTGACCACCAGGCTCTGGAGGTGCTCCAACCCCCTTTCCTTCTTCTCAGAATAGATGATTCGGGAGATGACATCCTCGCCGCAGGATGTCTGGCCGTTGTAGGCCGAAGCGGTGTCAATCACCTTGCCGCTCAAGAGGTCCACCAGGTAGACGACGTTGGTGGTAGTACCGATATCCACGGCGATGCCCAAGGAACTGTCCGTCTGATCGCCGGGCAGAAGGTCTATCAGCCGCAAAGGGGCACGATCCACCCTCCCCACGTCGAGAACGATTGTCACCTTCCAATCTGCCTGACGCAAGGTGTGTGCCATCTTTCTCAGCAGGGAGAGACCGGCTGTAGTTTCATCTTTTATGCCGTGCTGCTTGGCCAGTTCCCGCTTCACACGTTCAAAGTCGCTGGTTTGGTCAACCAGGCTGGGGGGTTCGATGTCAAGGAATAGCTTGCGAACGGTCGCCTCGCTTCGCCAGTCGCACTTGACGGGTAAGGTGATCTCCTCAGGTGCCTTCTCGACAGAGACCACGCGCTCGATTTTCTCCGCCGGAGGGATAAAGATAACCGCATTGCCTTCGACAACCGCTTGGCAGCTCAGCACATAGCCTTTTTCTACCTCTTCGGGCGAGAGGTAAGTGGTTTGCGGCTGATTGATTGGCCCGTGCTCAACCTTGACCTTGCAGCGACCGCAGCGTCCTTGCCCACCGCAAGGCAAAGGTATCTCCAGGCCGGCCTGTCTGGCGGCATCTGCCAGGACTGTGCCAACCTCAACTCTTGTGGATTTTCCCGAAGGCTCAAAAGCGACGACACACTTGTCCATATTTCCTCTTGCTTATGTCGGCCATCAGATTGGAAAATGTGGACCTCCGAGGTTCTAGTGCTCCATTTTGAGCCGGAAAGTGAGACAATGCCCTGTTCTGTTTCGTAAACCTCGGAGGTCTTTGAGGCGAAGCTTTGCTGGATGCTTACGAAGAAAATGTTATCCCCAGGTTTCTGCCAGGTAGCGGGGGATGTCCATGGCCTGCTCGGGGCCAACGAGGACTTCCCAATCTCCTCCCAGCTCCTCCTGCGTCTCGCCCATGATGACTGCCACAAGGCCGGGGATGATGATCTTGTGATGGGAGACCTTATCGGCGACGTCAAACTTTTTCACGTCCTTGGCAATTCTCTCGGAGTCAAAGTTGCCAGCCGCCCAGGCGGTGAGCACGCTCATGCCCTCTGAGTCAGTGACCAGCAGCCAGGATGGCACGCCCGAGGCTTCTATCTCGCCGGCCACGCTAAAGTAGGTCAGCGAGAAGTTGGTGGTGGTAAACAGAGGCGAATCGGCCGTTGGTTCGCCGAACTCGTAGATGCCCGGCTCCATCTGGATGGGCTCCCGAGGGTCGGTGTAGATGTTCAAACGCAAGGTTATCAGAGGATAAACCTCTGCCGGGTCAAAGTGGTCGAGCACAACGAACCCGCCGTATTTGGCGATGTGCTGTCCAGCGAGGATCGTCTCCTCCTCGATGGAATCCACCCCCTGGCCAGGGAAGGTGATGATCGGATAACCGAAGAGGCGGAAATTTTGCTTCAGTGCCAGGCGGCGAATCTGGGTCAGAACGGCCAGCGAGTCATAGAAATCCCTGGTTCCGGGGTCAAGGACTATCTCCTCCAGCCCGGCCTTCTCCACTTGCTCCACCAAGCCAGCCAGCTCACCGAGTCCGTCCGCTCCGTAGACGGTCAGCGGGCACTCGTGCTTCTTGGCCAACTCAACCATGTCTGACCAATTGTCCTCAGTGGCAGCGTAGAGCAATGGATTCTCGTCACCCAAACTGTTCAGGGCAGCGGCCATCACCTCTGGATCCTGGGCCATTAGGACGAGGGGCAGGTCGGTATTAGCCTGCACTGCCTGTAACGCTTTCACGTAGGCATTGGCCTCGCCCGAGGCGTTCTCCAGGGCGATGCCGTTGAGTCCAAACGTCATCCCCACGAGCTCCACAGAATAGCCATCAACTTGAGATACAGTTTTCTCTATCTCCTCGATCGGCTGGGTGTCCTTAACCCGCACCATCAGTCCTGGCTCGTGATAAAAGGTCCTAGCGTGGCGGAAGAGCTCCGTCTCATTGCCCACTTCTATTTTGTTTTCGCCAGTGCCCACGGTTATCAATCGCATAGGAGGCCTGGAAGCAGCAGCCAACGTTGCCTTTGCCTCCTCGGAAACATAGGGACAATCATTGAGATCCGCCTGTTTTGCAGCCAGCTTCATGGCAAAGGCCAAACAGGTTGGGAAACCACACTCCTTACAGTTAGTTTTGGGTAACAACTTGTAGATTTGAAGACCACTCAATGGCATTTTACCGCCTCCTTGTCAAGATATTTT
>CAYNKW010000149.1:3528-10006 GCA_964397845.1 uncultured Anaerolineae bacterium
CTATTCCATTGACAGGTCTATGCGCAACCTTCGCAAGGGTGAAGAATCTCCTTCTAACCGCCTTCCATCAGCTTCTCAATGACATCCTTAACAATCTCCACTGTCTCTGGGTGACATATAGTAACGATATCGGCTCCGGCGTAAAGGAGGGTGATAATCGTCATTGCCTCCCAGTTGATGCTGCGCTTGAGCCAATCACCCCAGGCGGCAGGGACATCCTCGTTCACCTTGAGTTCTTTCTGTCGCCAGCACTCTTCGCCCGTGAAGCAGATCATCGGCAATTGAGTCATTTTGTCACCTTGGAAGGCGGCGATGCGCGTTCTCTCCATCACCGAGTAGCCGTATTCGAGCCCGTAGCCCAAAGCCCCGGTGGTCGGGTCCACCAGGATGCGATCTATGGGAAACCTCATGTCGGTGATGAGGATGACCATCTGTTTGGATAGGTTCACGTCCATGGGGGTGCTGGAGATGACCAGGTGATGGTGGGCCATGGCTGCAGCCACGATGGTGCGGTAGTTCTTTTCCTCGCAGAGGCCCATCGCTATTCGCTCCCCCTCAGCAGCCTCGGCTACGGCCACCAAAAGCTCGTTGTCACGCTCGGCTTCGCCTGGCCCGCGCACGATGAGGGGCAAACCGGTGGCCTCCAACACCTTCTTCACCGTCTGAGCAGCTTCCTCAGGGGTGGTCTTGTTTCCCTCCCCATCCTTACCCCTCAGCTTCAACATGATGAGGTCGGCGCCGTACCCCTTGGCTTTCTCGGCCCAGGTGGCTGGATCGTTGAGCACATCGCCCCAAACCTCCTTAAGAAGAGGCGACCAATCCTGGGGGTAATAGTCCTGGATTTCCATAGCAATGACCGGCGGATGGGGCATCTCCCCCTCAAAGTGCAGGAAAGGCAAGGTGGTCTCCCCGCCCACAGTGACCGTCTTGGCGCGGGTGCCGCCTTCGGCTTCCGTCGCCCCCAAGGTGACCTCCATCACCGAACCGGTCCGGCTCTCTTTAGGAATTTCTACTGAAACAGGCATCCTCGTTGTGTCCTCCTTTGTTGGATATTGGATGTTGGAAGTTGGAAGTTGGATTGTCTCCTTCCAACCTCTAATCTCCAATCTCCAACCTCTAATCTCTAGAACAACGGCGGCATGTCCAAAGCCGGATGGCCCTTCTCCTCCATGAAGACCACAAGCTCCTCCGGGGTGGTAGCTATCGTGTGATCAGCTATATTATCCAGCAGATCGGGCTTGCCTATCCGCTCACAAACTTCCTGCAGTTCATCGTGCATGGTGTCCTTAAGGAACTTACTCATCCAGACCATGCGCTTGAATCCTCCATCGGCGGCGATGAATTTCTTGCTGAGCATGTAGCGCTTGCCGTGGCCCATCACTCCCGGCGTCTGGATGCCCCCGCCGGCCACCCCGGCCAGGCTGGAGAAGGTCATTCCACATGGGGTCATGTTGGGATCCTCCCGGCTGACGGTCATGAAGCCATTGGCCTCGGGGATGAACACCATGATGCACTCGAAGCAGCCACATGAAGTCATGGGATTCTCTATGGCAGAGTACATACTTACCCTACCCACCGTCCCATGGGAGGCATCCTCAGCATATTTGTCCACCCCTGTGAAGTAGCCCGTAACCGGATCGAGACATTCGCCCTTCTTAATCGGCTGGTTTGGCCCCCTGGGATTGATTCGGAAGCATGCTTTGCAATCCAGCCAGGAATAGGCCCCACAGAGTCCTATCCGCTCCGGGCTGACTACGCAGACGTGGTTAGGGGCAAAGGACTGGCAGAGGATACAACTGTAAAACGTATCAACATCCTCATCCTTCATCCCGCTTAAGCGCTCGTCGCGGATCTGGTAGGTCTCACGGGCTATCTCCAGCCACTTTTCCCACTCATCCTTTGCGGTCCCACTGATGATTTTCACCTGGACCTTATCCACGATGGCTCCAAAGTCCTCATGGAGGGCGGCCCATATGATCTCGCCAAAGTGTTCCAGCTTGAACCCCTTCTCCGCTGCGCTCTTGGAGATACGCAGCCAGGCTATGTCCCGCTGGCCGATGTGCTGGAGTCCCGAGGCAGAATTGATGAAATCATGGATATTGCGCTCGAGCACCGGCTCAAGGTCCTCCTGCATCTGCCGGCCGGCCACCTCCACCACAATGCCCACGTTCATAGAGCCGCCCATCTCCACGTCCTCGAAGCTGTCGCCTATGACTTCGATCTTGTGGTCCTCCACCTCGTCCATATCCCGCATTCGCAGGTACTCGAAGGCGCGGGAGTATTTGCCGCCGAACTCGAGCCGCATGTCGGCCCGGCGCACTATTTCACCCGCGAAAGCCGAGCCATAGGCCACAGGGATATCAACCTCGGTGACCTTGACCCTGACCCCTCGCACCTCAACGCACCTCTCCACCAGCCGCCTGGCCTTCTCAGCGTCTGTCTCCCCCTCGATATCGTCGAAGGGCATAGAGATGACATGCTCGTAGGTGGTGACGCCGGTGGGCAGGATTTGAGGAATGACTGTATCGGCGATGGTGGGGAAGCCGTAGCTGATAGCTCCGGCCGCCGAAGCATACTTTAGATCGTCCACCTCGCCCAGAGCCAGGACAAAAGCAAAAGTGCGGTACTTGTTGAAGAGCAATATCTCCCTGGTCTGTCCACTCTTCAGGCCGCCGAAGGTCAGCGCCGAACGGGTGGCATAGCCTAAAGCATAGATGGCCGATATGGTATCTCGACCGAGGGGGATGAGATTGACGTTATAGCCCATCTCCACCCCTTCCTCCATGAGCTGGTCAATGATGGAAACGCCATTTACGTTGCCGCAGAGGAAGACCAGAAGGCCGCGCTTCTGCAACTCCCGCACGATGGAGACAGCGGCCTCGTTGGTCTTGGCCGCCCCGACGATGGCCGCGAAGCCGGGCATGGTCCCATCCACCATCTGGATTCCCCAGCTTCTAAACTGTTCGTCACCTATAGGGCCGTTGGCATAGCCGCTGTCATCTGGGGCGTCGCAACCACTGAGTGTCAGGCCGGGGATGGACTCCGGCTGCTCGCCGTGGGCGTGGCGAATTCCCTCGATGGCCTCCTCCGCCAGGATGGTGGCCACGCCGCAGTCGAGAGTTTCCCCCAGGTAGGGAAGCCAGACGTCCCCATCGGGCACAGGGTGTAATAGCCCCTTGGCCCTCTCGATGACCGGAACGAGATCGCCCAGCTTTTCCACCTCGTCCCCGGTAAAGGCCGAAATGACCGGGAGGTAGTAACCAGTGTTGACAAATTTAGCGGCCGTCTCAGGTCCCAGCTCCTCCAGGGACTTTTGCAAGAGGTCATCAGCCTCTTTGACAATACGATTGGCGCCGCGGATGGCGGCGCGAGCGATATATCTGGACATTTTTCTCTCCTTCCAACTCGGTTTTAAAGTCTCGTCTCACAACAGCCTTGATTTCACCAAGCTATCCAGGCACCTTGACGCTGTAAGGGCTCACTGGCTTGCCGGCCTTCATGGCCTCTACGAACTCTATCATAATTCGGTCGCCGCTCTGACCGTGGCGGGTGGGATCGTATTCCTCCAACCCCAGATCAGCACGCTTCTGGTCAATGTGCTCCAGGGCCTTCTGGACGGCCTCCTCAGGATCAGCGATAAACTCCAACTTGCCGCCGATCCGCTCCTCCCAGCCCTCGCTGATGAAGCGATCCACGATGGGGCTGTTGGCCACCGGCGATTCGCTGCCCATGATGGTGTACAAACCAGAGCCGACAAAGTAGGAGGCGATGGAGATGGCCTTCTCGCTCATCCACTCCGGGGCGAACCCCACCGCCGGCAGGTCGGCGATGTCCTCGCCCAGGCCTCCCTCGGTAGCCATCTGGCTCAGTGTGGTCAGGATGCGGGCGTTGTCCACGCAAGAGCCCACGTGCAGCACCGGCGGGATGCCCACCGTCTCGCAGATCTCCCTCAGCCCAGGGCCGGCGTATTTTGCCGCCTCAGGGGAGAGGAGGCCGTACTTGGCGCAGGCGATAGCCCCGCAGCCGGTCATGGCTACCAGCACATCGTTCTCGATCAGCTTGCGCGTGATGTACTCGTGGGAGTAGTCGTGGCGGGTGCGAGCATTGTTGCAGCCCACCACTCCGGCCACACCGCGCAGCCTCCCCCGGATCACAGCGTCGTTGAGCGGACGGAAGGAGCCACGGTAGAAGCCGCCAAGGGCGTAGTTGATGTACTCGTGGGAGAAGCCAGCCACCAACCGGTTGATCTCCTTCGGGATGTGCGTCTCCTTGCGGTTGGGAAAGTTATCAATCCCCATCTTTACGATCTCTTTGGCGATCTCCAAAGCGCGATGCTCGTCGAACTCGACGTGAGTGGTCCCTTCGATGTGCGCCTTGGGAGAGGTGGTTATCAGCTTGGTGTGGAACTGGTCAGACAGGGGAGCCAGAGCTTGCATGATGCACTGGATGTCCACGATCATCAGCTCTATAGCTCCGGTGACAATGGCCAGCTCCTGGCTGAGGAAATTGCCGATGGTGGGCACTCCCTGGCGCATCAGAGTCTCGTTGGCCGTGCAGCAGATGCCGGTCAGGTTGATCCCTTTGGCTCCCTTCGACTTGGCGTACTCGATCATCTCTGGATCGTTCACTGCCACCAGGATCAACTCCGAAAGGGTTGGCTCGTGGCCGTGGACGACGATGTTCACCTCGTCCTCGCTCAACATCCCCATGTTCGCATTGGCTCTGACGGGGACGGGGGAGCCGAAGAGGATGTCGGTGATGTCGGTGGCGAGCATTGAGCCTCCCCAACCATCGGCCAAGGCGGTGCGCAAAGCGGCCATCAGGATGCTGTCGTACCACTGATCGTTCCCCACGTGGGTGCGGTGCATGATCTCCACTATCTCGCGGTCAATCCCCCGGGGAGCAACGCCTGCCTTACGCCAGACCTCTTGCCGCTTCGTGGGGGCCCGCTTGAGGAAAAGGATCTCGCCTTTCTGATTGCCGACCTGAGCCAGGGCCGTCTCGGCAACATCCTTGGCGATCTCCATCGTCTCGCGGCCCTTGGTAGGCACGTCCAGGAATTCCGCGACCTCTCGAAGCTTCGCCTCGTCCCGGATTTCGTAATCTGGGGCTTTCCCTTCGGCAGCCGCCAGCAATGTCAATGCCATGTCCCTTCCATGGTCGGAGTGAGCAGCGGCACCGGCAGCTATCATGCGGGCGAAGTTGCGAGCGGCGACGGTCTCCCTGGTAGCTCCACAGATGCCTCTATCGTGCTTACCCACCAGGCGGCAGGGCCCCATGTCGCAGTTATGACAGCAGGCCCCTGTAGATCCGATGGGACAGGGCCTCATAGCCTCAGCGCGATCAAAGGCCGTTTCGATACCTTTCTCCCTAGCTACCTCCAACATCTCGACGACGGTAGGGTCAATGCTTGGATTTTCGTTTCTTTTTGCCATGTTTATCCTTCCTTAGTAGGCCTAATACAGCCGGAAATCCCCGGCCATCTCGATCTCACGCGGATCCGTTCGAGTTTTCCGCCAGATGGATTGGAACCAGGGGGATTCGTCCTCCTTGGGTTCGGGCAACTCGGGCAGTTCCCAGTCCTCGTCCGGCCCATAGCCAGCGGCTCGCAATTTCTCCTCAATGGCCGCCGCCTTGATCAGATCGGGGTCGTAGCTGGCCTGAACTACTTTGAAAGCCGAACTGGCCATTACCTCCTCTACGCCATCCAATTGCAGCAAGGCGTTGCGCACAGCCTGTACGTGATGGTCGGCGTACATCTTTGGTACGTGCAAAACAGTTTTATTCACAGTTGTTTTACCTCCTCATGAATTTTTGTCAAAAGAAAGCCACACTTTGCAAACTGCTCTAGCAGGTCCTTCGGTGAAGCAAGCCATTGGCCCCACTTTCGAGAAATATGTTCAGTCCACCCATAATTGTCGAAAGTAAATGTTTCTTCACGATTTCCTTCCAGAGGAATCTTGTAGTTTGCTTTGCGATAGTAATCTTGAGCGAGATACCCTTCATCCATTTCCGTCATCGCTTTACTGATCATTTCCTCACTGAGCTCAGGATAATCATCCTCAAAAAGAACGAATTCCATGGGATATCGCGGCCGGGGAGGTGGGTTTTCTGCTGGATACCCCATAGCTAATTGCACCAGGGGAAACACCCGCCTGGGCAATTTGTACTCTTTGACAACTTTCTCGGCTCTATAAGGAACACCTCCCAGAAAGCAGCTTCCTAACCCCAAACTCTCTGCTGCGATGACCATGTTCTCTGCCATCAGGGATGCGTCTTGAATTCCAAAGAGCAGCAATGAAAGGTCGTTAGATACCGCCTGCCAATTTCTCCTGGTCATGATGAGTTCTAACTTGTGAAAGTCAACACAAATCGTGAACAACAACGGTGCTCCAAAAGGATTTCTTTCCTTGTTACGCGATAGTAACAGGCTATAAAGTTGGGAAGCAAACGGAGCCTGTTGTCCTGCTCGGACAAT
>CAYNKW010000150.1:0-9998 GCA_964397845.1 uncultured Anaerolineae bacterium
CCATCAGCCCCAGGACCCACGCCGCCAGCACCACCAGCGAAAAAGTGAGATTGTAGTGGACGTCTATCACTTCAGCTATCGGGGGACGATGCGAAACCAGATAACTGACGAGGAGATTGGTATTGTCCGCGTCTACGCAGCAGACCTCGCCTTTTTGCGGCGAAACAGCCGGCCCAGTTCGCCATTCTCCCACACCACCAGCAAGGGCACGGCGACAAAGATGGACGAATACGTGCCGCTCAACATGCCCACCAGCAGCGTGGCGATGAATTGCTCAATGGTGGCGCCGCCAAAGAGCAGCAGCGCGATCATGACAAAAATGGCGTTCAGTTGCGTCGCCAGCGAGCGGTGAATGGTCTCCAGGATGCTGCGGTTGGCTACCATCTCAAAGCTCTCACCACGCCGCCGGGGAATATTCTCCCGGATGCGGTCAAAGACGACGATGGTGTCCTGCACCGAGAAGCCGATGACGGTCAAAATGGCCGTCAGGAACAGCGCATCCACCTCCCAGCCAAACAGCACGCCGAACAGCGCAAAGAAGCCCAGGGCCACCAGGATATCGTGGATCATGGCTGCGATGGCCGAGACGCCGTAACGGTAGGCGCGGGGCACCCGGCGGAAGGCCCACCAAATGAAGCCCAAGATGACCAGAGACGTCACCACCACGGCAATAGTCGCTGCTTGCGTCACCTCACCGCCGATGGCCGACGAGACCGCCGTTGCGTTGCTGGCTTCGCGGACGATGCTGCCCATGCTGGCCTCCAGGTCGGCTTCGATGGCTTGCAACGTATCAGCGTCAATAAAGACGGATCGTGTCTGCCAGGTGTTCTCGGAGGGGTCACCCAGCCGCCGCACCTCCGGGTTGGTGATGCCGTGAGCAGTGAAAGCATCGCGGATGGCGTCCTCACTGCCGGACTCGGTGAATTTGTAGACCAGCAGGCTACCACCGGTAAAGTCAACGCTGAGGAGCACCGGTGTGCCGGTAGAGATCGTTGAAAAGACCATGGCCCCAATGCCCAGCGCGATGACGATACCGGAAAAGGTAAAGTACCACTTGCGCCGGCCCACGATGTCAAAGAGAAAGCCAGGCTTTTTGTCCAACGAGGTCTCGAGCGCGATTCTGGGCCTCTCGCCGACCCTCTCCACGCCCATCAGCCAGGGTTTGCTTTTCAGTCGTTCCCCGATCCACGAAAAGACGTTCTGCATAAAAGTGCGCGTCACCAGCACGGCGGTGAACATGCTGATCACCACGCCGATAAAGAGCGTGATGGCAAAACCTCTGACCATGCTGGCCCCAAAGTTAGAGCCAAAGTAGGCCAGGATGGCGCAGGTGATGATGGTCGAGATGTTCGAGTCACGAATGGACGTCCACGCCCGATCAAAGCCAGCGCGCAGCGAGGGCCACAGAGAGCGTCCCGCCCTGATCTCCTCCTTCATGCGCTCGAAAATGAGAATGTTGGCGTCCACTGCCATGCCGGTGGACAGCAAGAAGCCAGTAATACCCGGCAACGTCAGCGTTACCGGAACGAGCTTAAAGACGGCAAAGTTGATCAGCGCGTAGGTGACGAGCGCAAAATCGGCCAGGAGACCGGGCAGCCGGTAATAGATCAGCATGAAGAGCAGCACAACCGCCAGGCCGATGGCGCCGGCGCGAACGCTCTTTTGCACCGATTCCTGGCCCAACGTAGGGCCAACTTTGCGCGTCGTTTCCACGCGCAGGGGAATGGGCAACGCGCCGTAGCGCAGTTGCACCGCCAGGCTGCGCGCCTTTTCCAGCGTAAAGTTGCCTTCGATGACGCCCTGGCCACTGGGGATTGGGCTTTTGATGTGTGGGCTAGAGAGCACCACTTTGTCCAGTACAATGGATAGGAAATAAAATGGCTGCCGACCATAATCGGCATGGGCAGTGGTAAAGTCTGAAAAGAGCCCGGCCCCTTCATCGGTCAGCTCGAATCGGATGCCCAATCCGCCGGTTTGCTCGTCACGGTAGGCGTTCGCCGTCTTTAGATGCTGGCCGGCCAGGACAGTGGGAAAGATGTGCTCCGGCGCAAGCGGTTCGGTCGGCGTGATGGGCGTTGACTCTGTCGCAGTCACTTCGGCCGATGGAGATGGCAGCTCGGAGGGGAGATCCGTCCCACCGGTGGCCCCTTCTGATACCAGCCGGGGATAGGTAGTCTTGACGCGGGTCCCTGCTTCCAGAAACGTGTTGCCGGCGTCCACGAACTCCAGCAAGCCGATCTCGCGGATGGTGGCGATGGCCAGTTCCTCGTCCTCAATGCCCGGCAGCTCGACGATGATGCGCCGGTCACCCTGCGTCTGCACCAACGGCTCCACCACGCCCAGACCGTTGACCCGATTCTCCACGATGACCCGCGCCGTCTCCATCGCCCCTGGGTCAATCTCCTGGTCAGGCGGCAGGTCGGCTTCGAGCAACACCTGCAGGCCACCCTGCAAATCCAGGCCCTGATAGGCCTTGATGTCACGGTCGAACGTCCAATCGCCGATCTTGAGATGAATGCCGGGGTTGGTGGGCAAGTCAACCCAGATTGCGGCCAGGATAAGCACGATGATGACAACCAATGTTCTGAACTTTCGATCTCTCATGAATCGCTTTCTCCTCCCCCCTGAATTTCGCGGGCGCGCTGGGGCTGGCCCGGCGCGGCCAGGCCAGGCGATTATAGCCCATTGAAGGGCAACTGTCAAATCAACTCGCCGATCACGGACCGCCTGTGGTGCATGGCCAATCGCAGAGGGTAAATTTGAGCTGGCCGGTGAGCCGCTCACGCTTCCTTGCCCACCACAACGCCGGAGGCCAACACCGGGAGGCATGCCCGGGCCGGCGCGCTTTTTCACTGCTCGAACAGGCCCCGGGGCAATCCGTTTGTCGTCTGGACAAACGGCCCAAAGCGGTGTACAATGTACATCCCTTGGCCCCCCAGGTGTGGATTGACCCCAGGACGCGCAGGAGGCGAGAGAATGATGCCGTGTAGCTTTTGTGATGGTCAATTGGAAGAACGACTGGTGCAGCATGAATACCGTTGGGAAGGGAAACTCTTTGTCTTTGAAGACGTCCCGGCCCGAGTGTGTCGTCAATGCGGAGAAAAGTACTTTGACGCCAAGGTCGTGAAAGCGATGGAGAGGGCCGTACTAAACCAACTGGAGCCAAAGCGCATTCTGCAAGTGCCTCTCTTTTCTTATTCTGAAGTGGCTATGGCCTGAAACGCGGGATGTGCAGCCGCGGGCTTGCGGGCCTGTCGGCTCAGACGAATAGAGAATAGCCCCGCCCCCTGGGTGCGTCCCTGAGTCAAGGTACACTACAATCCCTGCAAGCAACTGGTCACGGACGTGGCTCAAGCCGTGATGCGGGCGACAGACCACACTTCGGAAGCACGGGGGGCGCTCCAGGTCCAAACCGCCCATCGGAAAAAGGGGGAGTTGCAATGAGCAACGATAAAGCGATTCAAGTACAGGATTTGCACAAAAACTTTGGCGACGTCTATGCCGTGCAGGGCGTCAGCTTTGACGTCCGCGCCGGCGAGATATTCAGCTTGTTGGGCCCCAACGGCGCGGGCAAGAGCACAATCATCTCGATGCTCTCCTGCCTGCTGGAGCCGAACAAGGGCGACGCACTGGTGATGGGCCACTCGATCCTGCGCGAGCCGATGGCAGTCAAGGCGGCCATCGGCGTCGTCCCGCAAGAGATCGCCCTCTACGAGGACCTCTCCGCCCGCGAGAACTTGAACTTTTGGGGCAAGATGTATGGCCTGCGCGGCGCCGCGCTTCGCCGGCGGGTGGACGAGGTGCTGGAGGTCGTCGGCCTGACAGACCGCCAGAAGGGACGCGTGAGCAAGTTCTCCGGCGGCATGAAGCGCCGGCTGAACACCGGCATCGCGCTGCTGCACCGGCCGCAGGTCATCATCATGGACGAGCCGACGGTGGGCATTGACCCCCAGAGCCGGCGCAACATCCTGGATAACGTCAAGGAACTGAACCAGCGGGGGATGACGGTCCTCTACACCACCCACTACATGGAAGAGGCCCAGGAACTCTCCGACCACATCGCCGTTATGGACCAGGGCAAGGCCATCGCCTACGGCACGCACGACGAGCTGGTCAAAATCGTCGGCGGGTTGGATCGGATTGACCTGACGATCAACGCCGAGTCGGAGCGGGTGGTCGATCAGTGGCAGGCGACCGAAGGGGTGCAGCAGATTTCGGCCAAAGATAGAGACCTCGCGTTGCTGGTAGACGATAGCAACGTCGTGCTGCCGCGCCTGTTCGAATCGGCCACGCAGGCAGGAGTGCGCATCACGTCGGTTGAGATCCAGGAGCCCAACCTGGAGGCGGTCTTTTTGCATCTCACCGGCCGTGCTCTGCGGGACTAAATAAACCGACGACGAAAGACGAATGACCAATGACCGAAACCGCCTTTGCTCCTTCGTAGAAAAAGGGAGTAACCTATGAAAGTCCTGGACATTGCCCTGAAGGATCTCCTCCGCTCCTTCCGCAGCGCGTTCGCCGTTGTCTTTATGTTCGTCTTGCCACTGATGACTGCTGGCCTCATCTATTTTGCGTTTAGCGGTTTGGGGGGCGATGAGGGGGGCTTTGATCTGCAGGTGACGCAGGTCCAGGTTGTCAACCTGGATCAGTCCGCCCCGCAACTCGGCGGTTTTTCGGCCGGGCAGATGCTGCTCGAGTTCCTACAAGACGAGCGTCTGGCGGATCTCCTGCAGGTCACGGAGGCGGCCGACGGGGCCAGCGCCCGTGTGGCGGTGGATCGCCAGGAGGCCGGGGTGGCAATCGTCATCCCGCCGGGTTTCACCACTGCTGCATTTGCGTCGGAGGGGAGCACCGCCATCACGCTGTATCAAGACCCTACCCTGACGCTTGGGCCAGCCATCGTCGAGGGGTTGGTCAGCCAGTTTGTAGATGGCTTTGCCGGCACCATCATTGCAGCCGGCGTCATCGCCAGCCAACTGGACGAGCGGGGAGTAGCGGTAGACGAAGCCACGATGCAAGATGTCACTGCCAGGTACGCAGCCTGGCTTCAGACGTTGGGCGAAAGTCAGAGCGAGGGGCGGCACCCGGCGCTCGATGTGCAGCTCCCGCCGGGCGAAGCTAAGCCGGTCGATATGATGACAAAGATGATCGCGGGGATCATGACCGCTATGCTGATCTTTTACGCCATCTTTACCGGCGCCAGCACAGCCGAGTCCATAATTCGCGAGGACGAGGAGGGGACGCTGTCCCGGCTCTTCACTACCCCCACATCGCGGACGGCCATCCTGGGCGGCAAGTTTGTCGCCGTCTTTATGACCATTATCGTTCAGGTGATTGTGACAATGATCGCCGCGAGGGTCATCTTTGGCGTCCGCTGGGGGGAGCCTTTAGCGGTGGCATTAGCGGTGCTGGGACTGGTCGTCGTCGCGGCTGGCTTTGGCGTGTTCCTCATGTCTTTCCTCAAGAGCACGCGACAGTCCGGCCCGGTGATGGGCGGGGTGCTGACCATGACCGGTATGGCCGGCGGGCTGTTTACGACCGGCTTTACCGATCTGCCCGCCGCTTTCCAGACGGTCACCCTTTTTACGCCTCAAGGTTGGGCCTTGCGCGGCCTGGAGTTGGCCCAGGACGGCGGCGTAGGCGACGTGCTCCTGCCGGTGGGCGTCACCCTGGGAATGGGCATCGTCTTCTTTGTCGTCGGTGCGCTTGCCTTCCGCAAGCGGTTCGCGTAGGACAAGCTGGCAACTTGTCCCATCAGGAGGGCTCTGATGCGTATGATTGATCTGGCGCTCAAAGATCTGTTACAAATCGTTCGGGACAAGAAATCGGCGTTCTTTTTGGTGATTATGCCGATTCTCTTTACCCTCTTCTTTGGCTTTATCTTTGGCTCCGGTGCAGGGGACGATCCCCGTTTGCCGGTGGGGTTCGCAGACCGTGACCCGGCTGGCGTCCTCAGCGCCAGCCTGCGGAGCCTGTTGGAGGCGTCGGATGCCATCCGTCCGATCCTCCTGGAGGGGGACGAGGCGGAGAAAGCGGCTGACTCGGTCCGCGATGGAGATTTGGCGGCGGCGGTGATCCTGCCGGCCGGCTTCAGCGAGCAGGCCCTCGCGGGTGAGGATCCCCGCTTGACGGTCATTGTTGATCAGGATACCCCAGCCGGGCAGACGGCCTTTAACGCGGTTCAAGCGGCCGTGACGCGCCTGCTGGGGGCAGTCCGGACTGCCCAAGTCAGTGCCGAGACGCTTGAAGCCAAGGAAGGATTCGAGAGCGAGGTAGTCCGCCAGTCTTACTTGAACGAGGCGCTGGCGCTGGCGAGTGAGGCCTGGCGCCAACCGCCGCTTACCGTCACGGTCGAGCAGGCAGGGGCGCCAACCGAGGGTGAGAAGAAGGGGGCGTCGAATCCCTTTACCCAGTCATCGCCGGGGATGATCGTCCAATTCGTCGTTTTCGGGCTGAATACGTCGGCGATATTGTTGGTGCTGGAGCGCAAGTCCAGGACGCTGCAGCGGATGCTGACGACTCCCATCACCCGGGTGGAGGTGATTGCCGGCCACGTTTTGGCCATGTTCCTCGTCGTCTTGTTGCAGCAAGCGCTGCTCGTCGCCGTCGGCCAACTGGCCTTCGGCGTGGACTATATGCGCCAACCACTGGCCATTCTCCTGGTTATGGTGACGCTGGCGCTCTGGGTCGCCAGCCTGGGGTTGCTCATCGGCGTGGTCTCGAAAGGCGAGGAGCAGGTCGTCATGTTTTCCATGATCGCGATGTTCGTCTTTTCGGGCCTGGGTGGCGCCTGGTTCCCGCTGGACGTCACGGGGAAGGCCTTTGCCACCATTGGGCACTTGACGCCGACCGCCTGGGCGATGGACGGCTTTCAGAACATCGTCCTGCGCGCTCAGGACCTGGATTCAGTGCTGCTCCCGGCCGGCATCCTGCTGGTCTACGCCATTGCCTTCTTTGGACTGGCGGTGTGGCGCTTCAAGTTCGAATAGGTTCTTAGAGCGTGTTTGCAGTTCCAGCACAAGTACCCCATCCCCCTTAAAACCACTGAAGTGCGCCTCTGAGGTTGGACGGTATTCGAATGCCCAAATGGAGGATCCCAGGGAACCTAAAAAGCCCCTTACGATTGAGCGCAAAGCTCGTCTCAGAGGGTCAGCGAGAGCTTTCTGATGGTATGGCGACTAATAAGCTCCTCGTTAGGTGTATATCCAAGACCAGGGCTCTGTGGGACTGCAATAGCGCCATGGACGGCCCGAATTGGCGGATCAACCAAGTCCTGGGCGTAGTATTTGTCAGAGCCGGACACATCGCCGGGGATGCTAAAACCAGGGAGGCTCGAGACAGCCACGTTTGCAGCGCGTCCGATGCCATATTCGTGCATCCCGCCACACCAAACAGGAATCCCCTGAGCGTAGCAAAGGTCGTGGAGTCGCCTGGCTTCCAGTAGTCCACCCAGACGGCTGACTTTGATGTTAATGATGCGGCAGCTTCCTAACTCCAGTGCTTCACGGGCATCCTTTGTCGAGTGGATGCTTTCGTCTAGACAAATAGGCGTCTGGAGTTCCCCTTGGAGCTTAGCGTGGTCGATGATGTCGTCATAGGCCAGCGGCTGCTCGATCATCATCAAGTCGAAGGCATCAAGCTGCTGAAGGAGTGGTAGATCGGATAGATTATAGGCCGAATTAGCATCGACCATGAGAGGGACATCCGGATAGCGCTCCCTCACTCTGCTAACCACCTCCACATCCCTGCCTGGTGCAATTTTGAGCTTGATGCGACGATAACCTTCATCCAAAAATTGATCAATGAGACTGAACAGGTAGCCTATGTCCTGCTCAATGCCCAAACTGACTCCAGACAGAATTTCATTGCGGGTGCCGCCCAACAGCACGTGCAGAGGTAGTTCCTTTGCTTGAGCCAGGATATCCCAGCAGGCCATCTCAAGCCCAGCTTTGGCAAAATTGTTTCGTTTCACCCTCTGGTAGAAGCTTGCTAATTCCTCAATCTGTGTCCAGGCCCGGCCCAGGACTGAGGGGATGAGAAAGTCTTTTAGGATGTGCCAACAAGTCTCTGTTGTCTCTTCACAGTAATATGGGTCTGAAGGGCTAGCACATTCGCCCCAGCCCACCAGCCCGTTAGCAAACACCTTTACCAGGATGTGATCAAGATGCTCCTTGCGGCTAGAGCTTGTCGCAAAAGAGTGAACAAGCTTCATCCGAACAATCATCAAATCCACACGCTCGACCTGCATTTTACACACCTTTAGCCCTAGGTAGTCTCCCCCTAAAGTGTTGGTGGCTGTCTCCCCTACCCTTAGTCCCCTTTGTCCCTGGGCCAACGGGGGGACTATCCTAAATCTTTTCTCGAAATCGAAGCTCTTCTTCGTGTCGAACGTTGTTCGCTCGATTCTGTAAGCTAATCACATCAACTTCGTGATTGCTTACAATCTTTATCTAGGCACCGTCATTCAGCGCTACTTCTACTTAGCCAAGCGATCCAACAATGCCGGATTTACCCGCTCAGCAATGAGGTATTTCCGGTCGCTGTCTTCTCCAACACCGGTGACAATATACTTCCCTTCTCTACAGCCAAGGTAATGCTGAAAAAGCTTGTCGGTGGCTTCTCGCCATTTTAATGCTTGTTGGAGATTCTCCCTCTGTAAAGCCGTCCAGCCAGACGGTACCTCTATAGCAATCGTTTGGTCATCTTCCTCAAGGTTAAGTTCAGCCCAACCCTTGTTGACTCTTCGAATGGCAGTGTTTCCACTCAAGTTCAGGATGGTTGCCCTTGATATGCTTGACAATGCTTGCTTCACCCGCGCGGTGTTAACAAGCCAAGTAATCCCAAACCTGGAAGCTGCGACTTGATTCAACACATTCCTGAAAGCGTAGTAATCTGGGTAAGAATCGAAGGCAACCGCCTTCAATCGGCCAAAATTCAAAATCGCGTTTCCATACTGCAAGAGGTCAACGGTCCAGTTAATGATACCTATTCCTTCCCGTTGGGCATTTTCTGCCTGGGCCTTCTTAAGGATAGACCCAATTCCACGCTGGCGGTATTCAGGTGACACACCTAGCAACTGCGACTCTAGCCGGAAATTTCCCCTGTATCTCTGATTCCAAGCCTCAGGGATTGGCGAACCACCAAACTTATAGAAGCCAAAGAGGAACCCTACAGGTTTTCCAACTAGTCTTGCTATCAGTGATGTTCCCGCTCGGAAGTCACTTGAATGAATATCGGCTGGATACAAAAAGTCTTTCTCACTGCCCCAGATCTGCTGTTGCAGGCTGCGAATTGCTAAGGCCTCTTTTGCGTCAGGCCTACCGATATTTACTCCCTCTACTTTCTGAGAGGTCTTACTATATCGCTGTTCCACAAGGGGATCATAGAACACCATTCTGTTCCCTCCAAGAAGTTGTTCGACTTTGAGAGTCAACTGTTCTTGAACCACCTCCAGATCCTGCTCAACTCTGTGGAACCGAAGCGTAAACTCACGAGTCCCAGCCTGAAAGGCTCGAGGGAAAAGGAAACCAACTCCTATCAGTTTCCGCTCTTCCTTAAACATGACGATCTGCCCACCTATCTTCGGAAAGGTAGCCTTCAAATAATGCGGGGGAAACAAGTAAGGATTGTTTGGAGAACCCAAAAGTCTCCGCACACGGTCAACATCCGTAGCCCATGAGTCGCTTTTGGCTTTCAAGAAAGTAATATCTGTTTCCATATCAATTGTTCTGCCTTTATCGCAAATATTCCCGCAGAGGGGATGCGCTGTCAAAGAACTCCTTGTTTGGCGCAATGAGTTAATACTATTCTGTTTCGGTCAAAAAGTCAAGATGAACATTTGGAAATTACCCATATGTCGCTGTTGTTTGCGCCGCCTGCGACGGGTTTTGCGTTCTGCCTTCCGCCGTGTCTTCCACTGACGTCCTTTGTCGTTCTTGACCTTAACGCCTCCACCCGGCGCGGGCCGTTCCAGGCCAAGATCGGCTGCGGCATGACGG
>CAYNKW010000151.1:0-7374 GCA_964397845.1 uncultured Anaerolineae bacterium
CATTGACGAGTTCCTTGCGGGATAGCGGATCTCGTTCAGCACAAGGCGCTTTGGTTTGACAGAGCCGTCAAGCATAGGTGAGACCTCGTGGCAGACCTGGACGTTCGACGAACCGCCATCCGCCCGCTGTTGGCCCCCTCCGACCCGGAGGACGCATTAACGGCCTATTACGCCCTCTATCACGATCCGCGCCGCACTCAGCTCACGCTGCATCGTACTCCCAGCGGTGAGGCCGATGGCTTTGTCGCCGTCTGCCAGACGGGACGTGACCTCTTTCGCCCGCTGGTGGTGCTCCGTGCGCCGGACGACGATGCTGTGGGCGAGTTGCTCCGCCGGGCGATGGTCCCCGGCCGACCCTACTACCTCATAGCGCCACTGGATCTGACAAAGGCATTGGAGCGTTTTCTCGAAATGCCAGAGCCGACCGTCAACCGTATCTACCGGGTGGACGCAGTGCGCTTTCACCTGGAGCAGGCTGCCGAGATCAACGTGCTGGTGCAGGAGACGCACGGCCCCGACGGCTGGCCCCGTTGGGAGATCCGTTCTGGCGGCAAGGTGGCGGCGGCAGCGGGGACCAACTGGCGCTCGCCCTTCTGCGCAGAGCTCTATGTTTACACCAGGCCCGGGTTCCAGCGACGGGGGTGGGGGCGGGCGGTGGTGCAAGCGGCCACGGCTGGCCTGCTGCGCGAAGGGCTGCTGCCGCTCTACATGGTCGAGGAGGCCAATCTACCCTCCATCCTGCTGGCCGAAGCGGCCGGCTATACTGATACCGGCCGGCGAGAGGTGGCGGGTGAAGTCTACCCGCGTCCAACGTAGCTTTCAACAACGGGGCGACCTCAACTGAGGTCGCCCCGTCACCGTGTTTAGCCGTAGTTATTCTGTGATGAAACTCTCTGTCCAGACCGGGCGATCGGGTTTGGAGCTCATGGCCTGCCAGGCTTCGTCGGTCAGGCGGCCGCTCATGGGCTGGGTGAACTCGTAGTAGGAAAAGACGCCGCCCTGAGCCACCAGTGTCTGCCCCTCCACCAGCACGATGGCATAGATGAAGAAGGCGTCGCCCACGCCCTCCTCCAGCACCCGGCCGGTGTTGACGTCGGTGTGCACGTCGGCCACGATGGCCATCCGTTTGTCGGTCTCGGACTCGATCTGCTCCTGGACTTGCGGTGAAAAGGTCACCAACCACTCCAAAAAGTCACCGATGTTGCGGATGGTGTCGTATTCTTGGTCGGTCAGGGCCTCGCCGCGCAGTTCTTTCTCGGCCATAGTCTTGAGCGAGACCAGCAGTGACTCCATCCGCTCCAGCTTGTCCCGGTACTCCTCATTTAACAAGCCCCGGCTGTCCAGCCCGACCCGCATCTGCCGCGTGAGGGCGGCCAGGCGGGCGAATACTTCTGGCTGCGGCTCGACGTAGCCCAACGCCAGCTCCCGCTCCGGCATGATGCCGGTCGCTCTGAGGGTGTAGCTTTGCTTGGCGTACAGAATCGTGTCGTGGCGTAGTTCTGTCCAGGAGCCCAGGAAGGTGTGGAGGTCTTTGTCTTGCCAGGCCGGGCTCTGCATAAAGGCCGGGTAACCCTCACCCTTGACCTCCAGCAGCGGGCGGAGGGTGTGGAGCCAGTTCCAATAGAGGTTCTCCGTCCACTGTTCGGCTGGCAGCGCGGCGAATTCCCCAAGCAGTTTTTCCATCTGCTGGCGGTAGTTGGCGTAACGTCCTTCGTCGTACACGTTCAGCAGGACGTTATAAGCCCGCTGGGAACCGAGCCCGGCACACACGTCCAGCCCTTTGGGGAAGATGCGCGGGTCGTCGGCCGTGCCCACTTTGTCATAGACCAGTTGCTGGAACATGTAGCTATCGGGGATGAAGCGCTGGCCCATGAAGCGGAAGCCCTGGGTGACGACAGTGGGGTCTTGCTGGTCGGTGACGTAGCCGCCCACGATCCTGGGTGGTCGCAGTTTTGAAGCGGCGGTGATAAAGTCGTCAAGCCGGCCGTCGTCGGCCAGGTCGGCCAGGCTGAGCACCTCGCCGTAGACCTGCCGGATGACCTCCAGGTAGTCGTAGACGGTCAGGTCATCGGCCTTGCCGACGAAAAAGACGGTCGGCCCGTAGATGCGATCCCAGACTGTCAGCGCAGGCTCGTCGTTTACCTTCACAGCAGAGAGGGCGGCGCTGATGAGGATCGCCTGGCGCGTTTCGCGGCGGCCCATTTCGATGGCTTCTGCTGCCTTGCCTGGCCGCAGCCGGAAGCCGATGCGCCCATACCACATCATGCTGCGAAAGTAGCGCTCGAACGTCTCGTTGCGGGTGTAGTGGCCGCGCGGTACATATTGGCTATAGTCTTCTTCCAGGAACTCAAAGATGGGCGAGTTGGCAAAGCCGCTGTGGGCGTCAATGAGGGCCAATTCGGCAGCGACCAGGTCGGCTACCTCTGGCGGCACAGGCGTCTCGGGCTCTAAAAGGACCGAGGCGACGGCAAAGAAGGCGACGTTGCGCCGGGCCGTCTCTTTCACCGGCTGCGGTGTGTTGGCGTATTGCTCCTGAGCGGCGGCCAGCATCGCCGCGTTGAGACCCTTCAGATCGGCCACGAAGCGCTGTATCTCGGCCATGCGCAGGGCATAGTCGTAGAGGATGTGGTGGGTGTGCAGCAGGGCGTCGGTGGTGACAAAGATCGGCGTGCCGCTGTCTTTGGCCCACTTGTAGACCTGGTAGATCTGCTCCGCACCCGTCGGCACGACGACAAAGCCGTTCTCTGCCAGGCGGGCCTGCTGCGCCGGCGTCAGACGGTCGAGCAGGTCACGGTTGGCGACGGCGTTCAGGTCGAGGCTGTAGGGGGGGACATTGGGGCCGGCACTCACCGGTTCCGGTTCGTAGACGGCAAAGGTGAGCCGGCTTGGCTCGCCGATGGTGTAGCGAATCGTTTTCATAGCAGACGTTCCTTCCGTTGGTGTAGCTGTCGGCACAGCCCGTGGAGTAGAGGTGGGAATCGCCTGGGGTTCAGAAGTGGGCGCGGCGGGTGTCGGCGATTTGGCACAGGCAGCCAGCAGGGTCATAGTTGTCAACAGCAGGGGGAGCCATTTCAATCTTGATCTCATGAGTAACCTCCTGTCAGAGCAATAGATCGAGCATTCAGTAAAGCACTACTATAAAGACGCTTTTCAGGCTCATAGAGTTCCTGCCGATGGAACGATTTGAGGATTGGGAATTGAAAATCGCCATCAGCTTGATGATCTCAAGTGAACAGCCGCTGTTTCGTCATCGTACAGTACGTATTTGGGGGTTGGGCCGTCTTCCGGGCGGCCCACGCTGCCCACGCCGACGACGTAGCGCGCCCGGCGATCCAGAATGAACTCTCGTTGCCGGAGCTTCACCATGCGACCCGTCGGCCCCACGCGGTGGGCCATCTGGACGTGGGTATGGCCGTGGAACAAGATGCGCCGGCTGGCGTTCTCCAGTTCAGCCACGGCCTGCCAGAGGGCATCTTTATCCCGGTCGAGGTAGGGAAACAACACACGCCATTTCACGCCTTGTTG
This sequence comes from uncultured Anaerolineae bacterium, assembly GCA_964397845.1. Classification (GTDB taxonomy): domain Bacteria; phylum Chloroflexota; class Anaerolineae; order CAYNKW01; family CAYNKW01; genus CAYNKW01. The sequence continues at coordinate 3,526 of CAYNKW010000151.1, forward strand.
AAGAATGTAATCCATAAAGCTCTCGACGTTGGATAGACCTTCTGGCCACCAGGGTGCGGCGTGGACGGCCAGGAAAGTGTCGCCGGCCAGCATGGGGGAGAGGTCTCGCACCCAGGCCTGGTTATCCTCGCGCAGATAGCTCCACTGCGAGACCTCCCAGTTACCAAAGGCCAACTCTGCGCCAACCTGGCGCAAACGATCCAGGCAGGCATCGGAACCGGCGTCGCCCAGGCAGAGGATGGCCTCGGCTTCTTGACGTTTGGCGTCGACCAGCACCCGTTCCAGCGCCAGCAGGTTGCCGTGAATGTCGGAAAGGATGGCGTAGCGCAAGTCGTCCTCCGTTGTCGGGGTGTGGGCACAGAAACAGCGCACGGCTACCGCGTTGCGCACGCATCGTCGGAAACCTTCAGCAGCTATTCGTCCATAAGGATACCAGAGAAATACAATCTTGGCAAGTATTTTCTCAATATCTTGGGGTAGGAAGAGCTTTGTGCCTGTGTACGCTCGCGACGGATTGTCAAATCCGTCGCCCGGCGGCTGGATCTGGCGATCCAGCCGGAGCAAGGTGCGACTTTTGCCCCTACTTTTTGAGAAGATACCCTGGCAACTCGTTGAGGCCACCCTATTGACAGGGAAGCTGAAATGTGGTATAATTCTTGCAAATGCAAATCATTTGCAAGAATGTCCAAGAGGGCGAGCCTGCTTCGAGACACAGGGCTGGCGATGGCGCAGGTGAGAACCAGGCTCCTGATTCACTTCGGCGGCTGCGCCATGGGTGTGTAGCTGCCGTTTTGCTCCTTCTCAAGGAGCACGATTGGGGTGTCTGGTAAGAGGAGTGGGACATGTCAGAGCATCCGCACACGTTGATGGAAAGCAAGTTTCGAGAGATGTTGCGCGCAGCCGGCTGTCGGGTCACGGCGCAGCGATTGTTGCTGCTCAAGCTGTTGCACGACTGTGAAGGCCACGCTGGTGCCGATGATCTCTATCAACTGGCGCGGGCGCACAACCCCAGGCTGAGTCTGAGCACAGTCTATCGCACTCTGAATAAGCTCAAGGAAGTGGGTCTGATCCACGAATTGCACCTGGACGAGGAGCACCACCATTACGAACTGGCGGCTAAGGGCAATCACCATCACCTGATCTGTCAGGGTTGTGGGAGGATCATAGAGATAACGTGCTTTCTGCTGGATGAAACACTGGCCCACCTTGAGGAAGAGCACGATTTCAAAGTGACCGACACGCAGATGGAGTTTGCGGGTTATTGTACCGATTGCCAGGCCAGGGGAAGACAAATGGCAAATGAAAAATGAGAAAATGATAAATGACATTACACTTTCAAGGAGGCAGCCGTGGTACCTTTGAGCAAGTTGGATGCTGGAGAAGTGGGGGTGGTGCGAGAACTGAGGGGGGGACGGGGCGTTGTCAGTCGCCTGGCGGTGCTGGGTTTTACCCCGGATGCCGAGGTGATGATGGTGCAGAACTTTGGCCGCGGCCCCCTCATCGTCACCGTGCGCGATACGCGCATCGCCCTGGGACGGGGCGAAGCTGGCAAGATTCGGGTGGTCAAGAAGGGGGCATTGCGATGAAGAATGTATCGCTTCTTGCTACCAGCCACGACCAACCGGCGAAAGTCGTGCTGGAGGGCCTCCGTGGCGACGGCAGTGCCTCACCATCCGGCAAAGCAATCACCGTCGCGCTGGCCGGGCAGCCCAACGTGGGCAAGTCCACCGTTTTTAATGTGCTAACCGGGTTGAATCAGCACGTGGGCAACTGGCCGGGCAAGACCATCGAACAGAAGGTTGGCACCTATCGCTACAACGGCACGATCATCACCATCGTAGACCTGCCGGGCACGTACAGCCTTTCCGCTAACTCACCGGAAGAGCTCATTGCCCGCGAGTACATCATCCGCGAGCGGCCGGACGTGGTAGTGGTCATTATCAATGCCGCAGCGCTGGAGCGGAATCTCTATTTGTTGGCCGAGTTGTTGGCGCTCCCTTCGCCGGTGGTGGTGGGCCTCAACATGGTGGACGTGGCCGACCATGAAGGGATAAAGATCGAGCCGGAGGTGCTGGAGGCGGCTCTAGGTGTGCCAGTGGTGCCCATGGTCGCCACAAAGAATCGTGGCATTGATGACCTGGTAGCGGCGATCGCCCGGCTGGCCACTGGCGATTTGTCCTACGAGCCCAAAGTGCCCGAGATTCGCCCGGATCACAAAGACGTGCTGGCAGAACTATGTGGTCTTTGCGCAGGCCAGGTGCCCGCGCCCTATCCGCCGGAATGGGTAGCCCTCAAGTTGTTGGAAGGGGATGCCAAAGTCACATGCATGATGGAAGCACACCTGCCGGACGAGGTCTGGCAGAAGGTGCATGCCATCCTGCACGCCCACGAAGATGCAGTGATAGACGTGGCCGGCGGTCGCTACGAGTGGATCGGGCGCATGACACGGGCGGCGCTGGTGCGCCCCCGCCTGGGCCAGGTCACGTTCACCGATCGGTTGGACCGCGTGGCGACGCATCCTTTTTGGGGGTTGTTGCTGCTGGCCGGCATGTTGGGCCTCGTCTTTGGGCTTACCTACACCATCGGCGCGCCGCTGCAGGATTGGCTGGATAGTTACGTCATCGGTGGATTGGCCGGCCTGGCCGGTCAGTTGCTGGCGAGCGCTCCTGCCTGGCTCCGGGGTTTGGTGATTGACGGCGTCCTCGGCGGCGCAGGGATGGTGGTCACGTTTTTGCCCATCCTGCTGATCTTTTTCGCCACTATGGGGCTGCTGGAGGACATGGGCTACATGGCTCGCGCGGCTTACGTCATGGATCGCTTCATGCACCTGATGGGCCTCCACGGCAAGAGCTTCCTACCGCTGTTCGTGGGCTTTGGCTGCAACGTGCCGTCGGTCATCGGGGCGCGGATCGTCGAATCGCGGCGGGCGCGGCTGCTGACAATCCTGTTGGCGCCGTTGGTACCCTGTACGGCCCGTATGGCCGTGGTGGCTTTTCTGGCACCGATCTTTTTCGGCGCGGCGGCACCATTGGTCGCGTGGGGACTAATATTGCTGAGCCTGCTGGTGCTGGCTATTTCTGGCGTGGTGCTGAACAAGGTCCTTTTCAAAGGCGAACGGGTGGCTTTCATCATGGAGTTGCCCCTCTACCACGTACCCAACTGGCGCACCATTGGCCTGCTGGTGTGGCAGCGGACGCTGGAATTTCTCAAGAAAGCGGGCACTATCATCCTGGTGGTCTCAGTGATCGTCTGGGCGTTATCAATACTGCCTGGCGGCGAGGTCGAAAGCAGTCTACTGGCTGGCATCGGCCGCCTGCTGGCCCCCGTCGGCGCGCTGATGGGATTGGACTGGCGGATGATGGTCGTGTTGTTGACCAGTTTCATTGCCAAGGAGAATTCGATTGCCTCGCTGGGCATTCTCTTCGGTGCGGGCCAGGAGGAGGCCCGGCTGGCGGCGTTATTGAGCGGTGCACTCACACCAGCGGCGGGCCTGGGTTTCCTCGCTGTGCAGATGCTCTTTGTCCCTTGCGTGGCGACGGTGGCGGCGATCAAACAGGAGACGGACAGTTGGAAATGGACGGCGTTCAGCGTGGGGTTTTTGCTGGTCGTTTCGTTTGTGGTCGGAATAGGAGTGTATCAACTGGCCAGGTGGGCGGGGCCGTAGACCATGCTGACCAAGTTGCTGCGGCGGGTGGCCCAAGGAGGCATTCACAGCACTGTGGCCCTGGCTCGCCAGTTTGGGGTGAGCGAGGGGTTGCTGGCGCAGATGATCGATGACCTGGTGCGGATGGGGTATCTCAAGCCGGTGAGCGGTGGCTGTGAGGGGCAGTGTGACGCTTGCCCTTTGGC
>CAYNKW010000151.1:7474-9958 GCA_964397845.1 uncultured Anaerolineae bacterium
ATCTCAAGCCGGTGAGCGGTGGCTGTGAGGGGCAGTGTGACGCTTGCCCTTTGGCTGGTGGCTGCGCCATCGGCGGGCCTGGTGGCATCTGGACGATGACAGAGAGGGGGGTGCGGGCTGCGGTGGTGGACTAGAGAACGCGGTGTCGGTTCAGCGCTGGTGCTGCCTCTGTTGGTAGCCCAGCCGGGGGAGGTGTACCTCAACTACCCGCCGGACCGTTTGAGTTTCTACGATCTGTGCTGTAGGACGGATTGCCAATCCGTCCTACGTCGCCCCGGATTTGATGGGGGCTCCGAAAGCTCCTGATTTTTTAAGGTTCTGACTCTTGACAAACCGGGCGGACTTGTGGTATAATGTTCGTAGTTATAATCCTAACGCCTACGTTATAATACTAACGCCTACGTTATAATACTAACGTCCAAGAGTACTAACAACATGAGCGACAATCTCATTAGCAAGCTGGTAGAAATCGGTTTCTCGGAATACGAGGCCAAGGCCTACTTGGCCCTGCTCAGAAAGAGCCCGGTCACGGGTTATGAACTTTCCAAGCTTTCCGGCGTTCCTCGTTCCATGATCTACGAGGTTGTGGGCAAACTAACCGCCCGCGGTGCGGCCTTGACGCTGCGCACAGGTGACACCACCAAGTACGCGCCGGTTCCGGCTGCAGAGTTCCTCGATCAAATTCAACGCGAGCATACAGAACTTGTTGCCTCACTCAGGGACGATCTGGCTTCCTTTGCTTCAGTCCCCGACCTGGAATACGTTTGGAACATCGAAGGCCACGAGAACATCATGGGTAAGGCAATAGAGATGATCGGTCAGGCCAGGGCTCGAATCTACCTGGCCTTACTACCGACCACATTCTCCACTTTGCAGCCTGTGCTGGGGAAGGCAATTCGGCGAGGAGTGCGGGTGGTGATCTATACAACGGGCGACCTGGATCTACCAGGCGGCCAGGTCGTCGTCGCCCCCATGTCCGAAGAGGCTCTCAGCCAGGCAGGAGGATTAGGCTTGATCCTGGTCATTGACGGAGAGGAAGTGTTGATCGGTGAGTGGCTGACGGCGACTCAGGCTCGAGCTTCCTGGACCAGCAGTCCTCTTCTCGTCTTTATCGCCGAACATCACTTGCGGACAGATCTGTATCTCCCCCAAATTCTGGCCCTCTTGGGGGATCAGGCATTGGAGGTTATCCAGGAGGAAGATCGAGAGCTGTTTGCCCGTGCCCTGGAGAGTCACATAGGTGACTGATAGGCACCAAGTCGTTGGAGACAGAAGGGTATTCACAGAGGAGGCAGTTATGTCTGATCAAGTTGCACTAATGACTCGAGGACTGATCAAGTCCTACGGAAGAGTCCAGGCCCTGCGCGGTTTGGACCTGGAAGTGAAACGCGGCGAGATCTTTGGTTTTCTCGGCCCCAACGGGGCGGGCAAGACGACCACCATCCGCTGCATGTTGGATATGATTCGACCGCAGGGGGGAACGATCCGCGTGCTGGACCTCGACCCCCAGGCCGATCCCGTGGCGGTGCGGGCCCGCACCGGCTACTTGCCGGGGGAACTGCAAGTGGACCCCAATATGACGGTTGAAGGCGCGCTGCGCTATTTCAATGCCCTGCGGGGAAACAAGGTGGATTGGGGCTTTGTGCGCCAGGTCGCCGCGCGCCTCGATCTCGATCTTGAACCCGTTATCAAGAATCTCTCGCATGGCAACAAACAGAAGGTCGGTGTTGTGCAGGCCCTGATGCACCGCCCCCAATTGCTTCTGTTGGATGAGCCTACGCTCGGCCTGGATCCACTGATGCAGCGTGAGGTGCTGCGCCTGATCACCGAGGCAAAGGCGAATGGCGCCACTGCCTTTTTTTCTTCCCACATCATGAGCGAGGTAGAGGCGGTGGCGGAGCGCGTGGCCATCATCCGCCAAGGCGTGGTGGTGGAGGTGGCCGAGCCTTCCACTCTGATTAACCGCGCCCTGCGCCGCGCCCATGTCCGCTTCAAGCAGCCGGTGGATACCAGCCCACTGGCGAACGTGCCCGGCGTGACGGTGCTATCGCAGGACGATGGCACGAGCGTGCTGCTGCAGGTGGAAGGTGAGATGGACGGCCTCATCAAGGCGCTGGCTGCCTTCCCGGTGAGCGGCTTTGAGACCGAGCGGCCCTCGCTGGAAGAGATTTTCCTGGCCTACTATGAGGATGATCAGAAGGAGGAGTAAAATGATGACGGTTTTCCGCTATACACTGCGTCGTTTCCGGGGTCAAATCCTCGGTTGGGGCATTGCCCTCGCCCTGCTGGTCGTGTTGATCGTTTCGATGTACGACATGATCGCCGCGGAGCAGGAGCAGTTTGCAGAACTGATGGAGATCTATCCGGCCGAGATATCCGCGTTCATGGGCGACATTAGCACCTTTGGCACGCCGGAAGGATGGGTCTCCATAGAATTCTTTTCCTACATGCCGCTCATCCTGGGCATTTTCGGAGTGCTGATGG
>CAYNKW010000152.1:0-9933 GCA_964397845.1 uncultured Anaerolineae bacterium
CGCGAGTGGGAAGCTGGCTCCAACACCGGTATCTTGACGAGTTGCCCCAGTTGTTCAACGTCCTGAAGGGCGACATGAGTCTGGTCGGCCCACGACCGTGGCCTGTACCGATGTATGAGAAAGAGATTGCGCGAGGTATCTATCGCAAGCGGCTCCTTCGCCCGGGGTTGACGGGATTGGTGCAGGCACACAAAGATGAACAGGCTGCGCTGGGCGGTGGCCGTGCGCTGGACGAAGCATACATCGAGGCCTGCCGGGCGCTTGGCCCTGTGCGGCTGTTGCTATTTGACTTGCGCGTGATGGCGGATACCTTTAGGGTTCTGGCCAAGGGACAAGGGCTGTAGGGGAAAGTGATTCAATGGCTGCTGTACAGGAAGAGGCAAAGTCACAACGCATAGGACCAGTGGTTTCAGGTGAGATACCTGTGACCATCATTCGCCCTTCTCGGGGGTGGATATCGCTGAACCTACGGGATTTGTGGGAATACCGGGAGTTGCTGTACTTCCTAATCTGGCGGGACGTTAAAGTGCGCTACAAGCAAACCGTGTTGGGCGCGGCCTGGGCCATCATCCAGCCCTTTTTCACCATGGTGGTGTTCGCTTTGTTCTTCGGCAAGTTGGCCAAGATACCTTCAGATGGCATCCCGTATCCGATCTTCAGTTACGCAGCCCTGGTGCCATGGACCTTCTTCGCCAACGGGCTGAGCCAGTCGTCCACCAGCCTGGTGGCAAGTGCCAATTTGATCAAGAAAGTCTACTTCCCCCGCCTGGTGGTGCCAATCTCTGCGGTGATTTCGGGCGGGGTAGATTTTGCCCTGGCGTTTGCGGTGCTGATGGGGATGATGTTGTTCTACGGGGTCGTGCCCACGGCGGCTGTGATCTGGCTGCCGCTTTTGCTGCTGCTGGCACTGGTGGCCTCTTTAGGGGTCGGTTTGTGGCTCACGGCAATGAACGTGCAGTTTCGCGATGTGCGTTATGCGGTGCCTTTCCTGGTGCAGGCCTGGATGTTCGCTACGCCCATCGCTTATCCCAGTAGTTTGCTCGACGAGCCGTGGCATACCTTGTATGGCCTTAACCCTATGGCCGGTGTGATCGAAGGCTTTCGCTGGGCCCTGCTGGGGACAGAGACAGCACCAGGCCCTATTGTCTTCGTTTCAGCGTTGGTGGCCGTGGGGCTGCTGATCAGCGGGGCCTTTTACTTTCGGCGGATGGAGAAGACGTTTGCAGATGTGGTGTGACCAATGAATACCATTTCTATTCGAGTTGAAAACCTGAGCAAGCGATATCGCATCGGCGGCCCCCAGGCGCGCTACAAGACGATCCGGGAATCGCTGACCGAAGCGGTGCGGGCACCCTTCCGCCGTCTATCGTCCATCGTTCGTGGTCAGCCGTCCGCCGTCTCCAACGAGACCATCTGGGCGCTGAAGGACGTCACCTTCGAGGTGAAACGCGGCATGGAGTTGAGTATCAGGATGACCGATTTTGCGATTCGCGTCGAAAACCTGAGCAAACAATACCGTATCGGTGGACCTCAGGGGCGTTTCAAGTATAAGACGATCAGGGAATCGCTGACCGGGGCCGTGCAGGCGCCTTTCCGGCGAGCGGGAAAAATGCTGCGCGGGGAAGCTTACGGCGCTGCGGAGATGAACGAGACGATTTGGGCATTGAAGGACGTCTCCTTCGAGGTGAAGCAGGGCGAGGTGGTGGGCATCATTGGCCGCAACGGGGCAGGGAAGACGACGCTGCTCAAGGTCCTGTCCCGCATCACCGAACCGACCGAGGGTTACGCCGAGATCCACGGGCGAGTGGGCTCGCTGCTGGAGGCGGCGTCCTGAGCTTGTCGAAGGGTGGGCACCGGCTTCCACCCCGAACTGACCGGGCGGGAGAATATCACCCTGAACGGCGCTATTCCTTCGACCCGCTCAGGACAGGCCTGGGGATGAAGAGGGCGGAGACCTGTCCTGAGCCCGCCGAAGGGTTGAGCGCAAGTTCGACGAGATTGTGGCCTTTGCCGAGATCGAGAAGTTCATTGACACACCGGTGAAGCACTACTCCAGCGGTATGTACATGCGGTTGGCCTTTGCCGTCGCCGTCCACCGTTCGGCTAAGCGCTCACGCCGAAGCCTGGAGCCGGAGATCCTGCTGATAGGTTATGTTGGAAAGGCGTCCAAATCTGCTGGAGGGCGAACTGAGGAGGTGGCAGCGTGTTATTGCAGTACATTCAGACCGCACTGGAATGCGCCCATTATGAAATCATCAAAGATGAAGAACCGTTCTACGGTGAGGTACCACCGCTAGCCGGGGTCTGGGCGACAGGTAAGACCCTGGAGGAATGTCGCCGCAACCTGGCCGAGGCAATTGAGGACTGGGTGCTGTTTAGCATTGCGAAAGGATTGCCGATACCAGCTTTGGGGCAGGTAGCTATTCACCTGCCGGAGAAGGTGCCGGCCTAAATGCCGCGTCTCACGCCCGTTTCACGTCGCGAACTGATTCAGCGTTTGAGAAGGTTGGGGTTTGAAGGTCTCTACACACCCGAACTGACCGGGCGGGACGCAGAGCGCATCACCCTGAACGGCGCTATTCCTTCGACCCGCTCAGGACAGGCCTGGGGATGAAGAGGAAGGTAATCTGATGAAATTTGAAAAAAATATCGCCGAGATAATCCACACCATCACAGAGTTGGCGCAACCGGAACAAATCATTTTGTTTGGTTCCAGAGCACATGGTACAGCACATCGTTATTCAGATTATGACATTGCTCTTGCCGGCGTGGATATGGATCATAGAACGGAACGCTGTCTTAAAGAAGCCCTGGATGATAGGCTGGGAATCTTTACCGTTGATTTGATCAACATTGACAAAGTAGATCCAGAATTCAAAGATATCATTGTACAAAGTGGAGTGATCGTGTATGAAAGCTGACGATCTCGTTTACGCGCTCAATAAATTGGAAACGGCTTTTACAAGACTACAACAGGCTGCTGGACGTGTCGTAGATGACCTGGATCGGGATGGAGTCATCCAACGCTTCGAGTTTGCCTTTGAACTTTTGTGGAAGACAGCCAAGATATTTTTGGAATACGAAGGATTCCGGTGCGCTGGGCCTCGGTCTTGCATCAAGGAAGGCGCCCGAAGAGAGATTTTGTCAGAAGGTGAAGTTCTTCTCGACATGCTGGAGGATAGAAACAAGACCACTCATATCTACGATGAACACACGGCCGAGGAGATATTTGAGCGCATCAAAAACAGATATGTTCCGGTCATAGCCAGCAACATCAGGCAACTAGGGGAGCAACTGGTTGACTGACAAAACTCGAGTGTTCTTGAAAACCGTCCAAAGTACAAGAAATAGGACACGGGCGCATACAGAACTTTGGGGGTATCATAATCAGCCACGAATTGCACGAAAAAAGATAAAAATAATTCGAGAAATTTGCGTTAATTCGTGGCAAAAAGTGAAGAAGTATGACTGACATCGCTATCCGAATCGAAAACCTTTCTAAGCAATACCGCATCGGCGGCCCGCAGGCGCGCTACAAGACGATCCGCGAATCGCTGACCAAGGCGGTGGGGGCACCTTTCCTCCGCTTATCCTCCGTCGTCCGTGGTCAGTCGTCCGTCGTCTCCAACGAGACGATCTGGGCTTTGAAGGACGTCTCCTTTGAGGTGCGGCGCGGCGAGGTAGTGGGCATCATCGGGCCCAACGGGGCGGGGAAGACGACGCTGCTCAAGGTGCTTACCCGCATCACCGAGCCGACCGCAGGCCGGGCCGAGCTCCGCGGGCGGGTAGGCTCCTTGTTGGAGGTGGGCACCGGCTTCCACCCCGAACTGACAGGACGAGAGAACGTTTACCTGAACGGCGCTATCCTGGGAATGAGGAAGGGGGAGGTTGAGCGCAAGTTCGACGAGATCGTGGATTTCTCTGGGGTAGAGAAGTTTATTGATACACCCGCGAAGCATTACTCTTCTGGGATGCGGGTACGTTTGGCCTTCTCCGTGGCCGCCCACCTAGATCTGGAGATTCTGTTGGTGGATGAGGTGCTGGCAGTGGGAGATGCAGCTTTTCAGAAAAAGTGCCTGGGGAAAATGGGAGACGTCGCCGGTGAAGGACGGACTGTCCTGTTCGTAAGCCATAACATGGAGACTATCGTTGGATTGTGCTCACGGGCAATCTGGCTGGATTCTGGGCGGAAGAGCGCCGAAGGACCTGCATCCCAGGTTACTCGGGACTATCTTGCTAGCTTGAAAGAGTATTGGAAACAACTGCCATCGCTTGCCGAACGTACGGATAGGGATGGGGCTGGTCGCCTTCGCTTTACAGGGTTTCACTTGCAGGACGAGAGGGGGCATCCCATCGATTGTGTGCGTTCGGGCGAGACTGTGGAATTTGTCCTCAGCTATGTTACCCCGGGTGAGTGGATTTCTAACGTCAGCGTTCAAATCAATTTTCGTGATGCCTACAGACGGATTTTAGTGGCTTTCTGGTCACCTTTGACAGGGGATGATTTTGAGCGATTGCCTCCTAAAGGGAGGCTTGTATGCCGTGTTCCTCACTTTCCCTTGATGCCTGGCACATACACCGTGGATCTAGGTGCGGCTGTAAGCAGTCATGTTCAGAGCGATTATGGAGATGTAGTGTTCAGTGCAGCCGCAGTGGAAGTTGTGGCGGGTGATTTCTACAGGACCGGAAGATTGCCAGTGCAGGCCAGTTTTCTCTGTGAGCATTCTTGGAGGATGGAAGAGAGTAGCTAACAGAGGCAAGAAACACCCATTAGAAGTATCGGAAGGTTGATTGTGCAAGAATCTTCAAGAACTCAGAAAAAGGACGACATCATTATGAGAATACTAGACCTGGGGTGTGGTGCAACAAAGGTCGAAGGGGCTATCGGTGTTGACATAATTCCCTTGCCTGGCGTAGACGTCGTCGCCAACATAGCCGAGTATCCGTATGCACTTGCCGACAACTCATTCGATGTCATTTATTTCAACGATGTGATTGAACATCTACCCAATACAATCGCGACGATGGAGGAGGTATACCGTATTGCGCGTCCTAACGCAAGCGTGTTTATTCGAGTCGTTAATTGGAACAGTCGTTATACCGCGATGGATCCAACCCACGTGAAAGCGTTCACTGATAAAAGTTTCGACTTTTTCGGTAAGCGTTCAGGGCGTTCTTACTACACTCACGCCCGTTTCGACGTTGTACGAGTCGACTACCAGTATAACTCTCTGTCCAAAAAGATCTTCCGCAGCGAGCGCTTGATGAAATTATTGAGCTTTTACCTGTGTAATGTTTTGGAAGGGCTAAACTTTGAACTGCGTGTTGTCAAGGATGTCAGTACAACTGAAATGAGAGATGATGGTGGGGATTTATTGAGTATCGTGCGGTGTCCCTATTGTGTTGCTGGGAAATTCCAGAAAGAAGGAAACGATCCTGGGCGGTTGGATTTATTTCAAGAGTGCTGGCTGGTGTGCCAGGAAGATGGTTGTGGACGAAAGTACCCTGTCTACGATGGGTTGCCCATTATGTTGCGTGAAGAAGCTGAGAAATGGATGAGCATACCGGTCAAAGATTTGCCTGTGCCGCCACCGGGCGAGATCAAGCGAGTGCGAGTGGACTGAACGTATCCATCAACTCAATGGTGTTTAGTGTGGACATTTAATCGCATGGAACAGAAATCAGTATCCATTTTCCGCAGATACTTTACCGATCAACCTTTTGTGGATCGGCTCATTACCGAACCCGAAAGCGCCGTTGACGTTTTAATCCCAAGGTGGAGGAATTACTGGTGTTGATGTAGGTCCTTTATCTTTGCAAACACGTTACCAGTAAATTAAGGAGGAATCAAATGAAAACCAGAACAACTTGCAGAATCTGTGACGGCCTCTTAGATCCTGTTTTGTCTTTGGGAGAACTCTATGTATCAGATTTTCCTCTCCCCGGGGAGGACGACGGCATCAAAGCTCCTCTCGAATTAGTGTTGTGCCGGCACTGTAGGCTTTTACAGTTAAAGCACACAGTTCCCGCCGAAAAACTCTATCGAAACTACTGGTATCGCTCCGGGGTGAATAGGACAATGCGGGAAGCATTGGCCGACATTTCAAATAAGGCCGAGATGTTGATGCATTTGAGAGAAGGCGACACGGTTTTGGACATCGGGTGTAATGATGGGACTCTGCTTGCCTCCTACAAAACGGAAGATATCTACAAGATAGGATTCGATCCGGCCGAAAACCTGGCCTCTCTTTCTCAAGAGGTAGCCGATAAGATAGTAGTTGATTTTTTTGACTCGGAAGCTTTCCAGCGCGATCCCTATCTGAGGGAGCACTGCCCTAAGATCGTTACAAGCATTGCGATGTTCTATGACCTCGAGGACCCAAATCAATTCGTCGCCGATGTTAAGGCGGTCATGCACCCCGACGGTCTCTGGGTTGTTCAGATGAGTTACCTGCCACTTATGCTCAAACAGAACGCCTTTGACAACATCTGCCATGAACATCTGGAGTATTATTCGCTTCAGTCGTTTGAGTATCTCCTCAATCTCCACGATTTTGAGGTCGTAGATGTGGAACTGAATGATGTAAATGGGGGCAGCTTTCGAACCTATGTTCGCAACCTTGGAGCGGACGAGGATTGCTTTGGCGATGAAACGTGTCGGGGTATGGCAGCGGAGAGGGTGCGAATGCTTCGAGAGCAGGAAGTCGAAATGGGGTTGGGTGACGAAGAAATCTACGCAGAGTTTGCAATGTGGGTAGAACGGATCAAGAGGGATGTGGTTGGTTTTATCCAGGAACAGACGGAACGCGGGCGGACGGTGTACATCTATGGAGCCTCAACCAAAGGGAACACGCTTCTACAGTATTTCGGTTTAGATAGTTCGTTGATTGTAGCTGCGTCCGAGCGTAATCCCAACAAGTGGGGAAGAATGACGGTTGGTACGCATATCCCCATCGTATCGGAAGCAGAGGCTCGGTTTGCCAAACCGGATTGCTTTCTTGTGCTTCCCTGGCATTTTATCGAGGAGTTCAAGCGGCGCGAGATGGACTTTCTATCGGACGGAGGTAGATTTATTCTGCCTGCGCCTCACTTTTCTTTGTTATAGAAACGTTTCCTGATTCGTTCAGGATCATGCCTGCCGTTCCCGCTCAGACGATGGAGGCTCTTTAATGAATGACCAGTTAGATTCCATATTTCGCAGATACTATTCGCGTGAGACGTTCCGGGATAGATTTCTAACGGACCCAGACGATTCGGTAGACGTAATCATTCCCGTCGTGCATACCAACGAGCTTTGGGAAAGCAACCTGAATTCCCTCTACCGAGAAATCCCCATCAACAGATTGCTCATTGGCGACGGTGGCTGCATTGATGACTCAATCGAGATAGCCCTCAAATTCCCCCGAGTTGAGGTGTTTGACCACACAAGCTATGTGTCGCTGGGCTACAGTGTCCGTAAACTGATTGAAGCGGTGGAAACGGAGTGGTTCATTTACATACATTCCGATGTCTATCTGCCCGATGGCTGGTTCGATGCGATGAGACGGCACCAAGCTGAGTATGACTGGTTTGGTTGTTCGATGCAGCATACGGTCATGGTGGAGTATCGGCTTGATTATGGCGTAAGACCCTGGGCCGGGAGCCAGATGGGGCGCAAAGTTGCTTTTGAAGAGGGGTTGGCACAAATTGATGATGACTATATCTACCGACAAGAAGACTTTGTCTTTGCCAACTTGGTCAAGCAGGCTGGTTTCAAGGAGGGGCGCGTTGATGATACATTTCACTACCATCAGACAATACACAAACCAAGTCCGTGGGCGCGACAAGTTCAATCAGTCAAGCTTGACACAAAGATAGACCACGAAGAAGAAGTACGTACCCACACGATGCAGGCAAGAGGGATTGTCAAGTATCTGGAGCCGAACCCTGACCTGTTTCACAGAGCTCGAGTCAGCCTGCTTCGCCTGTTCGAGTTGGGAGAACTGGACTGGCACGAGTTCAAGCGATGGGTAACAGAGACGAACCCTGCCTGGCTACCATATATGAGATGGATACCGTACGTCAGATGGCTGCAGCGGATCAAGAGAACACTGACGGAACGACGTCTATGCGCTTTTCTGAAGGCAGCATACCGTCGCTTGTTCTTTCGGACAAACCCACAGGAATAACTTTCTCAATGCACTCGCTGCTATTCAAAGCGGTAATTAAAGCATGTTGAAACGAGCACTGCTGGTCATTCATACGAACACCTATTTTACGTGTCTGCTGCCGGTGGCACGAATGCTCAAACGCTCTGGCAAATATGAACCGGTCTTTTTCTTCTCCCGAACGTATCCGACGATCACTCAAGACCTAGGAGTCTGTCAGGCGGAGAGGATACCATGTCTTGACCAGAACGGTGAGTCAGTGAAGGCTTTGCCGAGTGTATCCCCGGCTGTTGATGTTGACCAAGAACCAGCGTCGAGACAGCGAGTTGGGCAGCGAGTGAAGCAGTTGGTTCTTCGGCCATTCAGGGGATTAGGATTAAGAAACAATGTCCTATACCAGCTCTGGTATCTTGGGAGACGGATTCGATTTGCCCATCAATTAATCATACAGCAGAGACCTGCTCTCTTGGTGCTTGCCGGGGACAATGCAGGATATGACACTCCTGTCCTTACTAAGGTTGGCCACGAGGAACGCATCTCATCAGTGGTTGTTCCCTCGTGGATGGGAGGTGCTTCTAAGGTGGCCGAATCCTGTCTTTATAATCCTGTCTTCAGTATGGAGAGGTGGACCAATCGTATTGTCGGTGCGTTTTATCCGCGTTGGGTCTACGAACACAAAGGACGTAAGTTGCTGCGCTTGCCGGCCGGCCGGGCTCTGGCGATGGAGTGGCTGGGTCTGGCGCCTCCTCTACCCTGGGTCTGGCATAGTGGCTATGCCGACGCCATTGCTGTCGAAAGCGAAGCGATGTTCCAGTACTGTCGCCAGGAGGGCTTACCGTCAAGTCAACTTGTCTTGACCGGTTCAGTGGCCCACGACGTGCTGGCGAAGAATCTGAAAGAGACAGTCAAGCGACGGACTGATCTCTACAACAAATTGGGGCTGCCAGCGGGTCGGCCTATGATCTTGTGCGCTCTATCGCCGGATCAACTTTATGGAACGGGGGGGCGCCCGGAATGTGATTTTCAGACCTACGATGAACTGGTTCAGTTCTGGATGCAATCCCTGGCTGATATTGAGGGATACAACGTTGTGATAAGTCTGCACCCCTCGGTAAAGTATGAGGAGATGAAATATCTGGAGCAATGGGGGGGAAAGATTGCCAGAGAGAATACGGTGTCTTTGATCCCCCTGTGTGATGTTTTTGTCGCCAGCATATCCTCGACAATCCAGTGGGCGATTGCGTGTGGCAAGCCGGTCGTGAACTATGATGTGTATCGTTACCGATACACTGATTACGTGGAGGTAGAGGGCGTGATGACAATGGAGGAAAAGGACGAGTTTGTATCCGCGCTACGACGCTTGACCCAGGACCACGAGTTTTATGCCGAGATGGTCGCGCGTCAGGCTGCCGGTGCAGGGCAATGGGGACGACTCGACGGCCACGCGGCCAACCGACTGTTGAACTTGTTTGATCAACTAACCGGAGAAAGGAAGTGAATATGAACGTAGCAGTGATAGGTACCGGACGGATGGGCCGCCGGCATATTCAGGTGGTGAAGGAACTAGGTTTGACTCTCGTCGGCATTTGCGATTTGAGCTTGAAATCACTGGCCCTGGCGACACAGGAACAGGGTGTTTCAGAGCAGATACATTTTACCGACCCACACCTGATGCTGAATGAGACGAACCCCGAATGTGTGATCGTCGCCACCACCGCGCCGACGCACTGTGAGTACACCTGTCTCGCGGCCAAGGCAGGCGCCAGGTACATTCTGTGCGAAAAGC
>CAYNKW010000153.1:0-9895 GCA_964397845.1 uncultured Anaerolineae bacterium
AGAGACGATTGTTGGTATCTGCTGCTCTGGTCGCCCTGGGCGGCCTTGCCCTGGGCGCCGCCCTGGCCCGCCTGCTGGCAGTGAGCTTTCCTGTCCAGCTCAATTTCCTGTTCGACTCGCCGGCAGCCGCAGCACCAGCCCTCATCGTGGCGGCGCTCACGATGCTCACCTGGCGGCAATTGGGCCATCGCTTTGCCCAGCGGACAGGAAAGCCACCGGCCGACATCCTGATTCAGGACGTGCTGGCCCACCTGCCAGTGTTGCTGTTGTCACTGCTCTACGTCTTTTCGCCTGGCGTAGACCTGATACGAGGTTGGGTGCTGATCGGCGGCGCGCTGGCATTACTGATGGCCCTCCGTGTCCACCAAGCCGTCGAGTTGGGCCTCTTGCCACACGCCTGGGCCGACAAGGCACTGTATTTCGCCCTGTTCGCCATCCCTTTCGCGCTCTACCTGCGCACGCTGGCACCGGGTGTAGGCACCAAAGACGGCTTCGAGTTACAGGTCGTCTCGGCCACGCTAGGTATCTCCCACCCCACCGGCTATCCCCTCTTCACACTGCTGGGCCGGCTGTTCATCACCCTGCTGCCCGCCGGCAGCCCGGCGTACCGCATCAACCTGATGTGTGCCTTTTTCGCTGCCCTCAGCGTGCCGCTCATCCACGCGGCTGGTCTCCGGGTGCTGAAGCGCCGCGCGCCGGCGGCGCTGGCAGCGCTCACATTCGCCTTCACGCCGACCTTCTGGACTCAGGCCAGCATCCCAGAAAAGTACACGCTGAACGCCTGGTTCGTGGCGCTGGTGATCTACCTGGCCGTTCGCTGGGCCCAGGAGACGGGCGAGCGCAGGGGGCGATGGTTCTACTGGCTGGCCTTTTCTTACGGTCTGAGCCTGACGCACCACCGGACGATGCTACTGCTGGCCCCAGGGCTGGCGCTCTACGTGCTGCTCACAGAGCCGGGTCTGCTGAGGCAGCCGAAACGACTGCTGATCGCGTTGGGGCTGTTCGCCGCGCCGCTGCTGCTCTACCTCTACATCCCCTGGCGCGCCTACGCCCAGGGCTGGAAGATGACGTGGACCGAGTTCCTGGCCCAAATCTCCGGCAGCGAGTACGCTCCCGCGCTCCGGCTCGACGAGTGGCTCAGCAGCTCCGATCGGCGGGCCACCTACCTGCGCTTCCTGCAAGATCAGTTCGGCTACCTGGGTATAGGACTGGGCGCAATAGGCTGGTTCTTGCTGCTGCGGCGGCAGTGGCGCTTCGCCCTCTTCTCCTTCGTCACCTGGATTGCTTATGTCATCTTTAGCATCGGTTACCACGCCTACTACAACGACGTGAACTACTTTCTGCCATCGCACTTGACCTATGCCCTCTGGGTCGGCGCTGGAGTTGTCGCGCTGGCAAAGGGTGCAGAAGCAGTGGTCCGAAGGCTCAAATGTAGCACCCGCCTCGTGTCTCTGGAAGTTATCGGCTACTGGACGCTGGTCGCGCTGCTGCCTCTGCGCCTCATCTGGACGCACCTGCCTGAGGTGGGCATGAGCCAGGCCCGGAACGACCTCCCCTGGGGCGAGTACGTGCTGAGCCTGGACCTCCCCCTTAACGCCACGATCCTGGCCGACAGCGTCAAGGTAGCCCCCCTGCATTACCTGACGACCGTCGAAAAAGTGCGCCCCGACGTAAACGTCGTCGTCCTGCCCGACGAGACGGCTTATGTCAAGGCACTGGAAGCGCACCTGGCCCAAGCGTTGCCAGTCTACCTGGCCCGCTATCTACCCAACCTGGGCGGCGCGTACCACCTCCGTTCTCTTGGACCGCTGGTAGAGGTAAGTCTGAGCCCACTGACCGAGCCGCCGTCCCTTGCCTCCCCGATCGAAGCCACCTTTGGCGACAGCATCCGGCTGCTGGGCTACGACGCTCCCACGCTGACCGCCCCCCACCAGGGCACGCTGCACGTCACACTCTACTGGCAGCCCACGGCGCCGGTCCCGGAGAGCTACCACGTCCGGATGAGGCTGGTCGGCCTCAGCGGCCACGTATGGTGGGAAGAAGAAGGTCACCTGCCAGTGAACGACCACTACCCCACCAACGCCTGGCGTTCCGGCGAAGTGATCCCGGACTATCACGAGGTCCCTGTCGGCGCGGCACTGCAACCCGGCGACTGTCGCCTGGAGGTCGGGTTGTTCCATCCCTTCTCCGAGGCCAACCTGCCGGTAAACGGCGGAGAGGCCGGCCGCGTTGCATTGGGCACGGTCACGGTGACGCCAGGATGGGAGGGCAAGCCGCCACAGCCGGCGGTCGCCCGGCGAGACCGGATCGCCCCCAACCTCATGCTGCTCGGCGTGGATGCACCGGCACAGGTCCGACCCGGCGGCCAGGCCTGGCTACGGCTCTACTGGCAAGTGTTGGGGCCGTTGCCTGACTACCAGCCTGACTGGGCACTGTGGGGTAATGGCCTATCCATTCCACCTTCAAGAGTACCCTGGCAAGATGAGTACACCACCTCTACCTGGCCCACCGGCGAGGTCATGGTGACACAACACACCATTCATGTACCTGCGCATCTAAGCGGACGTGAATTTGATGTTGCTCTGAAGACGGATGCCAGACCCCTTGGAGTGCTGACAGTGGCCCATTTCCGCGTCGAAGGCGTACCCGTCATCGGTCAGCAGGCAGCCGTCAACTTTGGCCATCAGATGCTGCTGCTGGACTATGACATCCCCCAGCAGGAACTCCGCCCCGGCGACCTCTTTGAGATAAAGATCAACTGGCAAGGCCTGGCCGATATGGACGAGGATTACACGGTCTTTGTCCACTTGCTGGGGCCGGATGGCCTGCCCCACGGCCAGGTGGACGTGTGGCCTCACGACGGCACCTATCCCACCAGCACCTGGCCCATCGGCGAGGTGATCGCCGACATCTACCGCGTGCCGCTGGAGGCCAGCGCGCCGCCAGGGGCGTACCGCGTGGAAGTGGGCGTGTACTTGCTGCGCACGATGGACCGTCTGCCGGCGCTCAACGCCGACGGCCGTCCCGTGGACGACAAACTGCTCATCGAAGGGCTGATAGTAAGAGAGTGAGTCCAGAGTCGCCAGGATATCCGACGTCTCAAGAAAACCAGCCTGCTCAGGGAGGGTCTGCGACCCGACCGCCGGTCACAGACCGGCTGAGAGCAAGGTTATACTTTCCTATACGAAAAGAAGACCTTGGAGGTCCGGACCCTTGCCAGTTGCAAAATCCGCAAAATGCACTATACTACACTCTCACCGGTAAGATCACCATAGAAAGGAGCCACACCAAACATGGCTCAAACTCCTCCTCAAATGGTTGTCATCACCTGCCGCAATTGCGGACGACAATTCACCACGCAGGTCTACTCTATCGTTGACGTAGGCCAGAACCCAGAAGCCAAAAGACGGCTGTTAGAGGGACAAACCAACGTGGCAGTCTGTCCCCAGTGTGGCGTTGGCGGCATCTTGAGCGTACCGTTCCTGTATCACGATCCCCAGAAGGAACTGCTTTTCATTTACACCCCACCTCCCACCATGATGGACAACAACCGGCAACAGCGATTCATCGGCTCGCTGATCAACAGCGTGATGACATCGTTGCCCTCGGAGCGACGTAAAGGCTACCTCTTTCAGCCGCGTACCTTCCTCAGTCTGGAAACCATGATGGACGAAATCGTCATCGCCGACGGCATTTCTCGCCAGCAGTTGGAGGGCCAGAAGCGCAAGGCCCACTTGTTGGATCGCCTTCGGACTGCTACCTCCGACGACGTCATTGAGACCATCGCCAGAGAGAACGAAAAAGACCTGGACTACGAGTTCTTATTGATACTCAACAACCTCATTGAGCGTATGAGGGCTCAAGGGAACGAGACGGAGGCAGCCCGCCTTCAAGATTTGCACCGCAAGCTCCTGCAATACAGCGAGACCGCCCGGCGAGATGAAGTCGAGAGCACTCGAACCCCCTCCAGAGACAAGCTTCTGCAACGTCTTTTGGAAGTAGAGGACGAGAGTCAGCAAAAGGCACTGGTGGCCGCCGCCCGCCCACTGCTGGACTACGGCTTCTTCCAGACCCTAACGGGCATGGTCGAAGAAGCGAAACAAGCCGGGAACACCGAAAAGGCAAACCGCCTCCTGGATCTGCGGTCGAAATTCCTGAAATGGATTGACGAACTGGATGCCGAGGCGCGGAGGATATGGGATCGCAAAGCGAAACTGATACAAGAGACCCTTCAGAGCTCCGACTGGCGAGCAGCCATGGAACCGCACTGGCAAGAGATCGATCAAATTTTCCTGACCATCCTGGCCAGAAACATCCAACTGGCCCAGCAGCAGGACAACACTCAGACCGCAGCGAGGCTGCAGCAACTGGCCGACCTGGCCATGGTCATTGCCCGCGAGCACGCGCCGCCGGAGGTGCAACTGCTGAACAGACTGCTCGAAGCGGACTACCCGGAGGGCACACAACGCATCCTGGAGCAAAACCGCGAGCAGATCAACACAGACTTTGCGAAACTGATAGACGCAGTTATCCGAGACTTGGCAGCACAAGGCCGCCAGCAAGACGTTGACACCACTCAATTGATCCGCGCGCAGGTGAAAGCAATGATCGGCCAGTGAGGGGCGTTTCTCCCTGATAGCCAAAACGGCCCCTCGTCTCTAACGAGGGGCCGTTTTGGCTGAAGAGATAAACCGGCGTCAGGCTCTCACACCCGGTTCTCCAACCGGAACCCATGACTGCGCACCGTCACCACGTACTGGTGCTCCGGGTCCAGTTCGGCCAGGCGATCCCGCAAGCGGCGTACCAACGCATCAATAGCCTGCTCCGTCACGCCGGCGGCTTCCTCCCTTCCCCACACGGCTGCAACGATCTCGTCCCGGCTGCAGACGCGCCCCTGACCATCGTACAGCAACTCCAGAACACGATACTGCGCCACGGAGAGAGGAGGTGTCAACTCTTGACCGCACACCCACACCCGGCGGCCCACCTTGTCCACACGCAGACCGGGCCCCTTCGTATCGTCCAGCATAAGCGGTACTGTGGCATCCACGCCGACGAACAGCAATTTGACGCGCAACGCAATTTGTATCTCATCACCATCCTGCAAAGGGACAGGGCCATCAATCTCTTGCCCGTTGAGAAAAGTGCCATTCTTGCTACCCAGGTCGCGCAAAAGGTGCCGGTTGCCGTCCCGCCGGATCTCGGCGTGTTGGCGGGAGACTGGCCGCTCTGGAAGAGCCACATCGCAACTCTCTTCCCGGCCAATGACGACGACGTCCTTCTCAATAGCCCACTTCTGTCCGGTGGCTGCCCCGGCTTTCATCACCAACATCGGCGACTCACCTCGGATCATCCAACACCTCCCCGCCAGATTTATACTTTATTATCATCCGCTCTTGACAATATTGGAATTATGAGATAAGCTTATAGGCTAGAATCCGGGCTCCTGACATTTTTCATTCCCGCCAACAACGGGAGGCTAGCGTGCCGGTACCCCTGAAAGTCGGAACGATTTTACGATCGCGCTACAAAATCACAGAAATGGTCGGTGAAGGTGGCATGGGCGCCGTTTACCGCGCCGAAGACTTGAGGCTCGAGGGGCGACAATGCGCCGTGAAGGAAATCTCGCTGGAAATGGAACCAACCAAGTCGGCGCGCGCCCAGGCCCACGAACAGTTTTACCGCGAGGCGAGCATTCTGGCGCGCCTGGACCACCCCACCCTGCCCAAGGTCTCTGACTATTTTACCGAGGGCGAGCGCGAGTTCCTGGTAATGGACTTTGTTCCTGGCCGCGATCTCAAAGACCTCATGGACGAGGCGCGGCGCCAGGGAGAGACACTGCCGGAGAAGCAAGTGCTCACCTGGGCAGCCCAACTGTGCGACGCACTCAACTACCTGCACAGTCAGAACCCCCCGGTGCTCCACCGGGACATCAAGCCGGCCAACACCAAGTTGACGCCGAGTGGCACTATCAAACTGGTAGACTTTGGTCTGGTAAAACTAATGGTGCCCGACGACGCCACGACGATTACCATCGTGCAAGCGCGAGGCACAGTGCAATACACGCCCTTGGAACAATACGGCGGCGACACCGGCCACACCGATGTCCGTTCCGACATCTACTCGCTGGGCGCCACGCTCTACCACCTGTTGACCAACCAACCACCGCTGGATGCCAAGCAGCGCTTCCTGCAGCCCCAGTCGATGGTTTCGCCCCGCAAGATCAATCCCAACCTTTCTGTGCGCACCGAGCGGGCCGTGCTCCACGCCCTGAGTATGCACCCCGAGCAACGTCCGGACAGCATTGCCCAGTTCCGCGCCGAGCTTCTCGGTGCCGCACCGCTGCCGCCGTTGAACATGGCCGGTGAACTGACCCAGACGATTCCGCCAGACAACTCCCTGGTCACCGCGCTGCGCGATAACGGCGTTCTTGTCGGCCTCGCCCTGGGGCTTTTGCTCGTCGCCCTGCTGGTCACTTTCTGGATACCCTCCCCCGTGCCCATGGGCTGACGGGGACTCAACCATAGTGCTCACTGAGCCGGCGCCACAGGGCAAAGCCCACCGGCACAGAGGCAAACACCAGACAGACCAGGATCACCCCCCACCCGCTGGCGACCTCTCGCACCCACCGGGCGAGCGGGACGTTGAGGCCATACAGATTATAGCCCACCAGGCCCCAGACCAGCGCCCAGAGGAAAGCCCGCATCCCCCTGGATAACGTCTGTCCACCGCTGAGCTCCACCACAAAACCCGTGAGGCCCACCAAAAAGACCGCCAGCAAAGAGCGCCACAGATCGTGCCCTGCCACTATCGGTTCAGGCACCGGTGCAGACGTGGGGGTCGGCGTGGGGATGGAGGTGGGTGTGGCAGTGGCAGTGGCAGTTGGCGTAGCGGTAGCAGTCGGGGTGGCGGTGGGGGTGAAGGTCGAGGTTGGCGTGTGAGTCGGCGTCGGCGTGGCCGTAGGGGTGGATGTCGGAGTCGGCGTCGGCGGCTCCTCTGTCGCCACCACCACCGGCTCGTCCTCCGGGATGATAAACATCCACTTGATCGAGCTCAGAGCCGGCGGGCTCTCCGCGCTGACCTCCAGCGTTCCAGTGCGCTCAACCACTTCTTCAACCTCAGCCATACCGTCAACTGTTTCCACTCCGACAATCTTGGACAGCCCTTCCTCACGCCATAATAGATGGAAATTGACCGGCGTGCCGTCGGGTACCTTACACCCATTGCGATCCAGGACCGGGCCAGCCACCAGGCGGATCGTATCCCCCACTTTCAAATCAACTGCCTCCGGCGTGCCGGTGGTTAGCTCCATTTCCGGCCAGCTTACTTGGATAACCTGGGCCGGGTCCGGCTCCAATTGGGTCGTCAAGTCATAATTGGTACCCACCACGCTGACCGGCGGATCGCCCTGCAGCGAAAACTGGCGAAAGAGCACGCGCACCGAGGCTTCGATGAACGGCCTTGTCCTGCTATAAACGCCATAATAGGCGGTGAGCTTGCTGATCTCCGTGGCATCGAGATAATACGGAGCGTTGTAGGCCAGGGCCACGACCCTTTTGTTGCTTAGCACGTCCACACGCCGGTCTAGCAACTCTCGGACGGCCCCCGACTGGGGATAGTCCCTGGGGTTGTAGTCCAGCATAGCAAAGATGATCCAATCCGCTTCCGCCAGCTTGGCCTCGACGTCCGGCCGGGGCGTGGGCGTAGGGACCGGCGTCGTCATCGGTTGCGGCGTCAACGAAGGCGTCGGCTCCGGGGCAGGCGTTGGCGTGGGCGTCTCTGTCTCCGCTTCCGAGGGCAGCAAAAAATCCACAATGTCCGAAAAAGTGAGCGATGTGATTTGGGCCGGGTCTATCTGTTCCAGAGCATCGGGGCCGTACAGGCGCAACATTGTCTCCTGCAAGGCCAACGGATGGATAAAGTAACAGTTGTTCCTCTCTCTCTCCAGAGTCGGGCAGTCACGCCGCTCGCGGTCGTCGGTAAAGATCAAGATGTTGTCGTTGGACATCGGCGGATTGGGAATCCGACCCGATAACTCCTGGGAATCAGGGTGAATCAAGGTGATGGCGTCTGTGGCCACGCTATAGATCTCTTCCCACCCATGTCCAACGCGCTCAGGCAACTGCTCAGCGTTCACTAATGCTTGTTCCAGCGTCCTGTCTGAGTACAGACGCAACTTTAGGCTGAGAATGCGATAGACGGCTTCATCCACCCGGGCCTGAAAAGCCGGGTCAGACTGGTACATTTCGCGAAAGTAAAGGATCGTATCCTGGACGTTGGCTAATTGCTCCCCCCAATCATCTGAGGCAGCAAACTGGGAAAGCAGGAGCAGGT
The DNA here is from genome assembly GCA_964397845.1 of uncultured Anaerolineae bacterium. Classification (GTDB taxonomy): domain Bacteria; phylum Chloroflexota; class Anaerolineae; order CAYNKW01; family CAYNKW01; genus CAYNKW01. The sequence goes on from CAYNKW010000153.1 coordinate 8,335, forward strand.
CATTGCCGGCCAGAAGCGCTTCCTGGGCAATGCGTCGGTGAGGGAAAGTGCCCTCCAGATCCATATAGTATTTGCGAATGGCCTCCACGCCCAGGGCGTGGCTCACCAACAAGCCACCGGCTACCCGCCACGGCTCAAACTCTGGCTCACCAAGAAGCAGCGGCAAGTGTTCGGTATCCAGGCTGATCGGACGGGTATAGTGCCGAATGTTAGCTCCCTGGAAACCCTTATAGCGGATGTGGGTCGTCATCATGGCATCGGCAACGACGGACAGATCATCGTCGCTCAACTGGGTCACGGCGAAGAAAGGCGGCAACTCGATACGACGCAACGTCTCACGAGACTTGTCCACCGTCGCTACCTCCTGGTTTGCGTCCCGGTCGCTGGCGCCGAAACCAGGGAAATGTTTGACCACGACCGCCGTGCGACCCTCGCTGCCGAGGTGGACGCCCCGCACATAGGCCCGGCCCAGCTTGCCCACCCAGAAGGGGTCTCCACCAAAGGTGCGGGTTCCCAGGTCACCTTTCAGGCCAGGCCGGGGATTGTTCAACACGTCCAGTGACGGCCCCAGCAGCATGTTGACGCCCACAGCAGCCAGCTCTTGTCCCACAATCCTGCCAATCGCCTCGGCGTGCACTTCGCTCCAGGTGGCACCAATGGCCATGTTGTTGGGCACCGGGCTGAAGCCATTGGTGAGCCGGGTGTAGGGATAGCCATCACCCTCGTGATCCAATGCCACAAGCAGCGGCACGAAAGAGGACTCGAGAGGAAGCTGCGCCGCTAACCGGTGCAACGAAAGAGAGACGGTGACCGGGGACGTCTGTGTAATGGCCTGGCTGGCTCTCCAGGCCCACGTTTGCAGGCTATCGATCACATCCGCTGTCTGACTTACGGTATCCCCTTCGTTGACGACGTTAAAGTTAGACTCCAGCAACACCACGCCGCCGACGTGGTAATCGGTGATCAGTTTGACGATGTCCGATTCCGGCCCCGTGTCTTGACCGACAAAAGTGACCAGGAAGAGCTGGCCCACTTTTTCCTCGACGGTCAGTCGATCCATCAGGGCCAACACCGGGTCGAGTTCTTCTTCCTGAGCGCCCGATGGCTGGGGATGTGTCGCCGTCAGCAAGACCCCCACGACCAGAGCAAGGACCAGCGCCCGATTAAGCACCCCCCGCAGTCTAGACTTCATGACACCACCTATACCATATCACTCCGTTCTGTTGATCCATCCGCTGCATAGTATACCCCTTTCGCCCAAATGCGTCAACCCACTCCTTTTCCCAAAGCGACGCCCTCATCGTAGATAAATCGTAGGCTTTCCGTCCAGCAAAGTGCTTGACGATATTGTATAGTATAAGCAGCTTCTTTTTCTCCTCCTTTTCATAGAGAGCCGAGGGGCCAGGGCATCCCTCGGCTCTCGCGATTTGTCGTGGCGACAGGCATGAAAAGAGGCCACTGCCCAAAGCAATGGCCTCCTTCATTCTCGCCCCTTCCCCCTTGTGCTTGGCTATTGTGATTCCAAAAAGACCTCCAGGGGCAGTTCGGCGGCCAGTTCCTC
>CAYNKW010000154.1:0-9864 GCA_964397845.1 uncultured Anaerolineae bacterium
TATCTCACTATTCAGGTACAACAGCTACACAAGCGACTTCGTGTCGCACCAGCGATTTGTTGGGCGGGCTTCCGTGCGCAAACGTTTCTTCAGTTGTTGGCAAGGTAATTCTCTACTAGCCTGAAATACCGAGACATTCGTTTGAAGATCTCTTCTCGATTCTCTGGGTGATACTGTACAGCGTCTGCAGCATAGAGACTCCAATACACAGCAAAGGCTGCCAGGAAAAGGTCTACATTTATTATTTGATCTTCCGATAAAGGACGGACACGGGTATATCCATTAAGCAGGGCATCCCTAAACTGAGGTTGTATTTGATGATCCTGACTGTCTTCCAGGACAATGGACAAGTCGAAAATATAATACCCAAAGCCGGAATCATCAAAGTCGATGATTCGTACATCTCCGTTCCAAAACAGCACATTAGCTTCCATACCAAGGTCGCCATGGATCAATCCATATACATCTGGACCTTTCCCCCACTTGTCCATGACCTGCTTCACTTTCCTAGAGATGATTTCAAAGGGTTCGGTATATTCCGGTGGGAGCAGCAACCAGGCTTCGCTTGAGGGAATCCCCTCCTCACCTTCTTTCCTGAATAACCCATCCCAATCATATTTCCGTTTTGAGAGGCCCACAGGAGGTTTCCAATAAGCAGCATGATTATGCAACCTCGCCACAAGTTCCCCCAGCGCTTTGTAGTGATGAGGTCGAATTCCCTCCCTTTTTAGTTCGTGTCCATTCACCCAGCGGAGGAGCGAGCAGATACGTTTCTCCGGTATCCCGGGAATAGCGACCTGTGTGTATAGTCTGCCATCCAACGTCAAGACCGGTTCTGGCACCGGGAGATCGGCATCCCGGCACATGGAAGAAAGCCATTCCAGCTCCAGTTCCACCGCCGTAGGCGCTTGATAACCGGGCTGGTGAATCCGGAGCAAATACTGGCCTGGCGCGTACAGATTAGCTTTGGTAATGAGGGTAGGGTTGGCTTCATTGACCTGAAAGAGAGTATTCCCGGCCTGCCTAAGGAACTTGAAACGTATATCGGCCAAATCGTAGGCATTCAAGGCACATTGAACCAATCGCCTCATCCTTCGAATCTGACCTTGATGAGTAAGTTCTTCAAATGGTTTCATGTTATCTCAAGAATACGATGGGTCTTGTTGCGCCCAACTACGTATAGATGGAAGTTTCTCCATCCATATAGTTTCCATAAATGGCATCAGCGGTTTTCCCGCTTTTCAATCAGGAACGAAACCAGCACGGCGAACAACAGCACGACAAAGAACGATGACAATCGGCGGTCATATAGCCCAATCAATATCAACCGGGAATGGTATTGGCGTCGGGGGGAACATGGAATGTATCCTCAGATTCTGGAAAAAGAGATTCCAACTCCTCTGCCGTCTGCCTCACCTCTTCTTCTGTGATACGAACCACGCCATCGTGTTCCGCCGCGTGACACCGTCGATACAACCACTCCACATCGAGCAGATCCTCCTCTTCGTAAGAATGATGATGGGCTTCCGGTGTGCAGACTTTACCGCATCGCGAACAGGTGGAAGGTCGCACGAGATCGCCCCGTCGCAGAGCCGCGCGGACTACTCGCGTGGCACGTACCAGATGGGAATAACGATCCCTGAACTCCCGCGAACGGCGGCGGTCATGCTCTTTCATTCTCTCCGCAATGTCTGGGCGGCCCAGTGCAATGTAGTGGTTTATGCTCTCAGCGCGCGTAGCACGCTTAACCATATCGCTATCCTCTTCCCTCAAAACGAATCTCGATAGCCTGGTCGGCTCCAGCGACTAGTTGGGCGGCGATGGAGAGAGAGCGAAGCCATTCTGCTCCAGGGTGTTGTGCACTCGGTCACGGTCCGTGATTCCTCATGATGAGGGGCAGAAAGACACGGAACCTGATCTGTCTTCCGTAGATATCCCAATCAGCGCCGCGATTGTCCTGCCAGACCACAATGCCACCATAGACGTCCGAACCCCACTGATTGCCCGAGGCGGTGCAGACGGTGAACTCTTGCCCGGTACTCAGGTCGTAGCCGTAAATGTCGGGGTCAGCGCCGCGATCGTCGGCCCAGACCACGACGTCGCCATGAATCGCTGGCTCGGGCTCGCCGGCGGCGATACAGATGGTGAACTCCTGCCCGGTGCTCAGGTCGTAGCCATAGACGTGGCCCATAAAAGTGCTGCCGCGCAAGTCCTCCCAGACCACAATGTCGCCATAGACGGTTGGGAGGGACTGATTGTCTGAGGCGGTGCAGACGGTGAACTCCTGCCCGGTATTCAGGTCGTAGCCATAGATGTCGCTGTCAGTGCCACGCCAGTCCTGCCAGACCACGACGTCGCCATAGATGGCTGGGTTGTACTGACTGTCCGAGGCGGTGCAGACGGTGAACTCCTGCCCGGTGCTCAGGTCGTAGCCGTAAATGTCGGGGTCAGCGTCGCGCCGGTCGTACCAGACCACGACGTCGCCATAGATGGCTGGGGCGTACTGATCATCCGAGGCGGTGCAGACGGTGAACTCCTGCCCGGTGCTCAGGTCGTAGCCGTAGATGTCGAGGTCAGTGCCGCGCCAGTCCCCCCAGACCACGACGTCGCCATAGATGGCTGGGGGGTACTGACTGCCCGAGGCGGTGCAGACGGTGAACTCCTGCCCGGTGCTCAGGTCATAGCCGTAGATGTCGCTGTCAGTGCCGCGCCGGTCGTACCAGACCACGACGTCGCCATAGATGGCTGGGTTGTACTGACTGCCCGAGGCGGTGCAGACGGTGAACTCGGAACCGGCTGAGACCTGGGCAGTTGACCTACTCTGTCCAGCATGGGATTGCGCTGCTGATGCAGAGGACGATTCGGTCGATGCGCACCACGCCAGCAACAGACCCACGAGGGTCAGACCGGCCACAGTTGCCACAGCCACAAACGAGAAGCAAGATAACCTCTTCATTTCGTCGGACCTCCCTTTCTCTAAGTCCTTTGTTTTTTATTGCCGCACCAACGGCCCCGAGTTCAGCCGCCTTGCGGCTGACGCAGTGTGACGACGCTTGAATTGAAATACTTCAAAAGCGACGCGCCCTCAATGAAAACTCTCGGTAGCAAGGTCGGCTTCAGCGACTGGTTATGCGGCGTACCACAAGATCCATTCAGAACTCAAGAGTTCACTCCACCCCTACGATTTCGAAGTAAGGGAACTTCTCGGTCTTGGTTCCTCCGGGACACCCAACTCGGCCCTCAAACACCCTGACATATCCTTCAAATACCCGCAAGTCAGCTTCCCTATGGTACACCCCCAGCGATGATGTTTGCACCACCGCAACGATAGAATTGTCCCTCGCATCGATGAACTTGACTCGCTTGTCCTGACCTATGTATCCCTCGCACAAAGGTAAGGTCGCCATGATGACCCCGTATCCTCGTACCCTCACCAATTCTCCTTCGAACAGACCTGGATCCTTCTCTATATCGCTGATGAAAACAGTCATCTGATCTGGAATAGGAGTGCCAGTTGGCAACCGTGGTGTGCCGGAGGATGTTGGTGGTGTCACAGAGGCCATGGCCCCGTCACTTCCACCGCAACTCGCTGAAAACGAAACAACAACTATTGCCACCAAAAACCAAGCCCATGTTCTCATTTGTTTCTCTGCTCACTTGGCGTGGTATAGGGATTCGATAGCTTCCAACCTCAGTATTTGAGAGTCATACCGACCCCCACTTCCTTTAGATTGACAACCCTTGACAATGCGATTTTGGAGTTCAAATCCGTACAATGGCATGCATGCACCGATCCGGGGCACAGAGATTCCATGTACTCTATGGTTCCTTCCAACTGCTCCTCAGAAGGATCCAACAAATGAAAACCACCTACGATGTCAACAACTCTCTCATCCCTACAGACCTTTCTCGCATATTCGACAATGTTGCAGATTCCAGCATGGGAGCATCCTGTGATTATGACTAAACCGGCAGATGACTTGTAGGCTAACGCCGAATCATCCACTAGAAAGTCGTCCTTCTCAACCCCGCTGTCCAGAATTATGCCTATCGGGTTCCTAGCTTCAAATTCATTCGTCCTCTCAATCTCCCCCAGAAACACCAACCGTTCAGTTAAGTTCACAGGCTCCCTGCTCAATTCCACCTCGAAATAGCCAGAAAGCTTGTCTTCCGAAAGTAAGAAGCCGATTTCTGGCAAGTCTCCAAGTGTTCTGCTGGACAGTGTCAATGGATGAGTGACAAGCGTAGGCTTCTTGACCTGTAGCTTCTCTATCATCCCTTCTGTATAGAGTCGGATAAGTGGAATCAGCCCCCAGGTATGATCCAAATGGCCGTGAGACAGCACTACAAAGTCCACATCCAGCAAATCCAGGGACAGTTTTCGTGCATTCGTTATGAACGCATCTGAATACCCAACATCGAACAAGACCTTCTTGCCTTCATCCTCAATGAGATACGACGCTCCTGGTTCGCCAAGGAAATATCTGTCAGTAAGCGTGTTGTTGTCGATGAGCACTGTCAGTTTCATTTCATCCTCACCTAGAATACTGAATATTCTGCTGCACACGTGGCTAACTAATGATTATACCGCACGGGTATACCAAGGTATACCCAGGTATTCTTTGGGTTACTCTGGGTCACCCGCCAAGACGATTTTCCCCTCAAACCATAATTGCAATAGCGCCACAATGATGTCCACCAATCGGCGCCCGTTCAGCTTCTGTACCACTCGCCAAAAGGATGGCTGGCTCGTGATCGCTGTGTACAGGTCAGGGGTTGTGATCCAGCCAACGGCGTCACCCCCCCAGGCAAAGTGCTATAACACCTATAACAGACATAACCACGGATACCAAATCACCTTTTCCGTTATGTTCTAAAATGAAAGTCCCACCCTACCAGCTCTACTGCCTCTGCACCTTGGCCATGCTGAGGTCGTGGTCCACCGATGGCGTCAACCCCTCCAGCAAACCGTTGTAACTGCTGTAACCGCCTGTAATTACATAACAATCAGTTTGGGTTACCGAAATTACCGATTTTACCGTTTCGGAGAGAGATAAGGACCTCCACAGACAAACTTTTTGTGTTTCCAAAAGAAAAAGCCCCACCCTTCCAGGTGGGGCAACGCGAAATTGGTAACACGATGTTACCAATTTGCTCAGGCCGAATGGCTGAGAGCCTCAGTCATCCCAATGCAACACCAACGCTGTGGTCTCTTGGAATTCCAACAAGCTCCGCTTCTCGATTAGCCCCGCATTGTTTAGCTCAACGCCCCCTTCGTCCATGATTTCCAGCATGGAGGCAGTATCCCAGCCTGACAGAAAGCAGGCTTGTTCAACTGTCAGCCATTCAGGGGCAAACAGCCAGTCAACGAGAGTTGCTGTGCGCATTTCCTGAGCCATTGTCGCACCCACAAAGGGGGATTGTGAATCAGAAGTACCCCTGGAGGGATTCGAACCCCCGACAAACGGTTTAGGAAACCGCTGCTCTATCCTGCTGAGCTACAGGGGCGTGGCAGCCTGACGGCAATTGCAGTATGATTATAGCACAAGAGAAAAGCAGGGGCAAATGTAGCGTTTGGGAGCGGCACATGTTTGGGACAAACAGCAAACAGCGTGATTTCGTCAAAGCTGCCATATACCCCTACATATTGCGCTTTACCTGCCGGAAACCGCCATATATGGAGGTGTTAGTTTCAGCGACAACAGAGCGTTTGATTATATCCCCGCACCAGCCCTGTTTTTGCCCCTGTAACGAACGCTTTTCCCTCAATCCCCCCTGTTTTTTGTCCCCAGCGTGATACGCTCGCGGTGGCCACCACGACGTTGGCTCCCGCCCTCACCCCCTGGCCCCCTCTCCCGCTGGTGGGAGAGGGGGAATCGAAACCCAAGACAGCACGGATGGCGTCGGATTGATGGCGGTAGAGGTGAACAGGCGACGAGGCAGGGTCGTCGGGATCGTAGCGGAAGATGGGCGGGGTCTTGAGGTGGAGCAGGCCTTCTTCGACCAGCGTCTGCAAGGTATCGCCAGGAGCGAAGGGCCGTGAAAGTTGGACAAAGGGCGGCTTCCAGAGCAGGGTACCGTGCTCAATGCGCTCCGTCACCCAGTCGCGGATGCACAGATTCTGGAAACGCTGGAAGGTACGGACGTAGGTCAAATAGTCGTCCTGGACGTTGGCGAAGACATCGAAGGGATTCATGAAACAATCTCTTGTAATTCAGACTGGATTTCAGACCATAGCACATAGGTAATGTCAATCTGGGCAAAATGTGGATCGCGATCCTTTTCAACCACCATGCCAAAGTGGAATGCCTTCCCTAGACGGTGCGCCAACGTCTGGCCCATCATCTGGTGCCGCTCGTATTGCTCCATGGAGAGCCCGCCCTTGTACTTGCACTCGACCAAGACGACGTGGTTCTCTGTCAGCAAAAGCACGTCCGCCTCGGTGCCCAGCATCCGTCTCACATTGCGGGCGCACGTGTAGAGTTCGGGGTCCGCAATGCGCTCGCGCAAAAAGTCCTCGTACCAGCCTGCTCGTCCACCAGCCGCCGGATGGCGAATCTCATTGCCGGGAGCCGTGCGCCATACCTCGTGCACACCGAAACCTTGAGGCAGACCAAAAAGGTCATTGTAATAGGCGATGAATCGGTCTTCCAGTTCGGGCTGACCTCGGCATTGATAGTAGTCGGCGGTAAAGATGTCACGGAGAGGGAAGCAGAGATGAAACACCTCTGCTTCCCGGGCCTCGTCAGGTATACAGGGACATCCCAAGCGTTCCAGGAACCAGACGCGGCCCTCGGGTTGGTCGAGCAACGGCACTAAATAGCGGACCTGGTGGCTACGTTCGGCGCGATTGATCTCCCAGGAAAAAGCAGAGACGGGTTGAAACGATTTCTGCGTCATTTCGCGGTACTCCTTTGGCTGCAACAGGTTCAAGTCTCCGTTAGCTGCTCCAATTTCCCATCGTCGGTCAAGAAGTAGAAGGTGACGCCGGATACGAGGTCACCGTATCGCTCCAGCCACAGCACCGGCACATCTCGCTGGTTGCCAAAGACGAGGAACGTGACCGGCACGTTGGTCTTTTCCAGCAGCCAGACGTGCTCGGCAATGACAGAGAACTTGGCCGGTGGAAGTCGCTCTCCCCGGACCAGGGTGTAGTACTTGGCGTCGCCGACGATGTCCCCATCCGGCGACACCATGTCGAATTCCTTGGGCACGCCGGGTGCTTGCCCAGGCTTCAGTGGGACGCCAAAGCGCGCGCTCATCACGGAGCGGGCCAGTCCCTCGAACGCGCGGGGCGAAAGCGTTTCGTGCGCCTTGGAGCGCGCCACCTGTGATGCCCGCCCCGGCGAGGTCAGTTGGACTGCGGGCGATTCATCGGCCCCAAAGACCCACTCGTGACCTCGCTGCTCACCACGGATCCGACCGGAGCCCATCAACTGCCGGGTGAGAAGATAAACCTGCTGATGAGATTTGATGCCGGTCGCTTCCCGAATTTGACTGTTGGTAGCATAGTCGGGCGAGATAGCCCAGAGGTAATCAAGAACACGTTCCTTGTTCGTCCTGCTCACTTTTCCTCCAGATACTCCATTGCTTCCTCGTGACTCACCTTTCCCACACGCTGAAGCACAGCCAGGGCGGTCTGGCGTACCTTCCGACTGCGGTCGTTCCGCGCCGCATCCCAGAGTCGATCAAGCAGGATAGGTGGTATCTTGCAGCCCTGCCATTCGTAAGTGTTGTATAGCGTGACCATCGCTTTCCCACGGATGTCGGCCTTGGGATCAGATAGCATCTCGACCAAGGCATCCAGGGCCTCAACGTCATCGGTTTGGGCGGCGATGGTGGCCGCGAGTTCCACCGCGTAGGCGCTCCGCCGACGGGCAAAGTTGTCGTAGCGCCGACGGTATCGAAATGCCTCCAGCAGAAAATCGACGGGAATCGTCTCCGGATGATTTATGCGAGCCAGCTCCTCGAAGACCGTCTTATCCACTTCGACGTAGGCGGTCCCGCCAGTCTCGCGCGTGATGCGTTCCAGCTTGATCAGCGTCGGGAGGTGTTCCGGGGCGGGACGGCCGCTGGTCTTTAGCTTGCTGAGTCGCTTCCACACCACCTCGCGCTCGCGGTCGGGATTTTGCATTGTCTCGCACAGAACCTCCAGCGCCTCTTGATACTGCTGGCGGAATTGGAGTTTGAGCAAGCGATCGAAGGCGATCCGCTCCAATCTGTGCAGGACGTCCCTCGCGCCCTTTGGGAAATTGCCTACGTCTTTCGGGTGGTTCAATGTTCTTGCGCTTCTTTCCTGGATTCCTGATGGATGGCTTTCCATTGTTCCACCAGCTCTTGCATCCGCGCCCGAAACGCCTCCGGCGATTCGGCTTCATCGGGCTCGTCGTAGTATGTGACAGCGGATCGAATCATCACCTGGCGCTCTTCCTTGAGCGTCTGGATGATGTCTGCTGCCACCTCGGGTGACAGATAGTCGTATTCCTCCATAAATTTAACGTACTTTTTGAACGAGGCCAAATAGCTCTTGACCCGTCGCTCCGAAGTAACCCAACATTTGCGCGGCAGCCAATCCGTGACAAAATCGTATACATCCCAGGCAGTGATCTGATCGCCGGAGCGCAATTCGTCGGCCTCGGCGGAATAGTTGAGGTAGTAATCGGTGAAACTCTGGATGTTGAGAACGTGCCGGTAAAGCGTATCATCCGACACGCGCCCGCGCCAGACGTGGACAAAGTGCCCCAGGATGAGGTCGTTACGTTCCTGAACTTGTTTCAAACAAACGTCGTAGGGATGCCGTTTATCCGCGCCATCGCTCATTTTTCACCCGCTGAACTGCGAATGTAAGTGCTCAATGTCCCAGTTCCTTACTCTCTCGGTGCTTTCATTCGATCAGTGGCTTCAGCGATTCGAGTGCCTCCAACACCATCCGCTTCGCCCGATACTCCCCATACTTCTCCTCATCCTTCCGCCGCACGATGGGGAAGGTGTCCAGGATGTAGGCCAGTTCATCGCGGGTGAGGCCGTAGAGGTGGGCGTAGAGCGCATCCAGTTCGGCGCGGATGCGGGCGCGGCGCGCTTCGTCCCACACGAAGGGGGCAGGCGTGGCGGGCTGGCCTACCAGCGGCGCGGATGTGTGGACCGGCGCATCTTTGAACCAGCGTGCCCATGTCTCCGGCCCAATTTCCTCCAGGATGTCCTGGGCGAAGGGCTGCGGGTCCCAGGCGATGACTATGGCACAGTCTCCAGTTGAATCACCAACTCTCGCCCGTCTTCCAGGCAAATGCGGTTGTCCTGAACCCGGACCGGGCTTCCCGGCATAGAAGAAAGTTGCAGACGCCCCTCCACGATGCGCGCCCGCAGTTCGACCGGGCGCTCTCGGCGCTGGAGGTCAGCCCAGAGGCCAAAGAAAACGTCCGCCGGCAAAGCGCCATCCCATTCTGATGCCCAACTGATGTATTGCTCAATGGCTTCATCAAATTCTTGCTGAGAAATCGTGTCAATAGTTGGTTGATCCATCTCTTTCCTCACTTGTGCCACGTGCCTGACGACGCCGTACTTTTGCCTTCCAGGTGTCATAATCAACCACAGTCAGCTCAACTCCTTCGTGAACAAGGCGCGCGGACTGGGGCAACGTGTCGGCCACCTGCTCCAATAGCACCAATAATGTCTCACCGTTGATCGTCTGCCACATCCCCGTCTGCACAAAGACAACCAACGTCCGTGTTCGCTGCCGCCCACGGATACGGGTAATGTAGAAATCGTGCGGCAGCATGCGGGTGCGTGTGGCTTGCAAAAAGTACGCTGAGGTGTGGAGTTTGTGCAGTTGCGAGAAGGAGCCTACCTGTTGTGGGAAGGCTCCAA
>CAYNKW010000155.1:0-9851 GCA_964397845.1 uncultured Anaerolineae bacterium
CGATGAACAGGTTCTCCTTCATCGCGTCCACGTCGGTGTGCAGCGCCTCGGCCGGATCGGGACGGGTAAAGTGGTAGCCATCGTCGGTGAGGTCAAAGATGCCAAAGAGGGCGATGTAGGCATCGGCGGCGGCCTTGAACTGCCCGGCGTGGAAAAAGCTGGTGGCGGCGGCGAACAGGTCATCCATCTCGTCAATCCAACTGTCGTCGCCAAAGCCGCGATACTCGCCATATTCGGAGTCGTAGCCCGCGCCGTATTCGACGTACACGTCGTTGGCGATGGCGCTGCGAAGGATCTGGATCTCGTCCAGCAGGTCCTCGGCGTCGTCCAACCCCATCGTCTCAGCCACCAGCGGGCGCGGGCCTTGTGCCACCAGGTTGAGGAAGCGGGTTTGCTGCTTCTCGTCCAGGTCGGTCAGGAAGTCGTGCACCAAAGCCACGGTTTCCTCGTGAGTAAAGTGCCGCAGTTGCGCGGCGATGCTGTCCAGTAGGTCGCTCATAAGGTCTCCAGCCTCTCGGCTTGTTCAAACACAATTCTATAGAAATCCTCAAACGTGGCAAATGTTGGTTTACCATATTCGCTTGTCGTGCTTTACCAAATCGCGGATGCCATCGGTGACGTGGCGCGTGACTTCGACGGCTTCCTGCGCAACAGCCCATTGCGCTCAGCAGGTTCTGCTCTTTCTGCTCCATTGAGGTCTCCTGTGGTCGCGTCGTGATGCGCACGCGTAAGCCCCCTCCGAGTTGTCTTGTGTCAAAGGTGGCCGTTAGGAGCGGGTTAGACTAGACCCCGATTTTAGCCGATTTCGGGCAGAAAATCAAATGTAATCTCTTTTACCTTGTGTTTCGAGGCAGAAGACGCCTGGGATCCGAGCCAAAGCGCCACTTTGTGTAATGGTCAACAACATGTTGGAGAAATGATAGTCAGTGGGATATGTCATTCTGAGGAGCGGAGCGACGAAGAATCTCGTTTTAAGCAAGCGAAGGGGCCAGTTTTGAGCAGAACGAGACTCTTCGCTACGCTCAGAGTGACATAAGGCGCAAAGGACTCGTCCAAAGTGTTGCTGACTAGCACACAAAGCGCCACTTTGTGCTACATTCACCTGCTTCGATCCGACCGCATGTGACAATGTTTGTACTTCTTGCCGCTGCCGCACCAACATGGATCGTTGCGCCTCAGCTTCCGATCTGTCTGACGGGACTGCCGGCGCCGGTCGAGCGCAGGAGGCGGTAGCAGTTCGGGCATCTCTGCCGGGCGCTTGACCGGCACCCGATCCAGGTCGGGAACCAATTCCCAGCACAGTTCGGTGACCGGCCTCCGCTGACCCGCGCCAAAGTCCAACGCCAGCGCTGCGCAAAAGTCAGCCAGCACGGTCGAGTCTACCTCAGCTTCTCGCCCGCGCCGCTCGCTCTGCTGCATGTCGTTCAGAGCATCCGTCAACTGATCGTGCAGCTTTTCCGGGTCGCCGGTGGCCTCAACCAGCTCCAGCCCCCGCTGGGCCGCTTCGAGGCCCAAATCGGCCAGGCCGAAACGATCGAATATGATGGCCATCACGTTGTACGTCCAGATGTCGGACGGGTCATTGCGCAACAGCCCGGCCAAGATCGCCAACCCCTGGTTGAGATCGTCCATCCACAGGTAGGTCTCGGCCAAGTCTCGCAAAAGGCCGTCTGCGTTCATGCCCTCGTGGTAGCGCAGATCATGGGCCAAGCCCTGTTTCATCAACTCGACAGCGCACCGGTCGCCCAGTTCGCGGGTCAAAGCCAGGCTTTCGTGGTAAAATCGGGCCGTCTGATCATAGTCTTGACGGGCCAGTGCCAGAGCGCCCAGGTTGTTCAGCAAACCGATCTTGTCGGAAATCACACCCAGTTCTTCAACGATTGACAACGTGCGCCGGTAGTGACGCTCAGCACCCTCCAGATCATCACGCTCGTAGCACAGGTTGCCCAGATTGCCTTCTGTCTGGGCCATGTCATAGCGCTGCCCGCTCCGCTCAAAGGCAGCCAGCGATTGCTCCAGATACGCCTGTGCCTCCACCAACTCGCCCTGCCGCCACAGTACCAGGCCGAGATGTTTGTGAGAGACAGCCACACCATCGGCATGGCTCAAGTTTTGGTGCAAGGTCAGCGCCCGTTCCAGATACTCACGAGCGTTGGCCCAGTCGCCATTGGTCTCGCAATCCAAGCCCAACTGGCCAAGCGCATCGGCCTGAAGCCAGACCTGCCCTTGAGCCTGGGCCAGTTCAAGCTGCTGCCGATGGACCTCCAGCGTGGCCTGAGTATCGCCCCGTAGACGGTGCAACATGCCCACGTCTCCCAGCAGGAGCAGACGCCTTTCGACCTCGACCGAGGGAAGAGCATCCAGCGCCTTCCGGTAGCAGGTCTCTGCCCCAGGCCAATCGCCGCTCTGGGCCTGGAGCAATCCTTCGCTGTGCCAGAGGATCGCTAGCTGCAGAGGCATGGCAGCGCGCCGGCGCGCTTCGCGCAGCAGCCGCCAGCACAAGTCAATCCGCCAGTTCACGCGGGCGCGGTCAAAGGTCTCTTCCCAAGAAGCCAGATCGGGTTGGAGGGCCAGGTATTCCAGCCAAAAGTCAAACGGCTCTGGCTGCGCGCCGGTGGGCATTGGGCCTATTCAGGTTCAGACTTGTCGCCAAAGGTCATCTCCACCTGAGCCTGGTCACCAATGACGACGCCCTTTGCTTCGTCGATCTGCACGTTGTACTTGCCCGCGCCCACCTGCTGCGGTTGGACTAGCTTGAGCAGCTTGTGGGCGGCCTGGACGAGGGCCTCGTCCTCGGCGGCGCCGGTTTCGGCCAGGGCCTCTTTGAGCGGGGCTTTCCAGACCTCCGGCTTCTTTTCGTGCTGGGACAGGGCGGTTTCGGCCTCCGGACGGCCGGCAAAGCGCTTTTGCACCAGCGCCTTGAGCCCGGCGTAAGCATCCTTGACTGCCTGCGAGGCGGTTTCTTTTAGTGCAGCCGCAGCCCCGGCGGCCAGGGCCGAGATGATGAGGGTTGTTGGTTCCATCATTTGCTCCTTTCGTGACTATGGCTTTTTTGTATCTGCTCAAAAACTTGGGGCAATCGAGCTACAGAGCGTAGGTCGGATTGCCAATCCGACTTGCCCCAAAATATTGAGAGGATACGCTTTTTTGCCGAGACGGTGGTCACAGACCGCCTTTGAGCCTGGCAATGCCCCGAACAATTCGTTTCTTTCCCCATTCGTTGCAACGTCTACTCTGGCAGACCCGCCACCTGCACCAGCGCCTCAAAGAGCGCCTGGGCCAGCGTGCCTTTGTGCTCAATTTTCGCCTTTTTACGCCAAGACAACTGCTCCAACAGATACACACCCCGACTCGTGTCCTCCCGGCGCAGCGCGTCGCTGAGTATGCGGGCGATGCGCTGACGCAGCCCTTCTACCTCCAGGGCGGCCGGGGCGCTGCCCAGGGCGGCCAGCAGGCGGGCGGCCACGTAAGCCGCCGCCGCGCTGGGGCCGGTGAGGGCCTCCTCCAGCGGAGCCAGGGCTTCCTCGTTGGTAAAGGCGGACGCAAGATGCCGAAAGCGGCCCGCCGCTTTCACGGCGTCCTTTTGCACTGTGGCCGTATCGCGGCTGGCGGCCAGCAGCACCCGGATGGCGGCCGGGGTAGCGGTGTGCAGGTAGCTGAGGGTGTTGACCGCCTGACGGCGGGCGGTAAAACTATCGGCCACGCGGGCGCTCTCGACGAGCAGGGTCTCCAGTTCTTCTCGGGGACGGGCGGTGTTGAGGGCGTCGGGCATCACCCCGGCGCAGGCGGCTACGGCGGCCAGGGCGATGCGTTTGGGCGGCCAGTCCTCGCCGCGCAGGGCCTCTTGCAGAGCGGCCAGCAGGTCGCCCAGCAGCGCGCCGTTCCCCTCCACCAGCGCGCGAACCAGCGCCGCGATCCGCTCGTGATAGTCTCCCCAGCCGTCATCATCCGTGCCGGCTTGCAGTAACGCGGAAAGCAGAGCGCCCGGCTCAGGGACGATGGCCATCAGATCAGGGAGCAGGGCCGCCGGGTCAAAGTCTCGGCCGGAGGCAGCGCCGACGGCCAGGCGAACCAGCGCAGCGGCGGCCGCCTCGTCAGGCAGGGCGGCGCGCAGTTCAGCCGCCTCATCGCCTGCGCGGGCAGCCAGGCGGGCCAGCCCCCCCTCAATCCCCCCCGCTTTGCGGGAGGGAAGAAGGATCAGAAGGCGATCTATCACCTCTGCGGTGGGGCGGGGCAGGTGGCCCAGGGCGATCGCGGCGGCGGCGCGGAGGGCGGCGTTTTCAGAGGGAAGCAAAGCCAGCAAGACCTCGGTCAGGAAGGGCAGATGCTCTTCCGGCACGCGCTTCAGGCGCAGCAGCCAGGAGGACGACTCGCACAGCGCCTCCTGCACTGGCGGCGAGGCCCCGGCCAACAGTTCCAGGAAAACCGGCCAAGCCTCGTCACTCAGACGGTGGATGCGGCCCAGGATGCTGGTTCCCTCGGCAGCAGTTCGACCAGGCTCACCGCAAGCGGCCCAGGAGCGGAGCCAGTCCAGATGATCGTGTTCGATCTCTTTGAGCGTCCAATCCAGGTAGGTGCCGGCCAGGTGTAGGGCGGGTTGGCAACCCGCCCCACACCAGCAAGCGGTGCCATGTTGCAGGGCGGGGCAATCGGCGCGGGCGGCATCATCTCCCGCGCAGCCGTAGCAGCGGGCCATCTGCTCCACCGTCTCGTGGCCCAGGGCGGAGGCGGGGCGCTCGCGGTGCAGGGCCAGCATGGCCCGGTAGCGGGTCAGGTCCTGGGTCTCTTCCAGACAGGCGCAGAGGAGCGGCACGGTGCGGAGTGTAATCTCGCCCAGCTCGGCCAGGAGCAGCGCGCCGTGGCGGGCAGCGGCCCTCCCCCCAACCGAGAGCCAACGCATAAGGTGATGGCGGGCAGTCTGAGCCTCTTTGCCCTCCAGGCGGGCCAGGGGCGCGCTGTCCAGCCGGGGGAGCAGGACGGGCCAGTCCAGGGCAGGCTCTGCCCCTAAAGCAGCAGTGAGTTCGGCCAGCCGCGCGCTGTCAAGAGCCGGGCGGCGCGCCGCCGCCCAATCGGCCAGCGGCCGTGGCTGCGAACCCCACGCTTTGTCCAGAGCGACCCACACGGCCAGAACTCCCGCAGCACCAGTCCAGCTATCCTGCAGACGATTAGCCTTTTCCCCCGCCGAGACAAGGATTTGCCGGACCTCCGCAGGCCACTCTTCTTCCACCGCCCGGACCTGAGCTTTTTCGACAAAGACCAGGATCTGATCGAGTGCGGGGATGAGGGCGCGGTCGAGGGCGCGGTCGAGGTCGCGGGCGCGGTCGAGGGCGAGGTCGAGGGCGAGGGCGCGGGCGAGGTCGAGGGCGCGGTCGAGGGCGCGGTCGAGGGCGCGGGCGCGGTCGCGGGCGAGGTCGCGGGCGCGGTCGAGGGCGCGGGCGAGGTCGCGGGCGAGGTCGCGGGCGCGGTCGCGGGCGAGGTCGCGGGCGCGGTCGCGGGCGAGGTCGCGGGCGCGGTCGAGGGCGAGGGCGAGGTCGCGGGCGAGGTCGCGGGCGAGGTCGCGGGCGCGGTCGCGGGCGAGGTCGAGGGCGCTGAGGACCGCGCGCCAGCGCGCGCGATCCTCAGCGCCCGCCGCCACCAGCAGCGGCACGATCACCACATCCCCCAGGTAAGCCAGGGCCAGGCCGGCATCGCGGCCGCTCACCTCACTTACCGCCTCCTCAAACCGCGCCCGTAGGAACCTCTGCAGGCCATCGTCATCCCCCGGCTGCTCTCTCAGCCGGTCCAGTATCTCTGGCGTGAGGGGCGAATCGCGGACGATGACCTCGGCCTGCAACTCGGCCCAGGGAGCCAGGTAGAGGGCGTGGACTACGGCGGCCCAATGAGGATGAGCCTCTACAGCCTGCCAGAGCGCAGGCTCTCGCTCCACCGCCTGGCGGAAGGGCAAGAAACGCCCGGAAAAGTGCTCTGCGTGGGCATTGTAGGCCGCCTGAAGAGCAGTCAGCAGCGTGCCCGCCGGCTCCAGGCAGGTCTGCCAGGCGCGGGCCAGGGCGCGGGCCACAGCAGGGGTGTGCCATTTGCATTTCACAATCAGTTCGGCGGCGGCCAGGCGGGTCAGGCGAAAGCCTTGCGAAGGTTGGGAACCTTCGCAAGGCTGCAAAGCATCACGTAGAGCCTCGCCGACCGGGTCGCGGCGGTTCACGGCGCGGGGCAGGGCGGCAAAGGCGCGCTCGATCCGTTCGTGCAGGGCCTCAAAACGATTCTCGTCATCGCGGCGGTAAGCACGGATCAGACCGGCCGCCACGCGGCGGGCCAACCCGGCCGCGGGGCGTTCCAACTCGCGCAGGGCGGCGGCGACAAAGAGCAGGTTGTGAGGCAGCAGGCCGGCGGTAGAGTCGGGCGCATCCAGCGCCGCCTCCAGCAGCTTCCCGCCACGCCGTCGTCCGGCCAGCGGTACGGCCAGCAGCAGCACCTCGCGCCAAGCCGGGTCGCCCAGGCGATCCAGAAACAGAGCTTGGGGCTCCTCGCGCCCGACCAGGGCAAAGGCAGCGAAATACTCTTGAAACTGGCGGTGGAGAAAACCATACATCCGCTCGCCACGGGCCACGAAAAAGCCGCTCAAGTTAGAGGCGGCGGCCAGAATATGCCGGGCCACGTCGTCCACTCGCCGTCCGGCGGTGAGGGCCGGTTCATGCTGCAAAGCCTGCTCCAGCCACTCACGCACGCTTTCCTCATCGGCCAAAGAGGCAGGATACTGGGGATTGGCGTGCAATCGAAAAGCCAAATAGCCCGTCACCCGCTCCAGGGCCGCCTCCAGATCGTACCCCCCCACCGTCTGAGAGAGCTGCCCCCACTGCTCCTGCCGCTGCCCAAAGACGGCCTTCGCCGCGCGGCGGTAAAGTTCCACCCGCCGCGCGGGCAGTCCCTCCTCTGGCGCGGCCCAAAAGACCTGGGCCAGAATGGTGAGCAGCAGAGGATTGCGAGCCATCTGCTCCCTCACGTTGGGGTTGGGGTGCTCCAGGACGGCCTCGCTCAGGTCGTCGGCCCGGTCGGGGATGCCGGCGGCGCCCGCCCAGTTGTGACAAAAACGCTGCACGGCCACCTTGTCCATGGGCTGAATGACGAAATGGGGCAGGTTCTCGTGCAGGGGGCGCAGGTCGTAGCCCACGATGCGGCTGGTGACGATGATCTGATTGCCGCCCCGCTGCGCCGAATCCGGGACCAGCCCCGGATGATAGCCTGGCTCCAGGGGCGAGCGTCCGTAGGCGTCTCGTATCCGCTCCCCAATGAGGTCTTCAATCGCGGCGGCGATGGCCTGACGCTGGTGGTGATCGGTTACTTCGTCCAGGCCGTCGAGGATAAAGGCGACGCGCCCGGCGGCCAGGTAATCGCGCAGGAGGGCGTTGAGCGCCTCAGTACGGCGGCCGGGAGGCATTTTCTCCTTCATGTGACGGCCCAGGTAATTGAGCAAGGTTAACTCGGTGTCCCGGCCCGGCTCAGGCCAACGGGCGGCGGCGTAATCGGCCACCCGCACCAACACCGGCAGTCGGGCCGGGCCCAGTGTCTCCCGCGTTTCGGGGTCGGCATCGGGACGGACGTGATCGCCCGGCACTTGCACCGCCTCTTGCTCCTGCTGCAAGGCGCGGGCCAGTTGCAGGGCCAGCCAGCGGGCCAGGGTGCTTTTGCCGCTGCCCGGATCGCCCAGCAGCACCACCCAGCGGTGGCGGCGGACGATCTGGGCCAGGTGGTAGGTGCGCTCTTTTGAGCCAGACACAGCCTGCAACAAGGATTCGCGCAGCCGAGGATCATAGATGAGATAGCGCGCGGCGTAGGGATCGAATCGTGCCGCGCGGTAAAGAGCCTGCGCGTCCGGCCTCCCCTCCGCTTGTTCCTCCGCCAACTGCTGCAAGAGAGCATAACTGGCCCGCCGCTCGGCGGGAGAGGAGAGATCGGCTTTGAGGGCCACATAGATCCGCTCCAGAGGCAGCGTGGCCTGCCCCTCCTGATCGTAAGGCAGGTCAATGGTTTTACAATCTTGTACTACAGCCTGCAGGTAAGCGGCGCGGTCGGGCTCGGTGTAGGGCGGAGACTCGCGGCCCGCTGCCATCTCGGTCAGCAGGCCCCGGATCTCGTCCAAAAGGTCACGCTGATCTGGAGGCAGACGGACAGCCGCCTCATCACCCACGGCCATGCCGCTGACGGGACCGAGAAAGACCAGATTGTACTTGGCCGTGCCCAATCCTTCCTCCAGCCGGGCCGTGGCCTGGGCAATGCCATGCAGGTCTTGCCTCTGCTGACGCAGCAAGCGATGGATCGCGGCAGCGCGCACCACGCTGACGCGGTTGTAAAGCGGGTTGTCCGGCTGTCTGGCCTCGGCCAGCAGGGCGTCGGTCAGGCCACGGGTAAGAGCGGTGAGAGCGGCATCGAAATCAACCGCCAGCGCGGCGCGGTCATACTCCAGGGCGTCAAAGCGGGAGCGCAGCGCCTCCAGCGGCGGCTCGCGGCCTTCCAAAGCCAGGTCGAGCAGGGCGTCGGCCACGCCGTCGGCGGACACAAAATCGTGCAGGAGGTCGTCCAGCAAATTGGCGTGCTCGGCGTCCAGGCCGGCGGCGACAGAGTCCAACATGGCCCGGAAGGTCTGCTCCCAGGCGCGGGCCAGGGCTTGAGTTTCCGCGTCGCCAAAGGTGGCGTCGCGCAGGCGGCCGGCGGCGCGGACAATCAGGTCGGTGGCCAGGTTCGCCGCCAGGTTGGTCAGGATGTCAGTGGTGAGTGTCATGAATCAAAGCTCCTCGAATCTGGCGTTGCTTTGTCTTTAACGTGTCACGGCGAATGTAGCCGTGTTTCACCCCAACCGCTCCGCTGCCGCAGCCAGGTCTTCCTCGCTGGGCTGGCTGTACCGCGCCGTGGTATCCAAGCGGCTGTGGCCCAGGTAGGCCGCCGCCAACACCAGGTCCGTCTCCGGGTCGCGCACCAACTGGGTGGCCACCGTATGCCGGAAGGTGTGCGGGCTGACGTCCTCTACCCCTGCCAAACGCGCGTATTTTTTCACCGTGTACCACACCGCATACGGCGTCATTGCGCCTCCCTTCTGGCTGAGAAAGACCGGCTCCTCCGGCGAAGGCTCCCCCCGGCTCTCCAGGTAGTCCTGCACTACCCGGCGCGCCCCCACCCTCACCGGCACCCGCCGCTCCCTGCGCCGCTTGGCCTTGGGCGCGCGCACCGTCACCCAGCCGTGTCGCTCACCCAGATATAGATCGCGTGCTTGCAGCGCAGCAATCTCCGAGGCCCGCAGGCCGGTGGCCGCCAGCAACTCCGGCAGCGCGTGATCGCGCAGATTGCCCGACAGCGCCGCCTGGCGCAGGATGCGGGTCAGGTCCTGGTCGGAGAGGCCCTTCGGCGCCGCTTTTTGCTGGGACAAACCGTTGACGTGGACCGTCGGGTCGCGCTCCACCTGCTCCGTCTCCACTGCCCAGCGGAACAGCGCCGAGAGGGAACCCAGCTTGCGACAGTTCGCCAGCTTGTCTCGCCAGCCGATGACGTCATATTCGGCGACGGCGTCCAGGGCGAATGGCTCATCCGTGCGCGCTTCGAACCAAGCGGCGAACTGTCGCAGGTCGGAGAGGTAGTGCTTGACCGTGGCTTCGCTGCGGTCGCGACGGCGCAGGGCTTTGACAAAGTCGGTCAGGATGGGACAAGTTTTCTGCTCTTTCTGCTCCATTGAGGTCTCCTTTGATCGCATCGCGATGCGCCCCTACAAGCCCGCTCCGAGTTATCTTGTGTCAAAGATGGCCGTTAGGAACGGGTTAGACTAGACCCCGATTTTAGCCGATTTCGGGCAGAAAATCAAATGTAAT
>CAYNKW010000156.1:0-5549 GCA_964397845.1 uncultured Anaerolineae bacterium
AGAGAGCCTGACCAGGACGCGCAAGGGTTTCTTTGGTCAGATCATGGGCCTGCTGGGCGCCAATGAAGTCACCGACGAGCTGTGGGAGGAACTGGAAGAGTTGCTCATCCTGGCCGACGTGGGAGTAAACACGACCGTCGAGCTGGTGGAGCGGCTGCAGGAGCGTGTAGTCAAGGAGCGCATCCACCGGGCCGACGGCGTGACGGCTCTGCTCAAAGAGGAGTTGCTGGCGATCCTGAACGGTTCCAGTCGTCCGCTGGCCATGGAGGAGAAGCGGCTGCTGACAGTCATCCTCATCGTCGGCGCCAACGGCTCTGGCAAGACGACCAGCATCGCCAAGTTGGCCCATTACTTCCAGCGCCAGGGACGAAAGGTGCTGCTGGCGGCGGCGGATACCTTCCGCGCGGCGGCCGTTGACCAACTCAAGGTTTGGGGCCGACGGGTGGGTGCTGAGGTGATCGCTCACACGCCGGGCGCCGACCCAGGCGCTGTGGTCTATGACGCCATCCGAGCCAGCCAGTCGCGGGGCATTGACTTGCTCATTGTGGACACCGCCGGACGGCTGCACACCAAGTATAACCTGATGCAGGAACTAAAGAAGGTGCGCAGCGTGGCGGCCAAGCAGGCCCACCGCGCGCCCCACGAAACCTGGCTGGTACTCGACGCCACCACCGGCCAGAATGCCCTCTCGCAGGCGCGGCACTTCAAAGACGCCGTGGACGTCACCGGCATCGTCCTCGCCAAGCTGGATGGCACGGCCAAAGGCGGCATCGCCTTTGCCATTGCCCGCGAGTTGGGACTGCCCATTCGCTTCGTTGGCACTGGTGAGCACGTGGACGACCTGGCCGAGTTCGATGAGGAAACCTTTGTCGAAGGACTTTTTGAATGAATCTGGCAAGCTTTGTTGGGACGTGAGGATCAATCTTTTTCCGTTGTCAAAAGACTTGACAAATCTTCCTATCTGGTTTATCATTAGAGCCAGGGCACGACCCAATGTCATTGAGTTAAGCTTCGGAAGTCTGCCGCCGGAAGTTCTGAAGGCCAAGTCAGCCCGAAGTTGCTTCGAAAGCTGGTGGACAACGCACTTTTGAGACTTCCGAAGTCTGGTCTATCCTTAGAGGAGGCACGCTATGGGGCAGAATAGCGCCTGGCTCCACCTCAAACGGCTGGCATTGCTCGCTGGCATCGTTGTCTTGAGCCTGACGGGCTGCATCCGGGTTGAGGTGGTTGACCACCAAGGAGAAGCTGACGCAGAAACGCCAACCCCCGCTCAGATCGTTCCCGACGAGCACGACCTGGCCATTCTGGCCGTGGATTTTGAACCCCAACTGGACTATGAGCAGATCGTCAACAACCCTGACGGCATCACCCTGCTGGTCGCCGTCGAGAATACCGGCATCTCAACAGAAACCGATGTCCAGATAGAAACCCGACTCTTCTGCAACGAGGGTAGAACGATCATTGCCGAGCGGAGCGCCGAAATCGCTTCTATCGCGCCCGGCGAAACCCAGGTCGTCCGATTCACACAAATTCCCCGGCCTTCCTACCGGCCGGCCTACCAACTGTCCGTGCAGGCGGTGGCGGTGCCCGGTGAAACAAACCTGGCCAACAACTCGAGGATTTACGATATCAACATCACTCCCACGTCCGATTAAGGCGTCCGAACCACACAAGGACGGCCCATCCCTCCAGGGGATACCTGTGTGTGAATGAGGATTGAGCCCGCCAGTAGGGGGTACAGGGCGGACGTGCTCTGCGGACCACGCTGGCGGTTGTTGTTGCGCACGAAAGGAACGTAACACGTGAGGGCAAGATTATCCAATAGGGGCCGCACACTTTCCTGGCTGCTGGTCGCCCTGGTGTTCGGTCTCCTGTTGAGCCTGCAACTAAACTCTTCGGCGTCCCCAGCACCGGCGGCGTTGGCTGACGGCCGCGATCGCGCAGGGGCAACGATTCGCCGTCTGGAGGAAGAACAGGAGGCCCTGAAGGTGCGCATCGGCCAGTTGCGCATGGAACTGGCCACCTACCAGCAAGAGACCGCCGCCACCACCGACCTCCTGGAAGAACTCAACGCCGAGCTGAACTATCAGAAAGCGATGGCCGGGCTGATGGCCGCTGAGGGGCCAGGCGTGGTGGTGACGCTGGACGATTCCCAACGCCAGGCGATCCCACCCGGCCAGGATCCCTCCGCTTACATCGTCCACGAGTACGACCTGCGCGACGTGGTTAACCTGCTCTGGATGGCCGGTGCCGAAGGGATCACCATCAACGAAGAGCGGGTGGTAGGCACCACTTCCATTTACTGCGTGGGCAGCACCGTCATGGTCAACGATACACGCCTCTCGCCGCCCTACGTCGTGTGGGCCATCGGCAATCCCAACCAACTGGAGAGCTTTTTGCGCAACCCCTCCTACCTGGTCGAAGTGAAGGAGAAGGCCCGTCGTCAGGGGTTGACTTTCAAGTTCTACCATTCCGCAGCCGTCAGGTTGCCTGCCTATCAGGGCAGCTTTGCCCTGCGATATGCCCAACCGGGGCAATAGGTTAGAGCATGAGCAATCGCATCTCTCTGGTGACCCTGACCATCGTATCTTTGTTGCTGGGCATCCTGGTGATGGCGCAGTTTCACACTCATCGCCTCACCAGCAAGGCCCACGTCTTCGCCTCCAGCTCCGACCAGTCGGTCATCCTCAGCAGTCTGGTGGAGGCCAACGCCAGCCTGCGCGCCGAGATAGAGACCCTGGAAGATCAGTTGAGCCGTTTCCAGACGTGCGGCAGCAGTGGCCTGTTGGAGACACTGGTTGAGGAACTGAACCGCGTCAAGATCATCAACGGCCAGGTGGAGGTCTCTGGTCCGGGCATACAAGTGCGCATCAGTGGTCCGCTCGGCGCCCTCAATGCCCAGGACCTGGTGAACGAACTGCGCAACGCCGGGGCGGAGGCGATGGTCCTCAACGGCGAACGGTTAGTCCTCTGGTCAGCCATCTCCGCCGCCGATGAGGGTTGGTTGACCGTAGATGGTGCGCGTATCGCTTCCCCTTACGTATTCCAGGCCATTGGAGACGGGGAGACGTTAGAGGCAGCCCTGACACGTAGTGGAGGGCTAATTGCCGTGCTGGAGCACAGTTGCGATGGACTCCAGGTCGAGATCAGCCACCGTCGCAAGTTGGTGTTGCCGGTACATCGCCACCCACCAGAGTTCCAGTATGCATCGTTCGGGGAGTGAGGAAGCGGAGGCAACGTGGCAGCTAAGGGCCGGGTTCTGGTCGCTGGCGCTAACGGCTTTGTAGGCTCGCATCTCGTTGAGGCCCTGCTGGCGCAGGGCTACCAGGTGCGCTGCCTGGTGCGCCGCACCAGTGATCTCACCTTCATCCGCGGTCTGCCCGTGGAGTGGGTTTACGGCGACATCGCGCGCGGCGAGGGCCTGGAAGCCGCCTGCGCCAGCGTGGACGCCGTGTGTCATTTTGCAGGCGCCACCAAAGCCCGCGATCGGGAAATGTATTTCCAGGTCAACGCTGAGGGCACGCGCCGCCTGCTGGCCGCGTGTGAGCGAGTGGCTGCCCACTTTGTCTATGCCTCCAGCCTGGCTGCCGCCGGCCCTTCTCCCGACGGTCGCCCTATTGACGAATCCCATCCGCCCCAGCCTCTGACCTTCTACGGTCAGAGCAAACTCCAGGGGGAGCAATTCTGTCACGAGTACACGGACCGTTTTCCGGTGGTCATCCTGCGCCCCCCGGCCGTCTATGGCCCCCGCGAGCGGGACATCTACTTCTACTTTCAGATGGTCAACCGGGGCGTGGAACTCTTGCTGGGACGCGGGGAGCGTCGAGCGAGTTTCGTCTTTGTCCAGGACCTGGTCGCGCTAGTCTTGCGCGTCCTGGAAGACGACCGGGCTGTGGGTCAAACCTACTTTGTCGCCGAGGGGAAAAGCTACGATTGGCGGGAGATGAGCGAACTGGTCGCCACGGCGCTGAGTAAGCGCACCGTGCGCGTCGTTGTGCCCGAAGGACTACTGCCGGCCATTGCCGCCGTTGCTGGCCTCCAGGCCCGGTTCACTGGCCAGCCAGCGTTGCTCAACGGCCAGAAACTGATCGAGTTGCGCCAACGATACTGGGTGTGCAGCGCTGAGAAGGCCCATCGCGAACTCGGCTTTGAAGCGCAATACGATCTGGCGACCGGCGTGCGTCTCACGGCGCAGTGGTATCGCCAGCAGGGATGGCTATAAAAAGAGACCACCCGGAGGTCTGGGCCGTCAAATGACACCCACGCCTTTGCCAACCTGTTCAAACAACATCAACACGCGGTCCATCTGTTCGTCGGTGTGGGTAGCCATGTAGCTGGTGCGCAGCAACGATTTGTTGGGCGGCACGCCGGGTGGGACGACGGCGTTGGTATAGACCCCGGCGTCAAAGAGAGCTCGCCACATCATAAAAGTGGACATGTCGTCGCCAATGATAATAGGGATTACGGGCGTCTCGCTGGTGCCGGTGTTGTACCCCAGCTCCTGGTACCCCCGCCGCATCTTGTCGGCGATGGCCATCAGGCGTTTTGGCCGCTCCGGCTCGGTGCGCATCACCTCCAGCGCGGCCAGGCAGGCCGCCACGTTGGCCGCCGGCATGGAAGCGCTAAAGATGAGAGACCGGGCGTGGTGCTGGATGTAGTGGATCACCGGCTCGTCGCCGACGATGAATCCACCCAGCGAGGCAAACGACTTGCTGAATGTGCCCATGATCAGGTCCACGCCCTCCGTCACGCCAAAGTGGTCCGCCGTGCCGCGGCCATTCTCGCCCAGCACGCCGACAGAGTGGGCGTCGTCTACCATCAGCCGGGCGCCGTACTCTTTGCACAGCGCGATGATCTCCGGCAGCGGCGCAATGTCGCCGGCCATGCTAAAGACACCGTCTACCACCACCAGCTTGCCCTGGTCGGGATCGCGCTTTTTGAGCACCCGCTCCAGGTCGGCCATGTCGTTGTGGCGAAAGCGGAGCATCTTGCCGTAGGCCAGGCGACAACCGTCAATGATGCTGGCGTGATCCTCCTTGTCGGTGATGATCACGTCGCCCTTGCCCACCAGTGCGGAAATGGTGCCCAGGTTGGTTTGGTAGCCGGTGCTAAAGACTAGCGCCGCTTCCTTGCCCAAAAAATCGGCCAGTTCTTCTTCCAGTTGTTTGTGCAGGTGGAGCGTCCCATTGAGAAAGCGCGATCCAGTGCAACTGGTGCCGTACTTGTACACGGCCTCAACCGCCGCCTGGCGTACTCTGGGGTGGGTGGTCAGACCCAGGTAGTTGTTGGACCCAATCATGATGAGCCTGCGACCGTCAATGGTCACTTCGGTGCCTTCGGTGTCGGACAACGGGATGAAATAGGGGTAAAAGCCCATTGCCATCGTTTCTTTGGCCCGAGTAAAGTTGTAGCATTTGTCAAAGAGTTCCATGAGTTCTATCTCCCTTCCCTTTCACAGTGAAAAATGTCTGGTGGCTAAGCAGTAAGGCCTAAAGGCGGGACGCAAGATGCGTTGCGAAGCACGGAAGGCAGTGGCCCACAGTGTAGGA
>CAYNKW010000156.1:5649-9736 GCA_964397845.1 uncultured Anaerolineae bacterium
CCTATTTTACTTCACTTCTAGCGATTGGTCAAACGGAGACGATAAACGGCTAAATGGCAAATGATAAAAGACAAGCAAGGAGGATAAACTGACGTGCTAGGAAAAGAGAAATTGAAAGAGATCGCCGATCGGGTGCTGGCTCTCTCCAGCGCCGATCAGACCGAGGTGCTGCTCCTTGGCAACGACGAGTACCTGACCCGCTTCGCGGTCAACACCATCCACCAGAACGTGTCGGAGACGGACGTGACGGTGCGGGTGCGGACTGTGTTCGGCAAAAAGGTGGGCGTCGCCTCGGGCAACGACCTGAGCGACGAGGCGCTCCAAAAGGTGGTGGAATCGGCCGAGACGGTGGCCCGCTTCCAGCAGGACAACCCCGACTTTCACTCACTCCCAGAACCGCAGCCGGTGCGAGAAATGAACGCTTACGCCGAGGCGACAGCCGCCTGCACCCCGAAAGAGCGGGCCAAAGGCGTGGCCGCCATCTGCGCCATGTCGCGGGAGAATGGCTTGGAGGCGGCGGGCGCTTTCTCCACCACTGTAGAGGAAGTCATGGTCGCCAACTCGCTGGGCGTGTCGGCCTACCACTGTAGCACCGTGGCGCACATCGTGACCGTCATCACAGGCGAGGACAGCTCCGGCTATGCCACTGCCACCGACATGGATGTGTCGGCGCTGGATCCGGAGGCTGTGGGCTGGGTGGCCGTGGATAAGGCCCTCCGCAGCCGCAGCCCGACCGAGATCGAGCCAGGGGCCTACACTGTAATCCTGGAAGAAGACGCCGTGGCTGACATGTTGCGCACGCTGGGCTACCTGGGCTTCGGCGCGCTGGCAGTGCAGGAAGGGCGCAGCTTTATGAACGGCCGCTTCGGCCAAAAGATCACCGGCGAAAACATCACCATCTGGGACGACAGCCACGATCCCCGAGGGCTGGTGCTCCCGTTCGATTTTGAGGGAGTGCCCAAGCAGCGCGTGACCCTCGTCGAGAATGGCGTCGCCAAGGGGGTGGTCTATGATTCCTTTACTGCCGGCCGTGAGGAGGGCAAGGTCTCCACTGGCCACAGCCTACCTGCACCCAACACCTTTGGGCCCACGCCCCTCAACCTGTTCATGGCACCGGCTCAGGCCACCAAAGAGGAGATGCTGGCCTCCACCGAACGGGGCATCTGGGTGACACGCTTTCACTACACCAACCCCGTTCACCCGCTCAAGACGGTTCTCACCGGCATGACCCGTGATGGGACGTTCCTCATTGAGAACGGCCAAATTACCCGGCCGCTGAAGAACCTTCGGTTCACCCAGAGCATCCTGGAGGCGTTCAGCCGGGCAGAGATGCTCGGTTCAGAGCTCAAGATGATCAAAGCCGGCTGGAGTCACTCTGCCATCTGCGTCCCGGCAGCCAAGATCCACGAGTTTCAGTTCACTGGCACCACTTAATTCTAGTACATTGGTAGATTGGTAAGTTGGTTGTCAACACTCAGTCACAAACTTCCCAACCTACCAATCTACCGACCACAGGAGGACAACGATGCGAGAATTAACAGACCATGCCCTGAACCTGGCACAGGTACAGGGAGCCACTTATACCGATATTCGGATCGTGCGCCGCGAGACGCAAAACATCACTGTCAAGAACGGCGTCGTTCAGGAGCTTTCGCTGAAAAGTACCCAGGGCTTTGGCGTGCGGGTGATCGCGGACGGCGCGTGGGGCTTTGCCAGCAGCTACCTGCTCACGCCCGCCGAGGTGGACCGCGTGACGGCCCTGGCAGTGACGATTGCCAAAGCCAGTGCCCTGACCAAGAGCGAGGATGTGGACATTGGGCCACCCGAAGGGCACGTGGATACCTATCGCACGCCGGTAGAGATCGATCCCTTTACCGTACCACTCAACGACAAAGTGTCGCTGCTGCTGGAGGCAGATAAAGAGGCCCGCTCCGTGAAAGGAGTCACGGTCGCAAAGTCCAGCCTGACCTTTATCCGTGAGAGTAAAACCTTTGCCAGCACCGAGGGGAGTTACATTGAGCAGGAGATCATCGAAAGTGGACCGGGCCTGGTGGCTACGGCCGTAGGCGAGGGAGAGGTACAAAAGCGGTCCTACCCTAACTCCTTCGGCCGCCATCAGGGTACGGCCGGCTACGAGTTTGTCCAGCAGTGGGACCTGGTGGGCAACGCCCGGCGCATGGGCGAGGAGGTTGTGGCCCTGCTCAGCGCGCCGCAGTGCCCCAGTGGGGTTACTACGATCATCCTGGACGGCCCGCAACTGGCCTTGCAGATACACGAGTCATGCGGCCACCCCATCGAGTTGGACCGTGTGTTCGGCACCGAGGCAGCTTTTGCCGGTACCAGCTTTCTTACGCCGGAAAAGTACGGCACGTTCCGCTATGGCTCTGACATCGTCAACATCACCGCCGACGCGGTGACGCCCACCGGGCTGGGCACCTTTGGCTACGACGATGAGGGTGTGCCCAGTCAGCGCACCGACATCGTCAAGAACGGCATGTTCGTCGGCTACCTCACCTCGCGGGAGACGGCCAGCCAGTTGAGGCGCATCAACCCAAACGCACCAGCCCGCAGCAACGGCTCTATGCGCGCCGACGGCTGGAATCGCATCCCCATCATCCGCATGACCAACGTCAGCCTCCAGCCGGGCGAGTGGACGCTGGACGATTTGATTGCCGACACCGACAACGGCATCTATATGATCACCAACAAGAGTTGGAGCATTGACGACAAGCGGCTAAACTTTCAGTTCGGCACCGAGTTGGCCTACGAGATCAGGAACGGCAAACTGGGACGAATGTTCAAGAACGCCACTTATACCGAAATCACGCCCAGGTTCTGGGGTAATTGCGACGCCATCTGCAACGTCGATCACTGGCACGTGTGGGGCACACCCAACTGTGGCAAGGGTCAGCCCGGCCAGACGGCCCACACCGGCCACGGCGCGGCCCCAGCCCGCTTCCGGGACGTCCAGGTGGGGATAATGAGGTAGAGGAGCAGGCTTTCTGCTCTCACCGTAACGAGCATCACAAGACCTGTCAGGAAAAGCTCTGCCCTTTGCCAGGGACGGAGCTTTTTTCTGCAAAAACGGGGGTATCCGTTCAGAGGGTAGACCAGAAACCGGCTTTTTGGTGCTCCACGAGCAAAGTAGTATTGCCTGCAAGTGCTTTCGTTCTTGTCACTTGCCGGTCACCTGTGGTATAATGTGTCCACGGAGAGAGAGAAGGTGCTTACGACTGAAATTGAATGGTGAATGTTTCCTCGCAGCTCGTGACCCCGTAATCTCGGTCTCAAAATCGAAGGTTTCAGGTACAAAATGAAAATACCGCCCGAGTTCGTCGGACCTGCGTGGAAGCGCTCTCGCGAGCCAAAGAGCAGGACAAGGTGCGGGCCGTGGGCGTTTCCTGTCACGGGCCTGCCCTGAGCTCGTCGAACGGGTTGGGCGCATTACGCGCGGCCGCAGAAACGGATTGGGTAGAGGAGGCGAACTATTGACACAACTGAGGCCTAACGTCACCAGAACAACCTATGATGGGTTCGAACAAGGCCCCATACGACCACCAAGCGAGGCATACAGCCTTCTGATACGCGTAACTCGGAACTGTCCCTGGAATCGCTGCACTTTCTGTCCAGTATACAAGGGATCGCGATTCTCCATACGTCCGGTGGACCACCTTAAAGCGGACGTAGACTCAGTTCACAGATACGTGGAAACTTTGCGACAAATGGCCGACGGATCAGGCCACATACGTCGAACTGAGCCCTTTGTCCTTGGTCCTTTGGCACGAGGGCTCAGCCAGAGGGCCGCAGACGTCGAACCGGAGGACTGGCAGACCTTCAACACTGCGCTGAATTGGTTTGCCGGTGGCATGACGTCTGTGTTCTTGCAGGATGCAAACAGTCTCGTAATCAAACCTTCTGACCTGGTGGAGATTCTGAAGCACCTCAAGATGCGCTTCCCGTGGGTGGAGAGGATAACATCGTATGCACGATCCCATACTCTTGCCCGGATGAAGGACAACGATCTGAAGGCGATGAGGGATACCGGTCTCAACAGGATACACACCGGCCTCGAGTCCGGCTCTGACAA
>CAYNKW010000157.1:0-3078 GCA_964397845.1 uncultured Anaerolineae bacterium
TGGCTCCGCCGACGCCTGGCGCAACGCGACAAAGAACCCTTCGACCAGTTGGTCATCGTTGAACCCCAGTTCGATCAACGGGCTGTCCACCCCAAACAGTTCATAGCCCCGGTCGGGGAGCAACAGCCCCAACAGTTGCTCGTAGGCATCGGCAGCTATGTCAAAACGGCCAGCCTCGTTGTACGAGCCGGTCTCCGCCAACAGCGTCTTGAGGGTGGACATACCGCTGTGGTATTCGATATCGTACGCCTCTATGTACCCCTGTTCAACGTGATAGCTGCGGTCGGCAGGGTCTTTGCCATAGTAATCGGCCGCCTCGTCGTCGTAATACTCACCGGCAGCGGCAGCGTTGACGAACCTCTCCACTTCAGCCAGAAATGTCTCCGGTGAAGGGTAACGCAGATCGGCTGTGGCCAGGCCGGACGGCGCAAGCTGCTCCCAGAATTGGCGACGGGTAGTTTCATCCACTTGCTGGAGCAGGTCCATCAGTAGGTCAACCAGTTCACCAGCCGGCTTGCCGGTGAGATGCTGGCGTATCCGGGTCAAAGTGTCTGTGTGCATCGCGCTCCTTCCTGTGTAGATTGCGTGGCATAGATTACCGGCCGGCCAGCACTTCGCCAGGATAGCGGGCGGTAAGCGCATCGGCCACCCGCTCCCGCTGCTCCCGGTCCAGCGTGATCAGGGTGCTGCCAAAGCGCAGGGCGACAGCGGCATAGACGGCATCGCTGCCCCGCATAAGGTACTGGGCCGCCAAGCCGGCCGCCTGTCCCGCCAGCGCCGTGTCCAGCGGGATCAGCAGCAGGTGAGACAGGCGACTCAGAGTGGCAGCGAACTCTCGCGCCAATTCTTTGTCTTCCTGCCCCCGGCTGACCGCGGCAGCCACCTCCGGCAGTAGCAACGTTGGCACGATGATGGGCGCCGCCTGCTCCTGTAACTGGGCCAACAGGCGATGGCTTTCCTCGTGTCCCACCTCGTAGGGATTGAAGGCGTTCAGAAAAACACTGGCATCTACCGTGTAAAGGTTAGCCACAGGCGACCTCCTGGCGGCGCATTTCCGACAGCAGTTCGGCGCTGGTCAGGGGCGAACGCCAGCCCCGGCCGATCTCCTCGCCCAGCCGGGTCAACTCGTCCCAGACACTCGTAGCCGCCTCACCGTCAGGGAGCAGGGACGCCGCCCTCGTCTCGTCCAGCGGCATCAGCAAACCCACCGGCCGGCCCCGATAGGTGATGATATACCGCGCGCGTCGCTCCCGCACGTCGCGGATGATCTCCGAAGCGCGGGCTTTGAGCTCTCGCACACCAACGTCAGGCATAGCTCCTCCTCAAGTAGTCTCTTTGGTGACTACATTGTACTCGAATTGGAAAGAATGTCAATTCACCTGGGGCGGCGGGGATTCGGCGGCGGCCATCACGTCACTGGCCTTGATGCGTACCGCGCCGGTCTGTCGGGCCAGCAGCCGGCTAAAGGGATCGGGGACGCGATAGAGCTGCGGGACGGTATCGCAATGGTAGACCACGTAGAGCCAGTAGCGATCGCGGTGGTTGGCCGCCTGGGCCCACTCGTTGGCCGTCATCTCTACCGCCTGTGTGCCACTGCGTCCTTTGACCTCCACGTAGCGCAGCGAACCGCCGGCGCGGAGCACTTTCAGGTCAAAGCCGGCTTTCAAGTGCGGAGCAGAGACGTCCTCAATCGTGGAGCCTTCGGCCTGCTCGCGGCGAATGACCT
Source organism: uncultured Anaerolineae bacterium (assembly GCA_964397845.1). Taxonomy (GTDB): domain Bacteria; phylum Chloroflexota; class Anaerolineae; order CAYNKW01; family CAYNKW01; genus CAYNKW01. The sequence continues at coordinate 1,727 of CAYNKW010000157.1, forward strand.
CGGCCAGGGCCACCTTTTCCGCCTGGACGTCGCGGCGGCGTTCCGCCTCCTCCGGTGGCAGCGGCAGCACCAATGCCTGGACGTACAGGCTCACCGGTCCCAGCCGCAGGGCATCCACAGCGGCATAGAGGGCGGCTTGCGCCTCTTGCTGGCGACGGTCCAGGCTGTCCAACTCTGCCTGGCAGCGGCGCAATTTGCTCCTGGCGGCAGGCACGCCTTTTTCCACCGCTTCCTTCAGCCGGCGACGGCGGCTAAAGAGCTCGGCCCGCCACAGGTTGTAAGCCACGCGCAGTTGCTCCCGGCGCTGGGGCAACTGCTCCTCCTCCTGCTGCTGGCGGGCTTGCAAGGCCGGGAGAGCCAGCGCCTCCACCAGGAAGGCCTCCACGGCGGCGGTGTCAGCCGCCAGGGTCAACAAACCCGGTTTCTCCGAGAAACCGGGTTTGTTTCCCGGTTCACCGGGGTACAACGTCAGCAGCAGGTGGGCCGGGGACTGCTCCATGCGCCTCTTGGCAAAACGACGCAGGCCAATCATCTGCTCCTCGACGATCTCTGGATCTGCCTCGCCCGGGGCAGGGTCGCGCAGCACCTGGGCCCGGGCCAGGTAAAAGAGGTACGGCTCGCACGCGTCCGGGTCGAGAAAGATCGCTCCCCGCATCCCCTCGTGTTCGTATTGCCCAAGAAAGAGATCCATCGCCGCTTCAAAGACCGGCTCGCCGGGATGCAGGTAGACGGCCTGGGCATCCTGAGCCAGGTCGGGCATGGCTCGCTCGCGGTCGAAGGTGAGCTTTTGGTGCACCTCTTTGGGGTAGTTGGCCAGCGCCTGGGCCACGCCGGGTGGGCAAGGGTCGAGATGAAAAACACCTTCCACGTCGCCTCGAATCCCGACGCCAACCAGCGGGGCCGCCAGTTGAAAGAAACGGCGCACGTAGGCCGGCATCATGCGACGCATCTCGGCCACCTCGCGCTGATTCTGCAGGGCCTGGAGCAATGCTCGCACCTGGCTCACCTCCACCTTGCGCTTCAAGCCGGCCAGTTGGGCCTCTACCCGATCCTTGTCCAACTTTTGCTCGATCTCGCGCTGGGCCTGATCCTCTTTTCCGACGACGACCGCATCAAAGATCAACTCGGCCAATGGCTTGCCGCTGAACTGCTGGCCGATGATGTCAAAGACCTTGTCGTTGCCCAATTCACGGCGGATGCGCTCCAGCTTGTCCAGCAGCACCTTGAGCACGCGCCCCTCGCGGGTGTTCTGAGATACCATGTTGAGCAGCAACACGTCGTGTTCCTGCTTGTAACGGTGCACGCGGCCCATCCGCTGCTCGATGCGGGCCGGGTTCCAGGGAATGTCATAG